>JBDONA010000188.1:0-32591 GCA_039831575.1 Fuerstiella sp. | reverse complement strand
GCCTTTTCAAAGGCCGTGAAACAATTGCTTTCGGCTGACTGACGATTTCCCACGGTGCGTGGAATCGTATAGCTTGTGTACTGCCCGCCGGATTCCATCGTGCAGCATGACGCACGTTCCTGGAATTCCATAGCCACACTCCTCCACGACGGCTCATGTGTATGACTTCTTCCCAGGCTTTTCGTATCCTTCTTGTGGAAGACGATAAGGACCTTGGCGCGATGATGCGTGACTACCTCACGGACGAAGGGTTCGAGGTAATGATCGAAACTCGCGGAGACACCGCGGTGGATCGCATTCCGCAGGAAGCAGCGGATGCCGTAATCCTGGATGTTAATCTGCCGGGAATGGATGGGATTTCTGTCTGCAGAAACGTTCGGCAGAGCTACAGCGGGCCGATTCTGATTCTTACGGCTCGGGGTGACGAAATGGATGAAATCGTCGGTCTTGAAGTGGGTGCCGACGACTACATGCACAAGCCCATCAAGCCCCGCATGCTGCTGGCCCGCCTGCGAGCACACTTGCGACAGAGTACAGCAATCGGTGAGCAGGATTCCCCGGCTCAGATCACGGTCGGAGGAATGACCATCGATTCCGGTCAACGCAGCTTTCAACTTAATGGCCAGCCAATCAGCCTCACAACCGCCGAGTTCGATCTGATGTGGTTGCTCGCCAGCAATGTCGGACAGGTGCTCAGCCGCGATCACATCTATCAGACACTGAACGGTTTCAAATACGACGGACTCGACAGGTCGATCGATCTGCGTGTCTCTCGCCTGCGAAAGCGCATCGGCGACGACCCCGCAGATCCGCAGCGTATCAAGTCCATTCGAGGCGTAGGCTACCTTCTGGTGAGTGATTCATGACTCAGTTATTTCTCCGATTCTATGCGGGAGTTCTGGTCATTCTGGTCGCAGCCGCCGCTGTCCAGAACTTTGTAACGCAGCAGCAGAACAGGCAACACAATCTTCGCGTGGTGGAACAGGCGCTGGGTGGTGGCGTGCGCCTGGCTCGCGGAGCATTCAGCGCGTTTTCGGATGTCCCACAGGACGAAATGCTGAAGATTGTAAAGAGTCGGTTCAGCTATCCGGTGAGCATCATGCCGCAGAGTGAAATTCCTGTGTACGTTGCTGAGCGGTTCGCGGCAGGTGATGACGTCGTATTTCACACAACAACGCGCGGAGGCATGCTGAAGACGAAGCTGGACAGCGGAACGGACGTCCTGAGTTTTGGTCCTTTGCCCCAATTTGCCGGGCCGGATCAGCTGGATGTGGCTATTGGCATCGCCGTAGTTCTGGCTATTGCTGCCATCGCCATCGCATTTCTGTTGCGACCCGTCGCCCGTCAGTTTCGCTTGATTGAGTCCACCGCGATGCAGGTTGCTTCTGGTGATTTGGGTGCACGCGTTGACGAAAGCCGCATGAGGTCGACAAGGCCGCTGGCCCGGGCTTTCAACAATGTGGCGGCCCGCACCGAAACATTGTTGAGGACTCAACGAGAACTGATGCAGGCCGTGTCGCACGAATTTCGGACGCCCCTGTCCCGTATTCAGTTTGCCACAGATCTGATTCGAACTTCGAAGAACGTAGAGGATCGCGAGATTCGACTGCAGGCCGTGGAGTCTGCTGCTGAGGATCTGGACAAACTGGTGGGCGAACTACTTCGCTATGTTAAAGTCGAAACCGGTGTGCCTGAACTCACGCTGGGGGACATCCCCTTGCTGTCACTGGTGAACGAACTGATACAGAAGAATGCACCCGTACATCCCCAGGTCACCTTTCGTGTCGGTGACAAGCTGTCGTCAGGCACCGTCGTTGTTCGCGCAGATGCAATGATGCTGGAGCGCACGATCGGAAATCTCATCTCGAATGCGGCTCGATTTGCGGACGGGGAAGTGGTAATTGACGCGACGACGGACACGAACCAAACCGTCATTACCGTTGATGATGACGGTCGCGGTATTCCGGAATCAGATCGAGAGCGAATTTTCGAGCCCTTTGTGCGACTGCAGCAGAAGGAATCAGGAACCGGTTTGGGCCTCGCTCTGGTGCGCCGAATTCTCGGTCACCACGGAGGCGAGGTGCAGGCAGACAGCAACGAAGTCGGCGGTTGCCGCATGATCACGCGCTGGCCGCACCAACATTCCAACTCGATGCTCCTTCAGGCACCGGACTCTGAGCAATTGCCTTCCTGACACAGGCTCCGCAATTTTGGTCCGTACGGCTGGTGTACAACTGGATAGGAAGTAAAGCACCGGTACTGCTGGTGAAAACTCATCACGCACTGTCGTTCTTGTTCAGGCACGCAGCGCACGGTAGTGCGCTTCATAAGTACACCAGACGGACTTGCTGGCGTTTCGAACAGGACTTGTGAGTCTTGCTCGGCGACTCAAGGCAAAAGGAAAACCTCTGCAAGCTCGTGAAGCGATTCAGTGTTGACGGCCCATTTTTCAGATAAGGTGGGCACCCGACGACCGGGTCATGTGATCCGAACATGGTCGGCGTGACAATCGGCCGGAATCGAGCAGGTTCCCTAGTGGGTATAATCTGTAGGGTCAACTTGATTAGCTTCAGGCGAGCCTGGCAGAGGCTCATACGTTCGCCGCAGCGAAGCGTACATCTGGCAGCATATCCTTGAATCGAGGCTTGAGCAAGTTCACACTTAATGAAGAAGCGAGCACTCGGGAAACCGCTCGTTGCCATTCCGACATACCGGCAATGCTCAACGTACCTGAGGCACTTCGATCAATCGTGGCACGGTGTCAAACATCCAGAGTTTGTCCGCTGGTCGTGTGGGGGTTACATTTCGGGGCAGCGTGAACAGTTCGGCAGTGAGCACTTCCCGTCCCTGATATTCCTTGTATTTACCGCCAAAACGCCTTCCGTATTGAGCAATTCGAGGGTCGTTGGGGCTGTCGAAGGACCCAATTGTGACATAGGACTCATAGCGATCATGGAAAACATACGCTTCGAAGTTCTGATCGTAGCCAGACTTTGCGGCGGAACGTAAGGCCTCAGCCAATGCCCAGGCCTTGGTTCCGGATGCATCCAGATTGTTGCCAAATCCCTTGTTAAACTGACGCTCCGCCTTTTCCGTTGGGTGGTGACCGATCTGCATAATTGCACCGCCTCGAAACGTTGCCACCCGCAAGGTGTATTTTCCCTTGTTCTTTAGCAGGGAATGCTCCATGTTGGAGTTCAGCTTTCTGACCAGCGGGCTGACGGTGTTTCGTCTCACTGCTGACGATGACTTCAATGGATTCACCGTCATGTGCGAGCGACTCAGCGGGCTGGGTCTGCCAGGTGTCACAGCAAAGATCCCACCGTTGCGTTTTTCCTTCAGGAAGGACGGCTGAAACTCCTTCTTGACGTACCCCAGAATAATCTTTGCAGTCTTATCGTCCGGCGATTTGAAGTTTCCGGCCAGAACGGCGATTGCTTCATGGCTGGAAATGAACTTCCGCTCGTTCTGTCCTGAGGCGTCTGACGAATAGTCATCCAGCGTCTCCACCTGCATCGACCGTAGAAAAGTGTAAGCGGGGATCCCCTTGCGGCGAAGTTCATACACAAGTTTGTCAGCCGCCGCCCATGCGCTGAGTCCCCCCTCTATGCGACGTTCTGCGGGAACGTCACGTAGAGCGGCCACCATGATCATCCACGGGCCATGCTGGGTGGTCAGGCGGTAGCGTTTTCCCTGAACGGCTTCGACCTTGGCGACAGCCGGTACGTGGGAAGCCAGCAGAATCAGAAGTGTGAGCGCAGCAGCGTAGTTGGAGCGGAAGGAGAACATCCGTGTCATCCCTGTCGATGAGTATCGTGAGTAGAAGGAACGTGGACCGGACACTTTAGGCCGAATCACAAAACACGTCCAGATGTCTTCCAGAGCACGTGGGGCGACAGGCGATTGTCGAAACTTCACGCAGCTGTTACGAAAGTTGACAAACCTATTTTGCCCTGTGCCGCACCACCAGTCGGTTCTGCACATTGGCAACGCCCCGGACACGCAACGCGGAACTGGACACGTCGGTCTCCGGTTCGTCAATTTCGACGACACCCTGCAGACAAACGCCGTTGGGGATGCGTCGAATCACAAGGGACGAAAAGTCCATCCGCCTATCTGCCAGAAGTTCGCGGTGAACCAATGCCTCCAGAGCATGGGGCGGATCCGGCCCACGTTGGACACTCTTCTGCAGAATGGTCTTTGGCATCTCGAAGATCCCTTCTTCAATGGTGCGCGGGTGTGGGCTACTGAGCAGGTGGGGCGGAGCACCAGCGTGCTTCCGATGGGAGCTAGTACTACCGGCAGAATATACCGGTGGGTGGCGATTCGTACAGAGGAAAATTGCGAAGTCGGCTGAGCGTGAGTTTAGAGCTCCAACGCAAATTGCCCATGTCCCGCATTTCTTCAATCCGTGGGTTCGTCTGTTCCCAGAGATTCGCGGAGCCTGCGAATGGCTCGCAGGTACCGCATTCCTGCGGCCGGGGCAGACAATCCCAGGGCGACAGCGACCTCGCCGTTTCCAAGATGTTCGAAGTGCCGCATCATGATTAGTTCGCGATCATCTTCATTGAGCTCGTTGAGCGCCTGCAGAAACCGTTCTTCCATTTCTTTGCGGACCGTCGTGGCCGCCGGCGTGAGTTCCGTATCTTTCAGCAGTGCTGCAAGATCGGCAGTTGACGCATCGTCATGGCCCAGGCTGGAAACGTGCTGTTCTCTGTCGACACTTCGACGCTGTGCAGCGCGGTGTCGACGATGCATGTCGATGACGCGATCTTTGGCCAGTTGACGCAACCAAATGTGAAACGGCATCGACGGATTCCGAAGGTAGTCTTCCAGCCGTCGACTCGCCTCAAACATCACGTCCTGAACCACGTCACTCGCGTCGACTCGACGTGCCACGGCGTTGTCCAGTCTCATTTGAACAAGGCGACGCACTGCCTGGCGGTGTCGTTCGATCAGATCGTTGACAGCTTGAGTGTTGCCTTCCTTTGCGCCGTTCAGCAGTTGTTGAGTCTTTTCGCCTTCTGGCCACATAATGACTTCTTCCGTCCCGAAGATTTGTTCGTGTTGGCGGGCTTGTTGTGTGATCCGTCCGACAGAAGTGCCAGGTGCGGCGGTCGTCTTTTTCGGTTACTGTGCGCTTGGTCGTCCCAGGTGAAAATGCCAGTGAACTGTTGCAGACGGCTTCATTGTGGCATGTCTGAACAGAAGTTGCACCGCACATTCGATGTCAGAAACTGTTGGCCAACACCGCCAGTCCGTGCAGAGCAAGGCTGTCGACGAAAACGCTTTCCGGCAGATGAGTCGCAATTTGTTTGCCACCGCCGCCCGTGATAATTCGAATCGGTGTTTCACGGCAACCGAATTGTGACATGGCTGCGACCTGCAGTCGGCCTGTGATTTCGCGGATGGCTCCCAACTGACCCCAAAACAGACCGGCGTTCATGGCGGCCTGAGTATTGCGGCCGGGCAGAGGGATACTCGTGTCCGTCGGCGTGCCAAAGCTGTCTGTATCGATCATGGGCAGGCGTGCGGTGTAATCATGCAGCGCGTAGGCGGATAATCGAAGTCCGGGAAGAATGCTGCCTCCGCGAAAAACTCCGTCGGGCGTTACCAGATCGATGGTCGTCGCCGTTCCCGAGTCGATGACGATGGCCGCCTGAGCCGGAGCGAACAGCCGCGCCGCGGCGAACGCATTCAGCAGGCGGTCAACGCCGACGTTGTCCGGTTCGTCGACGTCAGCATCGATGGGGATTTCCACAGCATGTCGAACAACTGCGGGAGTAATGTTCGCCCACGGCGGGTCGGCCAGCAACTTGTCCAGATACGGCGGATTCGAACCGGCCAGAACCACTCTTTGAGGGACTGCGATGTCTGGCCCGGCCAGCCAATCGAAGACTGCTTCCGTGAAGTTCGGAACCCTGGCGAGTTCGATGGCGGTGATCGTACGTGGCTGAGGTGTGCTGGCAGCTCCAAGTTCGAACATTCCGAACTTGGCTCGCGTATTGCCAACGTCAACAACGAGTATCTGGTGCGCCGTCATCTTCCGCCTTGTATATTGGAATCAAAGTCCAGGCCAGCAGTGGGCGTCGGTTTGGTGGTGCCACCAGGCACTCAGGAATTGTTGACTCACCCCCACGGCTCACCCGATTCACAATGATCTACCAAACGTGTTTTCAGCAGACCAATCGACGTTTCTGTGGACCGAGGCATGACACAATAGTGAGGACGACCGGCGTAGAGAGTTGATTTGAGGTGGAAATCCGGGAAAAACTGTACACAGGCAGATCTGCTGCCAGGATTTGGCCGTTGCCTGCGAATCGGGCGAATAGATTGTTTGAATCGCCATGATAGACGTACAATTCAGTCGACTTGTGGGCCCGTGTGGCAAGGTTGAACGGTGGTCTGAGCAGGCCGCTTTGGCAGTTCGCTGGGAACGCCATCCATAAATGGAAGCCAATAGTTTCTCTGAATGCAACGGGCCATGTTGGTTGGAAGACGGAACTGGCAGGAGAACGTAATGTGTTTTAATCAGCTTATTCCTTCCGCTCGACTGCTGTCGGCGATCTTTCTGTGCGCTGGAGTGGCGGTGGCTGAAAAGGACAACACCTTGCCACTGAGTGCTCCGGGACGGATCGGCCAGTTTCTCACGCTGCACAGTCCGATCAGTGACGCTCAGGTTGCGCGCGTTGGAAATCTTGCCGTTGATTTGCAGGCCAGAGCGATTCGCGAAGACCGCGAGGCTGTGTTGATTATCGAAATCCCTCCAGGCTCAAGCCGATTTGGTCAGGTCAGCGATCTTGCCAGACGGCTCACGTCAGCAGATGTGTCCCGAGTCCGGACGGTGGCATGGATTCCTGAAACTGTGGACGGCTACCACGCCATTGTCGCTCTGGCCTGCCATGATGTTGTCATGGATCCTGATGCGTCGCTGGGGAATGTTGGGCGCGGCAAGGCTGTTCCCGGAGAGGAACAGGATTTTATCCTGAGCATCGTTGATCGCGGCCGCAACAGCCGGCTGTCGCGGGGAGTCGTGCAGGCCATGATGGATCCCGCTGTCGAGCTTCTGCGTGTCCAGCTGGAAGGCGCAGCCGGGATCGAAGAGCAGAGTTTTCTGACACGACGCGAGTTGAAACTGCTGCAGGATCAAAACACCGTGATCTCAGCGACAGAAACCATCAAGGACATCGGTTCGCCGGGTTTGTTTGTGGCAGCTGACGCTCATCGGGCCGGATTTCTGGTGGCGAAGACTATTACCGAGCGCCGCCTGGTCGCCGATCTGTACGACCTGCCAATCGAGTCCATGCGCGAACGCCGCGGTATTGATGGCGAAGTCAATGCTCGGCTGATTGAGATTCATGAACCCATCACGCCGTTGACGGAAGAGTTCATCCTTCGTCAGATCCGCACGGCACTGGCCGAAGGCGCTAACCTGCTGATCATCGATATCAAGTCGCCAGGAGGATTTCTGGACTCCAGCGTGAACATCGCCAACACGCTGGCTGAACTTGATCCGACCAAAGTGACAACGGTGGCATGGATTCAGGAACGGGCTCTCAGTGGTGCCGCCGTTGTGGCACTCGGCACGGACCGAATCATCATGGCACCGGATGCACATCTGGGCGATGCGGGCGTTATTCGGGAAACCGGTGAAGGTGGCGCTTTTGAACGCGTTCCCGAGAAACTGACGAGCGATTTTCTGGTGACGCTGCAGAATCTGGCCGAACGCAAGAATCGCCCGGTCGCACTGCTGCAGGCGATGGTCGACAAAAACCTGCACGTGTATGAGGCGACGAATGTGGAAACCGGCCGTGTTACGTATATGTCTGAGTACGAGATCGAGGATTCAAATGAAGAGTGGGTGAAAGGACCGGTTGTGGCGGAATCTCGCGATGAGGTCCTGCTGACTGTGAATGGAGATCGCGCATTCGAGCTGGGACTGGCAGAAGCGCCGTGTGAGAACATGGATGAGTTGAAAAATCGACTGGGTATCGCCGAGGGTGAGAAGTTAGTTGCCATTGGACGGACATGGGTTGACACGTTCGTATTTGTACTCAGGTCTCAGATCGCCGGATTTGGTCTGATCACTTTGGCGATCCTGTGCATGTACATTGAATTGCACCTGCCGTCAGGTCTGTTTGGTATTCTGGCGGCCGTCTGTTTTGCGCTCTTCTTCTGGAGCCGATATCTCGGCGGCACGTCCGGTTCACTGGAGTTGATCATGTTTGTGCTGGGCCTGGGACTGCTGGCGATGGAGATCTTTGTCGTTCCCGGGTTCGGCGTGTTCGGCGTTTCGGGCTTGCTGATGATGGCTGGTGCATTGGTGATGGCCAGTCACACATTTTCCGGCATGACTGCCGGCGAGCGTTTTGATGAGTCAATGAGCAGTCTGGCCAGCCTTGCCGGAGCCCTGGTGACGGTGATTACCGTGGCGATATTTCTGAACCGCTTTCTGCCGACAATTCCGGTGCTGAATCGATTGATACTGACCCCTCCCGGTTATGTGACGGCGGACGAAAGTGCGCCCCATCTGGATCCGTCGGTTTATTATGAAGGCACTCAGTCAGCGTCCCCGGTGAACACCGGGGACGTCGGCATCGCCGCATCAACCCTGCGCCCCAGCGGCAAGGCGAGTTTTGGCGAGAACTTTCTGGACGTTGTCAGTGACGGTGGGTACATCGACCACGGAGTGGAAGTTGAGGTCATCCGCGTCGCCGGAAATCGGATCATTGTCCGGGCGCTTGACGCCCAAAGCAGCACGGTGTGATCACGGCGGATTGGTCTGTGCTGTTTGGTAAACGTTCTGCGTTGCCCTCGGACGGTCAATGATCGCTCTGATTCCCGTTGGGCAGGCCGACTGTTGTTGAAATGACAGTGTTCGGCGTGTCTGGGGCTCATTCCGTTTTTTTTTTCGGGCTCCTGGGAAATGCTCGCCGGTGGCGCCGGTGGCGCCGGGGGGACGATCGTTTCGATCGAGCCATATTCGAAATCGGGTTCGAGATTATCGTCCCGGTCGGCTATGATGCTCGTCCCGCCTGCCCCCCTGGACAAACCGGAGTCCCGCCGATGATGTGCTCGCTGATGCTGTTCGCTGCCTTAATGACGTCCGTGGACGACGAACCGGTGTTCTCCGGTCCCCAGCCCGGTGAAAAACTGACTCCGTTTATCATTCACGGTGTTCTGGGAAAACAGGCTGATCAGAAGATTGATCTCACCGCGGATGCCGACAGGCTGCCGTGCGTAATCGTCTTCGTTCACCAGCGAAGCCGACCGGCTTATGGGCTGGCTCAAACAGTCATGAGATTGGTCGCTGACCGGGGGCCGCGCAGAATCACGGGAGGTCTGGTCTTTCTGTCTGAAGATCCGACGCAGGCGGCAAACCAGGTAGCCAGGCTTCCAAAATACTTTCCCACGAGTGTTGTCCTCGGAGTATCGCCGGACGGCCAGGAAGGACCGGGGGCGTACGGTTTAAACCGCAATGTTTCTGTGACCGTGTTGGTCGCGAAGAAGGGCGTCGTGTCGGCTAACTTTGCCTTGATTCAGCCCGACATCGGCGTTGACGGCGCCAAAATATTCAAGGCTATCGGGGAAGCCTTGGGTGAAGAAAAGTCGCCATTGCTCGCGGACTTTGCACCTGAGCGCTACAGCGGTCGGGCAAAGAAAAACATGACGCGAGAAACGCCCGCCCGGCAGCAGGATCCTGAGTTGCGTCGGCTGCTGACCCCCATGATTCAAAAGACGGTGACTGACGATCAGGTGGTTGCTGCAGCGGAGAAGGTGGAAGCGTACGCAGCGAAGAACAGGAAAGCACGTACGGAAATCGGACAGATTGCGAAACGAATTATTGATGGGGGTACTCTGAAGAGATACGGCAACGCGAAGACTCAGGAATACCTTAAGAAGTGGGCGGTCGAATACGCCGCAAAGTCGCCGGATTCCGCCAGCAAAGAAGCGGTGAAACGCGATGCGAAAGATTAGCAGGCGATCGTTCTGTCCCGGAACTCGAAATTCTATGTTGTCGTTGCTGTCAATCGCCCTGCTGATCAACGAGAGCGCCGCGACGCCGGTGGACTTTGACACTCAGGTTGTGCCCATCCTGACCAAAGCCGGTTGCAACACGGGAGCGTGTCACGGAGCGGCCGCGGGCCGGGGCGGCTTTCACCTGTCGCTGTACGGCAGCCGGCCTGATCGCGATTATGAAGCGATCGCGCTGGCACTGGAGGGGCGTCGACTGAATCGGCGCGACAGCGAGGTGAGCCTTTTTTTGCAGAAACCGACCGAGGAATTGAATCACGAGGGCGGCACTCGGATTGATCTGGATGGTTCTGATTATCAGACATTGAAGCGATGGATCGGCCAGGGAGCCCCGCGACTCGGTCAACGAAAGCTGACGGGATTTCGAATTGTTGCCAGCACCAGGGTGGTCCATGACCTGCAACAGTCAGTGCAGCTTTCTGCGCTGGCATCGTTTGATCATGGCAGCGAACAGGACGTGTCAGCCTGGACGGTGTTTAAGCCTGAGGATGCGTCCTCCGTGACAGTGGACGACACCGGACTGACAAAAATTAATCGCCGTGGACGACACATCATTGTCACGCGTTTTCTGGATCGCGTTGAAGCGGTCGAACTCATCGCCCCGATGGAAAATGGCACTGCCGTGGCGCACGACAAGGCGACGCACGGATCGGTCGATGCATTTGTGGAGCAGAAGCTGTTTCAGATCGGGCTGCACACGGCCCACGCGGCCGACGACTCGACATTTGTTCGCCGTCTGTTTGTTGATCTGACCGGCCGCCTGCCGTCCCCCGCCGATGCCGTCGCCTATGGCACGGATATGTCGATTGACAAGAAAGAACGTCTGGTCGACCGCCTGCTGGCCAGTGCTGAGTTCACCGACTTCTGGACGTTTCGTCTGGCTAAGAGGTTGCGGGTCGCCGGCACGCGTAATAAGGCGAAAGCAATGCGGGCGTACTACGACTGGGTGCATGCTGCAGTTGCCCAGGGCGTTCCGTTTGATCAGATGGCCCGGCAATTGCTGCTGGGCGAAGGAGCCGTCCAGGAAAACGGTCCGGCCAATTTCTATGCCGTGACCGCTGACGCTCGGACACAGGCGGAATTTGTGAGCCGGGTGTTCCTGGGAATCCGCCTGCAGTGTGCCAACTGCCACGATCATCCGCTGGATTCCTGGACGCAGGATGATTACCACGGGCTCTCGGCGATTTTTGCTCGCGTTAAACGTGGGGAGATCATTCGAGTCACGCAGTCCGGTGAAGTGATTCATCCGGGAACCGGCGAACCCGCGTTGCCGCGGATTCCAGGACAGCGTTTTCTTTCTGTGTCGCAGCAGTCGACGTCGGAATCTTCCGGCACAGAACGGATCGAAGGCGATCATCGCACGTTGCTCACGGAGTGGATTGTGGCTCCGCAGAATCCGTACTTTGCACGGTCCACGGTCAACCGTGTGTGGAGTCATTTGATGGGGCGAGGATTGGTGGAACCTGTCAACGACCACCGTGCCACAAATCCTGCCACTCACCCGGAACTCCTGGACTGGTTAACGCAGGACTTCATCGACAACGGAATGCACCTGCGGCACACGATTCGACAGATCTGTCTCAGCGACGCATATGCACGCAGCAGCACGGACAACCAGTCGATGCCGGAATTCTATGCCACGGCCATCCCGAAGCCCCTGGCGGCGGAAGTGTTTCTGGATGCGGTGTCGGATGTCACGGGTGTGGCGGACGATTCTGAAGGATCCACTGTTCGGGCAGTGTCTTACGCGGGCTTGACTCTTGATTCGCGGACATTGACGCTGTTGGGGGGCTGTACCGTCGCTGACAGTTGCGAATCGGCCGCCGTGGATGCAGATGACTTGTCGGTACAACTGCATCTGCTGAATGGCGGCGTGCTGAATTATCGCGTCACGCACGCTGACGGACATTTACGCACAGTTCTGGCGTCAGAAATGACCGCCCAGCGGATTATCGAAACGTTTTACATGCGCGTGTTTTCACGGCTGCCGAGTGAAACGGAACTGGGATTCTGGACACGCGAATTTCCGTCCAGAGACAAGGCCGCGGCATTCAAAGCGGTCGCCGAAGATTTTGTCTGGAGTCTGCTGACCAGCGAAGAGTTTGCGATGAATCATTAGGCGGCAGCGTTCGGCCCACTGAGGCAGATCGTTGACCCTGCGACAACAAAGAGAAAACCAATGCTCAGACAACTCGCTCCACACATCCGCTGCGATGGCACCTCCCGTCGCGGAGCGTTGCAGATTGGTGCCCTGGCCGGACTCGGCATCGGTTTGTCACAGCTCGGCAATGTGGCACACGCTGAGCGGTCAAATCGTCGGCCGGCGAAGAACTGCATACTGGTATGGCTGGACGGCGGTCCCAGCCATCTGGAAACCTTCGATCTGAAACCGGAAGCTCCGGTTGAAGTTCGGGGGCCGCTGGAGGCGATTTCGACGGCAGTCGCCGGCGTCAGTATCAGCGAGTGCATGCCGCAGTTGGCGACACGCATGAACGATCTGGCCGTGATCCGATCCATGACGTCGCCGCTCGGGGAGCACAACCTGGGCACTCGTTACCTGCTGACTGGATATAAACCCACGCCTGCTCTGGCTTATCCATCGTTTCACGCGGTGGCCAACTTTCAGCTCGGTCGGTCCCAGTCGGTGCTGCCGAACAATATCGCGATTCCGGAATACCGAGTAGGCGGAGCACGGTACGGCGGGGCCGGATTTTTGCCGAAGGAATTTGGCCCGTTCTCGGTAGGCGGAGATCCAGGGAAGCGGGACTTTGAGGTTCGCGATCTGAATATTGCGGAGGGACTGACGCTGGACAGAGTTTCTCGCCGACGCAGCTTTGCCGAACAACTGGCCCGCTGGAATTCAACAGATTCGGCAAATAAGGGACTTAACGCGTCTTTGGATCGAGCGTTTCAAATGGTTTCATCACCAACGGCGACTGCCGCGTTCCGCCTGGACGAAGAAACGCCGGCGACTCGAAAACGCTACGGAGCGAAGTCCATTGGGCAAAGCTGTCTGCTGGCACGACGATTGGTAGAACGGGGGGTCCGCTTTGTGACTGTGAACAACCGTGGTTGGGATACGCACGAAAGTCTGTACACGCGGCTGAAGGAAGGTTACACCGGTGCCAAGGTGGGCGTCGGCCTGATTCCGTCGCTTGACATCGCTTTGTCAGCGCTGCTGGATGACCTGAAAAGAAGCTCGTTGCTGGACGAGACGTTGGTTATCGTGATGGGAGAATTCGGTCGCACGCCGAAAATCAACACACGTGGCGGACGGGACCACTGGCCCCGCGTGTTCAGCGTTGCGTTAGCGGGCGGAGGTATTCGCGGAGGCCAGGTGATTGGCAGCAGCGACTCCGTGGGCGAGTCGCCTAAGGACCGGCCCGTTACTCCGGCAGACCTTGTGTCGACAATTTACACTCTGTTGGGACTCGACCCGTCGACGGAGCTAAGAACATCCGACGGTCGCCCGGTTCGCATGGGCGCGGACACGGCAGACGTTGTGACGGAATTGCTGGCGTAATGCGGATGGCAGCATTTCTCACGTGGCCGTGTATGCCGCAGCGCTGGCCCGATTGCCTCGCTCTCGTAACGATCGTGACCATATTGAGTGTGAACTCAGCGGTTGTGTCTGCTGCTGAGCCGGAAGCCTTCGAGCCTCCTGTCACATGTCTGTATATTTCTGCGGACGGGGAGCACGTCATCGATGGATCGCAGGCCGGGATAAGAATCAGACGCTGGCACGATCTTGCCGTGGAAGCCGAACACTCGATCCCCTGCGCACAAATTCACGACTGCAGGATATCGACGGATCAATCCAGGTTGGTGGTCGTCGGTGGTGATCCGGGACAGACATCGTTTGTGGGCGTATATTCCTGGCCTGACGTCAGCAAAATCTGGTCACGCCAGTTTGGCGAAGACGTGCTATATGCCGGTTCGTTCACTCAGTCAGGAGAAGTGCTCGCACTGGCAGGCCACGACCACGGCGTCTATCTGGTGGACGCAGACAATGGCAAACCGCGGTCGCTGCTCAGGGGGCATTCCAAACCCGTAACCGACGTGAGAATGCTGAAGGGCAGCAGGACGCTGCTCAGTTGCAGCATCGACCAGACGATTCGTGTCTGGAACTATCAGACCGGAAGCATTGTTCGATCGCTTAATAATCACACGCGTCCGGTGACCGCCATGGCTGTTCGCCCCGTCGCAGAGGGATTGCCGATGGTCGCATCGGTCGGTGAAGACCGGACCGTACGGCTCTGGCAACCGACGATCGGACGTCTGGTGCGGTTTTGTCGACTGAAATCTCCCGCCAACGCACTGACGTGGACAAATACGGGAGACAGAATTATCGCTGGCTGCCGTGACGGCCGCATCTATTCCATCGTCGCCGATACACTGGAAGTCAGCACTTACGCCGGCATTTCCAGCGGTTGGGTCAACTGCATCGCTGCTCATCCGCAGCAGTTGGCCGTCGTCGTGGGTACGTCGGTTGGCAAGGTCAAAAAGGTACTGCTTGATCACTGATCCGAATTCGCCCGGGCACCATCGCTCCGGCACGGTTTCGCAATGATGTTTAACAGTACACGGTCTTCTTGAAGAAGTCTGTCGCTGTATCGGCACTCATCCGCTGGAAGTTCTCGTCAGTGCCGACAAAGGCCAGAACAGAAGGCAGACTGGCCCGCTGAACGTCTTGAAATGCTCTCACCAGTTCGGCCACCGTGTCGCCGTTACCGACCGAATCGGTCTGCACGATCTGTAAGTCCTGGAAGCAAAAGACAATACCATTCAATCCGACGGGCGGAATTCTCCACGCGTACTTCAGCATCGCAGTCAGTTGTGCAGCACCATCGCCATTGGTCTGGTGAGCTACGTTCTGCAGCGTCCCGGGAGTGAGTGTCAGCGCCACTTCAAGTTCTCGCGACAGGGCGGCTGTTACATCGCTTAGTCCGGACTGTGCCGTGGTGCCAACGGGAAGTTCGCACCACATCCAGAGATTGCTGATGGCAAACGCCTTATAGAGCCTCTTCAGAATCAGCGGGGCTGATGTACCGAGCAATGCGGTGTTTTCGAAGTTGCCGTCGTGTTCCAGAATCTGTCCGATCAGAGGATTCATCGATGCGCTTCAGTATTGGTCGAGCAGGCAGTCACTGTGGCCAGCAGATTCGCCGTGCTCTGTTGGATTGGGTTGGCCCAAAACTCACTCATCGTCAATTCGCGTTCAGACGTTCGGCCAATCGTCAGAAAGACCAGGTTGTTCGTCTTCTGTCGGGTTGACCGACTCTGAGTGCACGAATGTTACCTCACGCGGTTCTACCATGACCAGCGACAGGCACCATGCCGCCAGTACGACTGCGGCTATGCCACAGAACGGTATCACGTAGCCGATTCTGTGGACGGCATCGCCAACCAGCGGGGACAGAATGATGGGAGGTGCCATACACAGTACCACCGTGCTGACGTAGATCGGGTGATTTTCACGAGACGTCAGTTCCAGAGCGTAGTTCAACATCATTCGATAGGTCACCGGCACCAGACCCAGCCATGCGAACGCCACCCAATACCATCGAGCGTCCGCGAATTCCGCCAGCGTCAGGGCCAACGGGGGAGCAAACATTGCCAGAAACGTCAGCCACCGCAGCGCTGCCCGGGTTCCTCGTCGATCCGCCAGCCATCCGCTGAACCAACTGAATGCGGCGGCCGAAATGTTCTGTGCCACAACCCACACCATCAACATGCGACCCTCATACCCAGGCTGCAGTCGACCGAGCCGCTGATAGTGCGGAAACAGCAACTGCGAGCACACGAAAAGTGCCGCCAGCAAACACAGCCGCCGCAGGTGAGGGTCGTTTCGCATCGCCTGCCGCGCAACGGCGAACCGCCGCCGGGCATCAATCGGCGATCGGCTCACGATCGGATCAGATTGTTCCTGCAGCCCTCGAACCGTGAATCCGGCCAGCAGAAACGTGGCCCCCGTGAACAGGAATATGTATGCGAAGTGGGGAGGCTGATGCTGCGTCCACGGACGAAGCAGAATCCACGCCATCAACACGGCCACCACGGAGCCGGCGTTTCCGGCAATTGCCGCCAGCCGACCACGTCGGGCCGGCCTGATCAGTTTCCCCTGGATCGTGTTGTACGCTGCCTGGTTGACTCCACAGACACAAAAGAATGCGGCGTAGGAAGTCAGGAAAAACGATACGAACCACGCCGGCGAGCTGTGGCCGAACAACAACAGCATTCCTCCCAGTGACAGAAATGGAACAGCCATCAGAACGGTTGTTCGTGCCAGCCAGCGAGACTTCAGGCTGGCGCGACCCAGACGGTCGGACAGCAGAACCGGAGCCAGTGACTGAGCGAAGCGATTCAGCGGCGGCAGCATCCCTCGCACCCAGCCGACATCGGTGATGCTGTCCAGAAATGCCGGCAGGATGACGCTTTCCGTCTTGAAGATCCACGCGGTGCGAAACAGTATCTGGTGTAGCACCAGTGTCAGCACGTTGCGTCCTTCGGCCCTGTCGTTTGCGGCCGCTTCAGAATCGATTGGTGTCTCTGGCAATTCGGGTTGCGTATCAGGGATCCGGGGCATTCCGAACGTGTTTCGCTGCGAAGGCAAACTGTGTGGCCCTGCAATCTTCGCCAGTTCACCTGGAAATGCCAGCGCCGCTGATTACGTTCGTGAGAATGAGAACGCAGTAAAACGTCCCTGGTCGCTGTTTTCGTACGGTGTGTTGAACTGTTGTCCTGTCCACGCAGAGTCGATTCGGGCGTCAGCTGACAGGTGAATCAACTTGCTACTCTGGACAAGTCGTGTGCCGACCTGAGCCAGTGTCGGATACTGCCCGATTCTTCTTTTGCATTGAACCAGTGACCCCGTTACGATCCGCATAAGCATCAAAACCCGTCCGCCGTCCACCGGCGAAGGAGAGTCCGTGAATCGTCGTTCGTTCCTTGAAGATCAGTCCACGCGATTATTTGATACCAGAAAACTGATCGTCGGCATCTGCATCACGGCAGCCGCGTATGCAATTCTGGAATTCAGTCGTGCGCAGGGCAGCGAGGTCAACGAAACCAATTCGGCTATGGCGTTTGCGGTGGAAACCCAGACTGCTTGCACCACGCCTCGTTGAGTCCCAGCCAGGACCCGGCACGCGAAGGTGCCATAAGAAAAGCCCGGTGCCGGAAAGTACCGAGCTTATCGATTGCATGCCGATGGAGTGCAATCCCGCGGGAACACCCACAACGTCTCAGCCGAGCGGTCCCGTGATAACCAAGCCGGACCCTGACGCACGACGAGACGCGGCATCGGCGGGCCCGTCCCTTCGTCGACGCCCATTTCTTTGCCCCGGGCGGTGCCCGGCAGTCAGCTTACGGCAAGGCAACAGTCTTCAGGTTCTGCTGACCGTCCTTTTCAATCAGCACCACAGCATGAGTCGCGTTGAGCTTGTCCATCTGCAGCACGCCCTGCAGTGAAGCAACTGTGTCGTAGCCCAGTCCAGCGGATCCGCCACCGCTCACACGTTCCGTGAGTCCCTTGTTTTCACTCAGGCCGGCGGTGGAGATCTTCATGACGCCCCGTGCACTGTTGCTGAGCAGCAGGAATTCCTGGCCGTCCTTCTTGTAGCTGATCATGTCCAGTGGCTGGTTGCGATTGCCCAGTTCTGCAACCGTGGTTGCCGTGATTTTTTCTGCCGCTGATTCAAGTTCCGCCAGCGGAATTCTGACCAATGGAGTGCATTGATAGGCCGCCAACAGATTCGGTTTGCCGTCGATCATCAAAGGTACAAACGTTCGCATGGCGGAAGTATCTTCGTCCCTGCCGTGAGCCGCGTGGTAGATCTGCACGCCCACACCCTTATCTGATTTCGCAAACGGAAACACAAGTTCGCGAACACTGGATGGAGCATCGCCGCTGCGTAATCCGGAAACCAGTACCTTACCTTCGTACCATACGATATCAGTAATCGCATCGTTTCGTGGATTCCGACGTCGTCGTCCCGTGGCACCGTCCGCCGGAGCATTCGCCAGAACAGCTTTCGAAAACCGTACGTCCTTCAACGCCAGTTGAGTGATCTTTCCAGCACCATCGATCTGTACGATGGCGGGCTTTCCATCGGCCGTTACGGCGGCAAAGACATTGCCTGTCGACGGGTTGGTGGCCAAGTCGTTGATTGTGGCTTTCCCGCCAACAACGTCGCTGATTTTTCCCGCCAGATCGTCGACGTTGATACTGGCCTTCGATGCATCGCCTTCGCGATTGCCGGTTGCGACCGCGAATACGGTGGCGGATTTTGCGTCGCCGATGAACAGAATGTCGTCCGGTCCAAACGTCAGCTTGCCGGCCGACTTGATCTCGGGAGTACCGCGTTCCAGGCCCCATTGATCAGCCGACACGAAATTGCACGCCGCCCCCAACACAACAACTGCCGCAATTAGATGTTTCCTCATTTTGTGATCCTCCATTGCGGGCTGGCCCGCAAGCCTGTTTGAGCTGACGCTCGAAATAGTGAGGTCCACCCCCGTTGGCCGTTGGAAAATTCGAACAGCGCATCCAGGTCGCGAGAGCAAACCGTAAAGACAATATGCAGGCAGTCAGCCTGAGGGGTCAGCATGACGAATGCGTTTTGATTCCTCAACCAATCAGCCAGTATTCGATGGAACGCATTCTCTGCCGCGCGGTGGTCAATCGAATTTTTCAGGCCGAAGATTTGTTAACTATTGCTGTTGATAAACGACTACTGGCGTAGTCTAATGGCTCAGATTGAGTCTCTGCACGTTTTTGTTGTGAAGCGAAGGTTTGCCCAATGACCGATCACGCGTCGCCCATTGCCATTTCACCGGCGGAGTGGGAGGTGATGAAAGTTCTTTGGCAGCATGGTGCCATGGCCGCCCGCGATGTCTTTGCGGCGTTGCCCGAAGGGTCTGAATGGGCCTACAGGACTGTCAAGACGCTGCTCGCGCGACTCGTCGCCAAAGAAGCGATTGCCTACGACCAGGTCGGCAATTCGTACTTGTATCGTGCCGTCGCTGATGAAGCGGTGCTGACGCGGCAGGAAGTACGCACGGTCTTTCAGCGGGTGACGCGAGGCGCACTGTCGCCGGTACTGGCTCATTTCATCGAAGAGGCAGATCTTTCCAACGCAGAGATCGAACAGCTGCGCAAAACGCTTGATCGCAAGCAGAGAGATCGGCCCGCCGATGCGGACAGTGGAGAGTCGTCATGAATGGTGCTACGTGGTTGATTGGTGAATGGTGGAACTGAGTAACCGCACTCAGTTGGCAACAGGCATTGTTGGTCACACTTGTCGCGTCAGTCACCTTCGTTCTGCGCAGCGTACCTCCGCGAGTCCGTCATACGTTGTAGCTGTTGGTGCTGATAAAGGTATTTCTGCCCACCACAATATCAGCGCCGTGGAGCGTGAGCAGCCTGTGGCAGAACACGATCAACGGCAGTCATGAAGTCACAGTCACCTCGTCAGACCCAACTGGATTTAATGGACATGCCGACACATCAGGCGCATTGAATCTGCATCACGACGAGTCTGTCATCTTCTGGCCGACGCGATTGTTCATCGTGTGGATCATTGGCGTGGTTGTTTCCACGACGGTGGTGGTGTTTCAATATCGTCGACTGCGAAGAATGACCGCCGCACTACCGGAGATTGATGAGGGGCCGGTCAAGGTGGCTGTCGAGCAGGCAGCGATGCAACTGCATCTGACCGAAACCCCGGTTGTGCGACTTTCACAGGAACACGTAAGTCCGTTTTTGATCGGCACGCGGCGACCGTGCATTGTCGTGCCACGTTCTCTTGTCGACGGCGCTACGTTACAGGAATTGCAGACAGTGCTGCTGCATGAAGTGACGCATTGGAGACATCGGGACACATGGATCGGTTGGTGGCAGGTGATTGTGCAATGCCTGCTGTGGTTTCACCCCTTCGTCTGGTTCGCCAATGGCCGTCTGCGGCACGAACGTGAGACAGTGTGTGACGAAGCCGTCCTGCGCGCCAGCGCCGTTGGGCCGGACGAATACGGAGAAACGCTTCTTCGCGTGCTGACGGTAGTGCGCGGGCGTTCTTTAGTAACTGACAGCCTTGTCGGAGTTTTCGAACGCGGCGGCCATATTCAGAATCGATTGGAGAGTGTGATGCAGTTCGAAACACGTGGCAAATATTCCGTCTGGCAGTCGGTCATCGGTGTGGCGGCATTTGCCCTGCTTTTTCTGCCAATGGCCCCCTTCGCTTTTAAAGACGCGGTGCTGGCAGACGCAGGTATCCCCGTAAAGGTCCCCACGTCAGAGAATACCGCGAACGCAATAGCGGATGAGACCGAGACGACATCGGCGCCGGCGCGCCGGACGCCGTATCCGGAAATCGTCGAGACTCAACCGGCCGCGGGATCCACAAACGTCGATCCTGCATTGAAGGAACTTCGAGTGACCTTCGATCGGGACATGGGAGAAGGCATGAGCTGGACGGGCGGAGGCGATGCGTTTCCGAAAATTCCTGACGGTGGCAAGCCTGAATGGTCGCAGGACGGGCGAACCTGCACAATTCCCGTGTCGCTCCAGGCGGACCACAAATACACGCCGGGGCTGAACAGCCTGAGTCACAACAATTTTCAAAGTAAGTGGGGCGTGCCGATCAAACCTGTGGTTTACACCTTCAGGACCGAGTAGTGCTGATTCGGGTCGCGAGGCTTGACAAACGGCGTGTGCTTGAGATGTTTGGAGACTGGCAGGACAGTGTCGTTGCTGAATCGGCCACTCGCGTCCCAGGTATTTACGGAGGTTTTCTGTGTCCTCTGAATCACGCCGTCGTTTTCTTCAGCAACTGGCAGTTGCTCCGGCTGCATGGAGTCTGCTGCCGTCGTTGAGCAGGGCGGCAGCCGAAACCGCGGGCAATCTGCACCTTGCCCCCTTTCACTTTGACGTGACTCCGCCGCAGGGGCATTCGTTGTGCGGCGGGTGGATCAAGCCGGTGATCGGTGTAGATGATACGCTGGAAGCGATCGGCTTTGTGTTGCTGGGTGCCGGAAAACCGATTGTTCTGTGTGCAGTGGACTGGACGGGGCTGCTGAACGATGCCCATGTGCAATGGCGGTCCGCACTGGCGGACGCAGCGGGCACGACTCCGGATCGTGTCGCTGTACAGTGTGTGCATCAGCACAATGCGCCATTTGCATGTCTGGAAGCCGAAGCCATTGTTTTGCAGCAGGGTGACCTGCCGCATATCGTCGAACTGGATTTCTATCGTCGTTGTCTGGATCAGGCACGCGCGGCCGTTCAGTCAGGGTTAAAAAGGGCGCGGCCGGTAACTGCGATCGCGGCTGGTCAGGCCGAGGTTCAGAAAGTGGCGTCGAATCGTCGTGTGTCTCGCAATACATACGGTCACGTCGTGAAGATGCGGGGCAGCAGTTGCCGCGACGAACAGCTGATCGCTCTTTCGGAAGGGATTGTCGACCCGCAATTAAAGACCGTTGCATTCTATGATGGCGACAGAAAAATCGCCGCGTGTCACTATTACGCCACGCACCCCATGAGCTACTACGGTGACGGCCGCGTCAGCAGCGACTTTGTCGGACTGGCCCGCAAACGTCGCCAGAAAGAACAGCCGGATTGCCAGCACATTTACTTCACCGGCTGCGCCGGGAATATATCGGCTGGTAAATATAACGATGGTTCTCAGCCCGTGCGACAGATTCTGGCGGACCGGATTTACGAAGGCATGGTGGCGGCCGAAAAAACTTTGCACCCCAAACCCATCGAACATGTGGCGTGGCGGACCGCTGAGATGCTGCCGGTCGCACGCTCAACGTTTTCGGCGGAGGCTCTGCACCAACAGATTTCGAACTCAAAAAACTCTGTTGTCAATCGGAATCGCCCGTCGTACATGCTCAGTTGGCTTAGACGCCTGGAGAAACAGACACCAATCGTCCTGAGTGCCCTGCAGTTAGACGATGTGTCGTTGCTGCACCTGCCTGCGGAATCATTCATTGAGTATCAACTGCGAGCTCAGTCGCTGGGGGGCGATCGTTTTGTCGCGACTGCCGCGTATGGTGACGGTGGACCGTGGTATATTCCGATCGCTGAAGAATATCCAAACGGCGGCTACGAAGTTTCGGTGGCCTTCTGCGATCCCACAATCGACGCAGTCATGACCCGTGGCATGCAGCGATTGCTGCTGACCGGGGATGTGTGATCGGTCGAATACGTGCAGCGTGTGCAGCGGAGTGCCTGAGTCGCCTCAGGCTGTTTTACTCACGATTATCTGCAGCACGGCCATGCCGTCGCTCCAAAGCTCGCCGATACGTTTCCACGTAATGGCGTGCACTGGTTTGCCAGGACCAGTCCACCGACATGCCGGTCTTCATGACCTGTTCCCAGACGCCGGGCTGCCGATACAGTTCCACCGCGCGTTCGAAGGTTTCCGCCAGTTGAGTTGCCGAATATTCGTCGAACGCGAATCCCGTGGCAACGCCGGCTCGGAGTGTTTCGGGCTCCACGTTGACGACCGAATCGGCCAGGCCGCCCACCCGTCGAACGATTGGCAGCGTTCCGTACCGCAGGCTGTACATCTGGTTCAGCCCACATGGTTCAAAGCGGCTGGGCATCAGAAACGCGTCGGCGCCGGCTTCGATCTGATGCGCAAGTCCGTCGTCGAATCCAATAAATGTGGCCACCTTGGACGGGTTCTCAAATGCCAGGTGCCGCAGATAGTCTTCGTAGCGAGCATCACCGGTTCCCAAAAACGCAATCTGTATGTCGTCAAACAGAAGCCGCGAGGCGCATTCGGCGATGAGGTCGAACCCTTTCTGGTCAGACATGCGGGAAATCATGCCAAACAGTGGCACTCTGTCTCGCTGTGGCAAACCCATTCGCTGTTGCAGTGCCGCCTTACAGTCGGCTTTTCCGGGGCTGACCGCGTGAATTGAGTAGCTGGCGGGGAGGTGTGGGTCGCCTTCCGGGTTCCAGATGGACGTGTCGATGCCGTTCAGGATGCCAATCAGATCGTCTTTACGATAGCTGAGCAATGAGTCCAGGCCCTCACCGCCGTCTGTCGTGCAGACTTCCTTTGCATAAGTCGGACTGACGGTTGTAATCTGGTCTGCAAAACTGATCCCCGTCTTCAGCAGATTCAGATCACCCCACGATTCCATATGGTGCATGTTGAAATATCGTGCGTCCATGCCAGTGAGCGGCATGTCATGATACCAGAATCTTCCCTGAAATGCCATATTGTGCAGCGTCATGACGGATGCCGCATTTTCGAATCCCGGCCGGCCGGCAAACTGCGAGTGCAACAGTCCGGGAATCAGCCCGGTCTGCCAGTCATTGCAGTGAATAATGTCAGGCCGCAGCAGCATCTGCTGGCAGACTTCCATCACTGCGCGGCTGAAGAAACAGAAGCGTGCGCAGTTGTCCTGGTAGCCCTCACCGTCTTCCATGTACAGTTGTGGTCGGTCAAAGTAATCCGGCTGACTGATGAGCAGGACTTTGACGCCCGAGTCCGGCAACATCGTCCAGTTGACGCCTCCGGTAACGTAGCGTCCATTCATAGAAATCGAAAACCGCAGCCCGGTGTCAGCGACGGCAGGAAGTTGCTCCTGTTTTGCCAGACGCAGTTGGCGATAGTCGGGCACGATCACTGTGACACTGTGTCCCTGCACGTCCAGAGACTTGGCAAGGGCCATCGATACATCGGCCAGTCCGCCCGTTTTCGAAAACGGAACGGCTTCGGAAGCCGCGACAACGATTCTAAGTCGGTCAGAAGTCAGCATTGTTTGAGAATTTGACCGGCTGGAAACGGGCCGGGGGTGTATCATAGGATCTGTTCACTCGCGAGCGGAAACGTGGGCGTCAGAAAACGGCCCTTTCCTGACGCTGATTCTAGCGTTCTACCGAACAGATCCTCGTAAATTCACAGCATTACTGAAGCAGAAACTGCACATAATCGGCCGCCGATTCAATGACGGTCAGAACAGGTTCAACCATGATCATTCGCAAAGAATACAAATTTTACGCAGCCCACCGAAACGAAACGCTGCGTGACAAATGCGCCAATATTCACGGTCATCGGTACGGTTTGATGATTCATTTTGAGGTTGAACGCGACGGTGACATCAGTACGCTGTTTGGCGATTTTGATGCCAGGATCGAACCCTACCTGAAGGAGAACTTCGACCACGGTATGCTGATCAATCGCCACGATTCGCTCTACCAGACGCTCATGGATCACTGCTCGCGCACCGGAGAACGCTTCCGCCTGAAAGTCTTCGACGGAGCGACCAGTGTGGAAAATCTGGCGTGGATCATGTTTTCCGAAATCACGGCCATGGGATTTCGCCTCGATCGGCTGGAGGTTCAGGAGACTGATACGTCGAATCTGATCTATACGCGCGAAGACTGGGTGCGAGACAATCGAGTGTTTACGGCAAACAAAGACGTGCAGCCTGCCGACCAGATGTGAAACGCGTACACGAAACTTAGAATCACTCCGATGCAACTTCATTCCCGACGCGAACTTCTGCGTCATTCCGGCTGTGGTCTGGGCGCGCTGGCCTTTGCCGGGATGATGGCGGAATCCGGCCAGCTGCAGGCGACAAATCGTGATTCGTCGGCATTACCACTTTCGGCCAGCCAGCCTCATTTTCCGGCCAAAGCCAAACGCATCATTCATCTGTTCATGAATGGCGGGCCGTCGCAGATTGACACGTTTGACCCCAAGCACAACCTGCAGGCCCTGAACGGCCAGCCGTTGCCGGATTCTGTGAAGAACGCGCTGCAGCCGACTCAGCGCAATCGCGTGGGCAATATCTTTGCATCGCCGTTTCCGTTTTCGCGACACGGAGACAGTGGTCTTGAAATCAGCAGTCTGTACCCCCACGTCGCCAGACATGCGGACGATCTGTGCGTTGTTCGTTCAATGCAGGGAGAGGTCGCCAACCATTCGCCGGGGCTGTTGCTGACCAATTGTGGACATTCCACTTTACCGCGGCCAAGTCTGGGCTCGTGGATGCTGTATGGTCTTGGCACAGACAGTGATGACCTCCCTGGATACGTCGTGCTTATTCCTCAGGGAATGCCCACGGCGCAGTCCCGCAACTGGACCAGTGCGTTTCTTCCCGGGATTTACCAGGGAACGCATATTGAAACGGAAAATTCAAAGACGGAACTGATTCCCAACCTGACCCGCAAGGACATCCGCCCCGGGACGCAGCGTGCTCAGGTTTTGTTGACGCAGTTTCTGAATCGACGTCATGCCGCACAGCGTCCCGGCGACGAGCGTCTGGAAAGCCGCATTCACTCCATGGAACTGGCGTTCCGAATGCAGAGCGCCGCCACGGATGTGTTTGATCTGGTCAGCGAGCCACAGCATATTCGTGAAATGTATGGCGATACGTCTCAGGGCCGCAACATGCTGATCGCTCGGCGGCTGGCCGAACGCGGCGTTCGCTACATTCAGTGTTATCATGGCGGAGGCCAGCCATGGGATCATCATGGCTCCATTGTGAAGAACATTACTCGGCTGGCTCGTGAATCCGATCAGCCGATCGCTGCCCTGCTAGCCGATCTGAAGCAGCGAGGAATGCTGGAAGACACGCTGGTGATCTGGGGCGGAGAAATGGGTCGCACGTCCACCGTGCAGGCCGGCCCCAAGGATCTTAGCCGCGTTGGTCGAGATCACCACATCGACGGCTACACGATCTGGCTGGCGGGTGGCGGCGTCAAACCGGGCACTGTCTGGGGCAGCACCGACGAATTCGGCATGGCCATCACAGAGAACAAGGTGTACGTACACGATCTGCACGCCACGATCCTGCACCAAATGGGATTCGACCACAAGCGGTTGACGTATCGCTATTCCGGCCGCGACTTCCGCCTGACCGATGTCCATGGTGAAGTCATCACCGGCATCCTGGCTTGACGGGCACGCCAATCCAGTCATGCGGATACGTCTTCATCAGTAATTATCGGCCGTCGGTCAAAGATCGAGAGACCTTTTGGTGGTTGCCGCCGCCATCGACCAGGATGAATTGAAGTTTTGGATCGCGGCTGGTGACGGACGAAGGCGTTATTCTGAACCGAACTGTTGCGCTGGTTCCTGATAGTCGGCGGGCTTCAATAAGCTGTCGTCCATCACGTTCCGTAACTTCAACCATGGACAGCAGGCTGAGTTGTTTGTCGTCGCTGGCTGCGACCGTGACCATGATGCTGGTCCCTTTGTTTTCGAGAGTCACGTTAGCCTTGGGGCGGACGTTATCCGTGCGGTCCACTTCGGGATTGAGATAGCGAGATGTCATGAGCATCCACCCGCTCTCCCTGGAAAATGAGGCCTGTAGTCGGCTGTTTCGGCGAAGTCCGACGTTCCACCGCAGATTTCGAAAACCCTGCCCCATGATATTCGTAGAACCGACTGCTCCTCGACCGTGGTGAGTCAATCCAAGCATATGAGCCAGTTCGTGCAACGCTCCGCCGATTCCGTCTTCCAGAAACTCGTTCAAAGGAGAGTTGGGGCCTTTGTGACCGATGGCTTTTCGTCCTGGGATCGGCGTTTCATCGAAGAACAACTGCCGTTGTCTGGCCAATTCCGGCGCACAGAACTCATCCCGCAATATCCATGCACTAAAAATACCGATTCCTCCCCGCGGTGGACGAGCGATCGCCACCGCCACATGCCCCGGCCAGACATGCCTGGCCGGGCCGTTTTCATATGTCTCCGCAAAAATGAAGGTCTGATTCCGTTCCGGTGCTCCCAGCCGACGATCGACTTCCGAAAAAACCGCCTGGGTGTGCTCCGGCGATGTTTCGACAGGCAGGTGATTGTATTCGCGAGCTGTTTTCTCACCGCGCATCAAGTGAACCACGATCTGGCCGTCCTTTGTTTCAAACTGCGGGCCTTCAGTCGCGTACCCCTTTGAGCGGAGATCAAGGGTCATGATCTCCTTCATGAGACTGAGCTGAATCCGGATGCGTTCCTCATACCTGGAAAGTGGCTGTCGATCCGTGGGGACAAAGTAGACGACTCGGATTCGATAGTCTGTCGACGGATTCGTGTTCGTTGGTGCGGCCCACTTGCCGTCTGTGAATTTTCGAAACGGCCCCTTGCCTTCTTTCTGAGACAGACCGCGATCGGCATACAGGCGTTGAACGTTTCTGTTCTTCACGTTTCTGAGTTCGATATACTCCGTGGTCCGATTCAACTCTTCCAGTTCGGCTGTGGCTTCATTCGGGAAATGCAGCAGCCACTTGCCGTCTCCCACATCAACGATCCGACGCAGACCAGCAGGAACCTGATATTGCCATTCCGCACGATCGTTTTCCTGAGCGCTGGCCGTGTCCGCGAGCAGGCACAGAAGGACGGCGAAGGCAGCAAAACAATTGATTGGACTATTCAAATCGCAGTTCTTCATTAAAGGTACCAGGAGCAGACGTTGTGATCAGGATATAGAACATGATGAAGAAACGAAACGATTTCGTGGAAACGGCCATGATCGACATGAACGCAGCAAATACCCTGCCACGTTCGCTTATCGGTCAAAGTCCATCCTGCCTCAGGATTCGACAATCATTTTCATGACCTGAAACAGAAGCAGGACGGCACCCATAGACCCTATGCCAATACCGGCGATCCACACTCGCCGCTGTTGTACGATCACGGCCATACCAATCAGCGTATTCGCCGACGACAGGATTGTGGTACTGATTGCAAAGAGCTCATGTGTTTGCCACGCAGCTTTACTGTCGTCGACATTTCCTGTGGCCTGTGCGGCGTGCTGTCCGGCTTCAGCCGTGGCCAGGCGGATCTTCTCAAGCAGTGCCGCCTCTGGCTCGCCGCCTTGTGACTGAAGAACTGCCAGGCGGGTGAGTAGCACTTCAGACCGTAATTCCATCCGGTTCAGACGCATCAACTCGCTCAACTGTATTTGCCGCTCAATGATTGCTTCGTTGCCGCTCATTCCGGCTAACAGGCCGCCGACGGCCGAGAACATTGCCATCAGCATTGTTGAAAGGGCGGCCCATCGGACCCACGAGGGGGGCTTTGCGATGCACCGTCCCTGACCCGCTCCTGCACGGCTTCGATTGCGACTTCAGCGACGTCTTCAGTGTTCTGTTCCGGCATTCGTGACGGTCAGCGTGGACGGCAGCACCATTCGGCACACAAGGTCTGCCCATTGGTCTCTGTGCACTTCGTGGCGATCCTTCTCAATCCGTTTTAACACCGCCACCCATCGTACGCCTGGATTGCGTCTTGTCTCCCTCGTGTTCAAAACTGTCTTATGGCCAATCGCGCAGCCCTTGCCCCTTCGTTGAGTGCTGCTGTATGACTCATGTAGCCTGTGAGTTCCGAATGGCCGAACTGAATGCGACCAAAGCCTCTCCTGACCACTTCTTTAGGGGCCTCGTTTCCGTCTTTCCCAAAATGAAAACCAGGCTGGGGTGAGATGTAAGCGTGGCCCCAGCGATTCAACACGATTCCCGCAACGTCCCGTTTCGCATCAAAGCCTTCCGCCGAAAACATGTTGGTCATCTGTTCGATGATCTCGTTTTCATAGACGCGATAAGATTTGCTGAGCAGCTCAACGCGTCCTAATGGACCCTGTTCCTTCATCGAATAGCCGGGATTGTTGAACGGAACATAGAATGTCATCACGGCCGGCTTATCGGGATCAAAAGGCTGGGTGAACCTGCCGGTTTCCATCGAACGCCGGATCGAAAAGAAATTTCCAAAGCCTTTGAACCAACGGCCTGAAGATATGCCAATCTGGTCCAGACAACGCCAGTTTCGTAAGGCGACATTCACCACCAGAATGGGCGAATGATAAAACTGGCTGTAGGCCAGCGAAATGGGTTCGGGCATGTCGCGCACAATATTGCGGGCCACCCATCCTCCGATGGACATGACCACCGATTTGGCTCTGATCTTCCTGACTTTACCTCCCTGTTGATAGCACACATTCACATGGTCAGAACTCTCAACGGGGCCGGCATGACTGACGGAAACAGCTGTCGCATTCAGGCGGATTCTGAACGGATTGCTCGGCCGATTCAGCTCCGAGAAATCAATGGGGTTAAAAAGAATCTCCTCAAATGAATGGCACCCTGAATGCTGTTCGGCAGGAGGTGTTTGACAATATGTCGGAAAATCGCAGTGTTGCCGCCCGGAAAACTGTACGCGCCCACATCGTGATCATCTTGATTGCTGTCATATTTGTAGCGAGCTTGTGTACCGGGAAGTTCCAGCCGTTTTGCGGAATAGGCTGAGTAAACATCTGCACCGACACCGCCCATCGAAATGGCGATGATCGGGTCAAAATATGCTGTCACTTCCGGACTGCACCCCATGACTTTTTCCAACAGGTCTTTATACGACATGCTGTCCAGCCAACGGTCCAGGTCATCGCCGGAGTAATAGTCCTTCTTGTCATCGAAAACGCGGTTCAATTCCGCCTTCAGTTTATCTGACCAGGGCAAGCGAGCCAGACGATCTTTTCTTGGATTGATTACCCAGGGAGTGTCGGCGTCCTGACCCAGGAAATAGCCCGTGTCGTATCTCTCCTCATCCCAGAAGACACCAAAATAATTCTCCAGAGGAGCCATGACTTTCGTTTTTGTTGCGTCCGGTTCTACGAATTTATATTCAAAAGGGAGGCCTGTGTCTCTGTAAATATCAGCGATCAGACTATCACTTGTTTTAGAAGGCGGACTGAAATCGTTGGAGCCTTGAGGGCCAAATAATCGATATCCGTCGACCTCAAATTCGTTCTGTTTTGCTTCCCCTCCAAACACCGGATGGTTTTCCAGGACAAGACACGTTTTCGTGTCGTCATATTGTTTACGAAATTGATAGGCCGCCCCGATTCCGGAAAAGCCTCCACCGATTATGACCATGTCATATTCTTCGTCGATCTCTTCAGCGTCTTCGACCATCGTCCGGGTGAAGCCATCAAGGATCAAATGCGCTCCGTCCCGTACAGAAGCCACATTGCCGTTGGAGACGGCGTAATCACCGATCCCGCCGTAGCCTGTCCATGGATCGTTGAAAACGGGAACGGGATTCTGACTTGCGGCACTTATGGGTGCTGTGGACTTCAGCAACGTCGCGCCGAATCCAACTAACGTTCCATTGACGAAATCCCTGCGGGAAATGTTGGATGATGATTCTGAACCATCATTTTTCATTGCCATCTCTCGGTTTTGCTAAACGATTGTGCGTTTTTCGTGCAACAGCGTTCGTGGCCTCAGTTGGTTATTCGGCATGTTAAACCGAATGACGTCGTCTATTGCCACAAGTATTCCAATACCAGTTTTTGAGTTTCATGGGCGGAAACATCGATGGGAATTCGTAGTTGCTGACCGTCAATCGATTCGATCAATTCCGCCTGGTGGTCCGAAATGATCCGAATTTGGATCTCTTTCCGGATTGAAAACGTCCCGTCGCCGTCATCCGATATGCCCTTTCCTGAAGTCAGGCGAAAGCTCAGCTTGCTGCGTTCTGTCGCAGCATTGAGTGTCACGGTCCGCAGGATCCTTTTTGTTTCTGGTATCGATGTGTCACCCTGCGAAGAGAAATCCTCCACTTCTATGTCTGCGTATTGATAACGAAATGTGGGACGTCGTTGCCTGTCCAGCGAGTATCCACGGAACTGATGCTCGGGGGGACGGCCCTCGTCAACAACCCACGGCTGGAGCGCGTCGTCCAGATCGGGGCCGTTTGAAAAAGTGAATGTTCGGCCCATGGGGCGCACACGATAAGATCCCTGTCCGTACCAGGCGCCCCCGGATCGACAAATTTGCCCTGCCAGATTATGGCCAGCCGCATTTGTTCGGCGTCCCATGCGAGGTTTACTCCTCCAGGGTAGCCAACCCCAATGCCCCGCTTTCCGATCCCGGGGTAATTGCGGCGCAACATGCGGGCTTCAGAACCAACGACAATTTCAAGTGGCTCGCGAACAACGCCACTGGGCGTGCCCATCTGTCGACCATCATTCAGGCATTGCCATATGGCTTCAACCTGAAATGACGAATCACCTTCAAGGTCTTTGCGAATCGCTTTTCCACCCGGCCAAAAGGATGGCATCACTGTATTTGGACTGAATTGTTGCGGAGCCAGCATGTAGTGATAGAACCAATCCTTCTGCAACCGTTCCGCCATTTCTGTAAGATCGACGGCCGGCATCGTATCCGATATTTTGTACTTGTAGGTATGGCAGGCGACGCAGTTGAGCCCCTTGTTTCCGGCAATTCTTAATCCTGTTTTTCGCATATCCTTTTGGTCATCAAACGACGCGTGTGCGACGACGGGTACGCTGTCAATATCCTGCAGCAGCCCAATCAGATGTCCAACGTTGCTTTCACCATACTGTGGCTGCACCAACGACTTCCCGGAGGCTCTCCAGTCGCTTTTGGGAGCCGACCCCACCGGTCCGAAAACCGGCTCGTTGCGGGTGATCCGTGGCGGCGGCTGGGCCCACTGAAGTGGACCCCATCGTTCAAATTCGCGCTTGAGGGCCGCGCCGGACCATGGGTCCAACATTCTGGGCTTTCGTGTGGTCCGCAGTTTCGACAAGTGAAGCCGTGGTAACTGTGCATGCGTTTTTACAAGGTTCGCGGGGGCGACGGGTAATCGCCGTCCGTTGTATGTTCATCTCCACAACATCCGGCCTGTACACAAACCAGTTTCGTCATCTCATATTGGTGCTTTGCGGAATCACGAGGAGAGTCTATGACGTCCCTGAGGCTCGCCCTCCCGCGATAGAAACCCAACATAATGCTTGAATTCCGATCACACGATGGATAGGGTCAGGGATGAATTTGTAACGTGTATGAGGGGTGTGTATTTTTTTTGGGGGGATTCAAATCCCTATCGGTTTTCGGCCAGAAGAAGTACCGAGGTGAATTGAGGAATCGGGTTAATGGCTGAAGTCGTGGCCTGTCCGAAATGTGGAGCCGAACATCCCGAGAACGCTCCCTCCGGAATCTGCCCGATCTGCCTGATGCAGCAAGGGCTTGAGCACGAGCAGAATTCGGCAGCCGAGCCCCATGATCAATTTCGTGCGCTGTGGGAGTCCGGCGGCGCGTCACCCGACGTGTTTGCGTTTCTGGAGCAACATGCCGATGTGGAACTGGCCGACCAACTTGCTGTCCTGCTGATCGATCAGCAGTATCGCTGGCAGCGCAACGCTGCTTTGGTGGTCGAAGATTATCTCGCAAGGCTTCCCCAACTCGCCACCGATCCCGTTTTCGAGCTGCAATTGGCGGTGGGAGAATTTCAGGCCCGGCAGAACGGCGACACGCGGCCCAGCGTCGCTGAATTCACGGCGAGGTTCTCCAACATCAGTGACAGGCTGCGAATCAAACTGTCGGAATTGGATTCGGGCGAACAGGCCGTCTCCAACAGCCAGCTTGCAAGCGGTTTCGTGAAACGTATGAGTCGGCGGCGGAATCCCGCTTTCGCTTTCTGCCGATCCTGGGCCCATCCGGTTGTGGAAAGTCCTCTCTGGCTCGCGCGGGTCTGATCGCGGAACTGGCTCGACGCCCGCTGGCGGCCTGGGAACAG
>JBDONA010000361.1:0-1909 GCA_039831575.1 Fuerstiella sp. | reverse complement strand
AACGGACCGGGAGTTCGTGTGCCGGCAACGAACTCGGAACCTTCCGAATTCAACGGGCGGCTGTAGGGGTTGAATTCGTCATCAGCCGACATTGCACTGCCTGCATTCAACGGACCTGTAACGGCTTCCTGAAAACTCGTCCTAAAGCCCCGGTCGCATGAAAAGCCCTGGAGTGTTCGATTCTCGGCCACCCATTTCCAACACGGTTACTCTGGCAGCTCCTCACCACGTGTTTCCTTCGCCATCAGTGTCACGAAAATCCCCAACACGTACAACGGAGCGAAGTACAAAGCCGTTTGTTCGGATTTCCAACCCATTGTTGCCGCCAGCATGATCGCTGCCGCAGTGCCAAATCGCCCTGAATTGAAGCAGAATCCAGTGCCCGTACCGCGCAGGCGCGTGGGGAAAAGTTCCGGAAAATACACGGCATACCCCGCGTGCATGCCCAGCGTCAGAAACCCAAAGATCGGCAATGCGACGCACAGAATCGGAAACGGCGCATTCTGCGGAATCAGCACCAAAAACATCAGCAGGGCCATCACAAATCCGCCCGCGTGATAAAAGATAAAGGCGCCTTTGCGTCCGAGTATATTGGAGATCCAGCCGAACAGCACCAGGCCCAGTCCGCCGCCCAGCGTGTTCAGGCACATGCTGACCATTTCGGCCTGTTTGATCTCAGACTCATGCGCGTCAAATGCGACCTTCTTTGTCGCTTTGTCTGCATCCGAAGCAACGCCTTCCACCACCAGGGCTTCGTTCTGAGCAGACCTCAACAACGCGTTTTTGCCGTAGATGTGACTGCCCCAGAACGTCACCAATCCAATGGTCGCCAGAGCAACACCGACAAAGGTATTACGAATATTCTGCGAATTGAACAGGTCAGGAATGGAACCGGTCACCTGCGATGGATCCTGCTTTTCACGCTCCTTGGCCTGACGCCATTGTTCGGGCTCTTTCATCTTCCAGCGAATCACCACCACCAGCAGCGCGGGGACAATTCCAATCAGAAAACCCAGCCGCCACGTGTCATCGCCCCAGGGTTTTTGACTGATGATGAAATAACCAACGGCGACGGCCATCAGCGTGCCAAACACGCTGGACGCATGAAATATGGAACTCATCACCGGTCGCGAACGTTTCGGCATGACCTCCGCGACCATCGCACTGGCCACCGCCCATTCCCCGCCGACTCCCATCGCAACCAGAAATCTCAACAGCACCATCTGCCATGGAGCATTCGCAAACGCGGTGATGCAGGTGAAGACGGAATAGAAGAGGATGGTGTAGATCATCGTCTTCGACCGGCCAATTTTATCGCTCAGCATGCCAAACAAGATGCCGCCAAAGGCTCCGCCCAGCAGAAACGAGGCCAGGGCGTAGTTATTCCACGTAGCGACGAGGGGATCGTCGGCCGACGAAACTCCCAACAACTGCGGCATCGCGTCGCGCATGCTGGCGACAAACACCTGGCCTTCGAAAATGTCGAACACCCAGCCCAGCGAAGCAACCACCAGTACCAGCCACTGATAACTGCTGATGCCCTGGTTCCATTTGAGTTCCTGGCCGTCAGCTTCCGGGGAAAGGGACGGATCGTTCTTTGCAGAATCGCTGCTCATAAGGAAAAGTCTCAGCGTGTTGGGTCGGACAATATTCCTGGTCAGCGGACAGTCTAGACTGAGCGGTTACGGATTAGCAGCGTGTAGCGGAATTTCGTGTGGTGTCCCGCATGGTCTTTTTGTTGTGGTACACGTGCTGAGCACATGGGTGGCCGGCGGCTGGACCGAGCTTGCGAAGGAAGCCCCGGGTTTTCACTCGTTCCTCGCTCCAACCACCGGCCACCCCACCGCGCTGGCAAGAAAAGACAGAATGGCCAATTTCGAACAAGGAACGACCAAAGTCCAGGTGGCGG
>JBDONA010000243.1:0-1911 GCA_039831575.1 Fuerstiella sp. | reverse complement strand
GAGAGAACCTGACAAATGTATTGATGGGGCTTTCTGACCTGCGTCGTATGAATATCTCCGGAGCCAAAGGGGAGGGGCTGAACATTGTGTTATCCGACGCGCGTGATTTCATAGCCCCCGGTGTCAGTTTCATCAGCGGTGGATTCTCCATCAGCGATCTCAGTGGTGCTGACCTAACGGGTACGACGTGGTCCTTCGCTTCAGCTTCACTCGCGAATATGCGAGGAGCGGATCTGTCAGGAGCCAACTTAGACTTTAGTTCCTTTATTGGCGCTGACCTGACTGGCGCCAATATGACGAAGGTGAATTTATCGGACTCCAACGCGATCGGTATTAACCTGACCGATGCAGATTTGTCGGGTGCTAACTTATCCGACGCTGACCTGACCGGAGCCACTATCAAGGGCGCTGATTTCAAAGGCGCCACATACTGCAATACGGTCATGCCAAACGGCAGCGTCAAGAAGCCGCAAAAGGGTCTTTGCCCCGGCCAGGATGAGCCGTGACCGATATCTAAGGCGCCGGGCCCACGGAATCTCTTCGGAATCCGTTTTGCCGTGAAACTCGGCCGCGGTTCTGAAAGTCTTCTCCTGGTAGTCCCGAATCTGTGGAGTGAGGCTGTTAATGACTGTGACAGGGAAAAGAATCGGCGAAGACATCTTCACACCTGAAGGGTTCGCCACTGCGTTCTTGGAGGAGTTGCATTACGGTCAAGGAGCCAGCCTTGAGCGCGCCACAGATAACGATAAATATTTCGCCTTAGCCCACACGGTGCGACGTGCCTTGATGTCCAGTTGGCTTAGCACGCTGAGGCACCAAATGGCGGCGGGCAAGAAGGCAGTTGCCTACCTATCTGCGGAGTATCTCCTGGGTCGACAGTTGGACAATGATCTCCTCGCGATCGAGCTGAACGATGTGGCAGATGCGGCACTGAAAAGCCTTGGGCTTGAGCTGAGTGAACTTCGACAGATGGAAGTGGAGCCGGGGCTTGGCAATGGCGGTTTAGGACGCCTCGCCGCATGTTTCATCGACTCACTAGCAACATTGCAAATTCCTGCGGTGGGCTACGGCATCCGCTACGAACACGGGATCTTTCGGCAAGAGTTTCAGGACGGTTGGCAGCGTGAGCAGCCGGACCCGTGGCTAGCGCTGGGCAACCCCTGGGAGTTTCGACATCCTGAAATGGCAGTCGAAGTCGGCTTTGGTGGGAGTACGGAGGACTACACCGACGACGAAGGTCGTGAGCGCGTGCGATGGACCCCGTCGGAGCGGGTTTTAGGAATTCCGTATAACTACATGGTCCCCGGGTATCGCAGTGGGACGGTGAACACACTTCGACTGTGGGCTGCGCGAGCCACGGAAAACTTCCGATTAGATGTGTTCAACGCTGGCGACTTTGAAGCGGCAGTTCGAGACGCCACTATGGCAGGAACCATCAGTAGCGTCCTTTACCCCGAGGACTCCACTCCGCAAGGTAAAGAGCTGCGACTGAAGCAGCAGTACTTTTTCGTTGCATGTTCGATTCGGGATTTCATTGATCAGGTATTGCCGGAAGACTTCGATTTCGCTGAGCTCCCAGACCGAGTGGTGTTTCAACTCAACGACACCCACCCAGTGATTGCAGTACCAGAGCTCATGCGCATTCTGATGGATGAGCAGGGGTATGAAGCGGCTGAGGCTTGGGATATAACGCAACGCTGTTTCGCCTACACCTGCCACACGTTGCTTCCAGAGGCGCTAGAGGTCTGGCCCGTGGATTTGTTGGAGCGGCTATTGCCGAGACACATGGAAATCATCTACTGGATCAACTCGAGGTTCCTAGGCGAACTCAGAGAAAGGTTCCCTGGTGATGAACTGCGGATCCGGCGGATGTCGATCATTCAAGAGCATCCGTACCGAGCGGTTCGCATG
>JBDONA010000544.1:0-8006 GCA_039831575.1 Fuerstiella sp. | reverse complement strand
TGTCAGTCAGTCGGAAGTCGCGTCCCTGAAACTTGTAGGTCAACCGTTTGTGGTCGATTCCGAAAAGGTGCAGCAGCGTCGCGTGCACATCATGCACATCATGCACATCGTGCACATGCGCCAGCCATGCCAGTCGGCGGATGAGAGGGCGGAGCGCCGGAAATCCGGGCGAAATTCGTAATCCGACCGCTGCGTTAACTCGTTCATAACGAAAGCCAGTGCGTTCCCTGATCTGGGAGCCACACCGGAAAGGACGGTGCGACATGAACAACGAATTGAAAACAACTGGATTTACGTGGGAATCGACGGCGCAGGTGCTGATCCGATGCTTTTGGATTGGTGCCGCGTTCAATGTGCTGTGGGCACTGTGCTTTCTTATGTTGAGGGACTGGCAATTCGAACTCGTTCAGAGTTGGATTTCCCTGACGCGAGACGGCTTCGACATCCTCTGGCTCAGCTGGATTTCCGTCTGGAAATTCTGCACGCTGGCCTGTCTGGTGCCCTACGTCGCCATTCGTCACATGCTGAGCGGAAAGCAATAGAACTGGCCTTGGGCCTTAAATGACTACGAAAGATGCAGGCTGCAGTCCTGCTTTCTCCCACGACATCGAATCGCCCGATTATCTGCGTCATCCGTAGTGAAAGGGCGACTTGCATGCGCGTCACCATCCTCTGCTCCTTCTAGGGGTAACCATGGTCAAAACGTTTGCTGATGTCGAATTCACACGTCTATCGAAGGATGAGTTTTTCGCTCAGCTGAAGCGCTGACTCTGACTTTGTCCGCAAGCACAGGTTGACGCGCAGATGAGCCTGATTTCTCCGACCATAACCTATGCCGGATTTGGGAACGTCGACGTCGTTTTCGAAGCGGTTGTGGAACGCATGGATGTGAAGAAACAGGTTTTCAGGGAACTGGACGAGGTCGTCCAGCCGAATGCCTGTCTGTTTACAAACACATCGTCATTGCGGGTGACGGAGATGGCAGAAAGCACGAACCGTCCGGAAAAGGTCTGTGGTTTTCACTTTTTCAATCCCGTTCATCGGATGCCACTGCTTGAGATTATCAAAACAGAAAAGACAAGCGATGAAACGCTTGCGACTGCAGTCGCTTTTGCGAGACAGCTTGGGAAAATGCCAATCGTCGTGGCAGACAAAGAAGGATTCATCGTCAATCGCATCCTGTTGCCGTACATGAACGAAGCCGCCCATCTATTCCAGGAAGGTATCGAGACAAAACGACTGGACGGCATCGCGACGGGCTTCGGCATGCCCATGGGACCGTTGGAACTTGCCGACGAGGTTGGCATCGACATCGGTTACCACGTGGCACAGATCCTTGAAGGTGCGTACGGAGCAAGGATGAAAGTGGCTGCGATTCTGAAGGATGTCTATGACGCCGGAATCCTGGGCAAGAAATCCGGCAACGGATTCTACGTACACAAGGGCAAACAGAAAGCGGTGAGCAGCAAGGTTCTGCGAATGCGTCCTGACGCAACATCCACGCTGAGTGATGACGCGGCGCAAAAACGCCTGATCTACACCATGATCAATGAGGCCTCCCGATGTCTGGAGGAAGGCGTTGTTGATTCTGCCGCGACGGTTGATGTGGGAATGATTTACGGAACCGGGTTTCCGCCATTTCGCGGCGGGTTATTGAAGTATGCCGATTCCATCGGAGCAAAGAACATCCTGGCGGACCTCGAGGAGTTTCAAACGGAATTTGATCAGCAGCGTTTTGAGCCAAGTCAACTGTTGCAAACGTTGGCCGATTCCGGAACAAAGTTCTACGACCAGAAAAATGGAGAGGGTGAGTCATGAGCTTGTACGACAAGAGCATGGGAAAAGAAGCACGAGCGTCTATGGAATTCGCTGAGGATTCACGTGACACCGAATGGCTGCATCCCAGCTACTCGGCGCTGCTGTATCAGGGACAGGTGAAGTGGGAACTGCTGCATCCGTTTCTTCGCCAGTCTGCGGACGACAAAAAGATCGGCGACGAATTTGTCGCGAAGCTGCAGGCGTATCTCGAAGAACACTACGACGCCGATGAGGTGGACAAGACGGGCGAAATCCCCGACGACAACCTGAATGGACTGGCCGAACTTGGTTGCTTCGCGATGAAGATTCCGAAGGAATACAACGGCCTCGGTATGAGCCAGGTCAACTACAACCGGGCACTTCACATGACCGGAAGTTACTGCGGGAACCTGACAGCGCTGCTGTCCGCTCATCAAAGTATCGGTGTCCCTCAGCCTCTGCTGATGTTCGGCACGGACGAACAAAAACAAAAGTTTCTTCCTCGCTTTCGCGACGGAGCAATCTCTGCATTTGCACTGACGGAAACGAATGCGGGGTCTGACCCGCGAGCAATGACAACAGCGGCGACTCCATCGGAAGACGGTTCGCACTACGTCATCAATGGAGAAAAACTGTGGTGTACGAATGGCACGAAGGCGAACATTATCGTTGTGATGGCCGTCACACCACCAAAGATCGTGCGCGGCAAGGAGCGCAAACAGATCACCGCATTCCTGGTCGAAATGGATACACCCGGCGTTGAAGTTCTACATCGCTGCCGCTTCATGGGATTAAAGGCACTCTACAACGGCGTCATCCGATTCACGGACGTTAAGATCCCCAGAGAAAACATGATTCTGGAGGAAGGCGACGGACTCCGGCTGGCGCTGAAAACGCTGAACACCGGTCGGCTTTCGATTCCCGCTGGCGTTACGGGTAACAGCAAGTGGTGCATGCAGGTCAATCGAAAATGGACGAACGAGCGTGTGCAGTGGGGGCACCCGATTGGCGAACACGAAACGATCGCCGGCAAACAGGCGAAGATCGCGTCGGACACGTTCGCGATGGACGCCGTTTGGAAAACTGCGTCCACAATGGCGGACGACAAACATTTTGATATTCGCCTTGAAGCCGCCATCGCCAAGCTGTTCAACACGGAAGCTCATTACGCAATCCTTCAGGAAACGCTGCAAATTCGAGGCGGACGCGGTTTCGAAACCGCTGAATCTTTACGTGTCCGCGGCGAAGTAGGCATTGCCATCGAACGAGCATTGCGAGACTCGCGAGTGAATCTGATCTTCGAAGGGTCGTCGGAGATCATGCATCTGTTCATCGCCCGCGAAGCGTTGGACTTTCATCTGCAGCACATCGGTGCCCTTTTCAAACCCGGTGTGTCATTGGGCGGCAAACTGAGTACGCTGTTGAACATGATGAAGGTCTACGCCGTCTGGTATCCGAAACTCTGGATCCCCGTTCTGTCGGCTGGAAGGTTCGGCATGTCCGCTCCACTGAACAAACACATGAGAACCGTCGCGCGGCTGAGTAAGAGGATGTCTCGCACGTTGTTTCATAAGATGGTGATCCATCAGAAGAAGATGGCGGAGAAGCAACTGCTGATCAACCGATTTGTCCAGATCGGAACGGAGCTGTTCATAATGTCAGCGGCCTGCTCGTACGCGGACAGTTTGAAGAACGACGGTACCGATACGGCGAACGCTGTGGAGTTGGCCAGTTACTATTGCAACGAGGCGAAGATCCGCATCGCGAAGTTGTTCAGCGACATTCGCTCCAACAACGACAAAGCGACTCTGAGACTCAACCGGAATTTTATGCAGGGCGATTTCGCCTGGCTTGAAGACGAAATTGCCCCCCCTTCGAATGTCGAATCCAGCTGACGATCTCCGATACATGATCCCTGGATTGGCCGCAGGGGGTTAGCTGCTGTTCAGCCGCCGCCAACAACCGGGGCTGGCGACCTGCGGCTGATGCCTAATACCTGACACATGACTGCTCATACCAAATGAACGAAGAATCAGAACGACCGGAGCCGTTGACTCAGGAAGACCTGGCCAAAGGCATCCCAAACAGTGCCTTCGCGTTTCGTGGCTACAACGTGACGAACCTGGGACGAACGCCGGAGCTGTTGCGGCACCCGACGTACGGGCCCATCGTAGAACAGCACCTGAAGGAGGCAAGTGAGATCTGCGCGGATGCGATGCAGATGCCGATCGATCTGGTTCAGCGTGTGCGTGAGGAAAAAGAAGCGACGCTGAAAGAGTACCACGAGGCCATCTCGCTGATCGTGGCGGTCGAGTTAGCGCAGGTCGAAATCCTGAAGAAGATCTTCGACATTCGGCTGGCAAACGCCAACATGATGTACGGGTACAGTCTGGGGGAACTGACGGCGCTGAGTGCCGGAGGTGTCCTCACGATGGCTGATGCTCTGCGGATTCCCCTGCTGATGTCAAAGGACGCGGCCGATCTGGCGAATGATGCGACGCTGTGCGTTCTGTTTTCCCGATCAGACAAGCTGATCCCACGAAAGAACGTCTTTCAACTGTGTGCGAAAATCAATGCCGAAGGCAAAGGCGTCATTGGTGTGTCAACATTTCTGGCACCCAACTCAATGCTGCTGATTGGTCAGGAAGATACGGTACAGCGGTTAAAGGCTCGAACGGGCGAACTCACAACCGAGCGAGTCGCCGTGAGACTGAATGACGAAAAGTGGCCACCAATACATACACCGATCGTCTGGCAGCGAAACATTACCAATCGCGCTCAGTTTCTGATGCATACGATCCAGGGGGCGTTCACTGAACCATCGCCACCGCTGTTTTCTCTGGTGACGGGAGACTTCAGTTATGACGATGTGAACATGCGTGACATTGTGGGCGACTGGACTGACCATCCACAGTTACTTTGGGAAGCTGTTGATACGACTTTGGCGCGCGGTGTCGAGACCATTATTCATGTTGGCCCACAACCCAATATTATTCCGGCGACTTTTAGTCGGCTGGCAGCCAACGTTACATTGATGACCAAAGACCGGCTGCACATGCAAACGCTTTCCTGGGTTGTTCACCACGGATGGCTTTCTGCTCTGCTGCCAAAACGCACCAACCTGATGCGTGCTCCAAACATCGCGCAGGTGAAGCTGGAGGACTGGCTTTTGGGACAGGAATTCGAATGAGCAAAACGTCAATTAGCCAGCGGATCATTGGTGGCTGGGACAAACTTCACAGGAAGCCGGGCGGAAAGTTTCTGTTCAGCTTTCTGATTGGGCGTTTCGTACCGTACTCCGGCAGCATTGGAGCACGCGTTGAAGAGCTCCGACCTGGCTATGCCCGCCTGTCGCTCAAGGACCGAAAAAAAAGTACGCAATCATCTGGGTAGCTTCCACGCAATTGCCATGGCGAATCTGGGGGAACTCACAACGGGTCTCGCCGTGATTCTCGGAACGCCACCAGAATCACGCAGCATTCTGCGCAGTCTCGAAGTCTCTTACGAAAAGAAAGCACGCGGACTTTTGACGAGTACCTGCAGCTGCGAACCTGTCAGCCCGACGGAGAACACCGAGTACATAATAAAGGCCGAGATTCGTGATGAGGCTGCCGACGTTGTCTCGGTGGTCTCCGCGGTGTGGGTGATCGGACCAAAGAAACAAGCATCATGAGCAACGAAGTGAGTTCGCACGAAAACGACTTCACGCGGTTGCTGGGCATTGAATTTCCGGCGATCTGCGGCGCAATGTATCCGTGCTCCAATCCGGAACTCGTCGCAGCAGCTTCAGAAGCGGGCGGGATTGGCATCGTACAGCCCATCAGCCTGACCTATGTCTACGGCTACGAATATCGGAAGGGCCTGCAGCGAATCCGTGAACTCACCGGGAAGCCGATTGGTGTCAACATGCTCGTGGAAGGCAGCAACGCGACCTATCGCAGGCGGCTGAACGAATGGATGGATATCTCGCTGGAGGAGGGTGTTCGGTTCTTTGTCACGGCGCTTGGTAATCCTCGCTGGGTTGTGGACAAGGCCAGCCAGGTTGGCGGGGTCGTCTTCCATGACGTGACTAACGCAAAGCACGCTCGGAAGGCACTCGATAACGGCGTGGAGGGATTTATCTGTGTGAACAACCGAGCTGGTGGCCACGCTGGGGAGCTTGATCCTCGCGACTTGTTCGATGAAATCGCACCGATTGGAAAACCGACGATCTGCGCAGGAGGTGTCGCCGACCGCGAAGCCTTCGTCGAGGCTCTGGATCTCGGCTATCTTGGCGTGCAAATGGGAACGCGGTTCATTGCCAGCCAGGAAGCTGCGGCACACGACGATTACAAGAATGCGATCCTTGAAGCCAAAGCAACCGATATCGTCCTGTCGGAAAAGATCTCAGGCGTTCCTGTGTCTGTGATCAACACACCCTATGTCAAGAGCATGGGGCTGAAGGCTGGCTGGTTGGCGAGAAAACTGCTGCAGGGGCGCCGGACCAAACATTGGATGCGAACCTTCTACGCGATTATGTCGGCCATGAAACTCAAGAAATCCAACTTGCAAGGATCCGGCTACAAGGAATTCTTCCAGGCAGGTAAAAGCGTCGAAACGATCGACAACGTACTTTCGGTTGCCGACATCTACGAAGAACTCCGCACAGGCCGCGTGAGTTCCCCCGCGCATCACACTCAAGACTCGTAACATTCCCAGAATCACTCGGGAGATGATCGACAACCGAGCCGTCTTCCCGTCAATGAATGGTAAATAGGTCTTTCGCTGGACCACCAGTAAAATGCCGGAATCTGCATTGTCTGTCATGGCACGTAATGAGGTTACCTTAAGATCTTCGTTCTCGTACAGCGGTATCAAATCCCGGAACTCAGGCAATGAAGCGATTAGGCCACACCGGAAACGACTTTGCCCGAAAACGGAGACACTCTACATCGGTATCAGTGCACAACGGCTGGTCGGCTCGGCTTTCGACCAAACAAGATTGGAATACAATCAACGTTCGTTTTTCGCCACAACTCGGTTCAGAGATTGTCCATACGTGTTTTGACTGCCCATCGAGTTCCAAATTGCCGTGAAACGAATCAAAACACCAAGAAGCCGTGCGGCGCGAGGTTGATAGAACAGCCAGGAAATGACGGTGAAGCGTGAATTCGGGCGGTCTACTTGTTGCTCACAAGAAGTGATTCCGTCGTGACTCAGCACTGATCACCCTCTCTGACGTTGTATTCAGCTTGCCGCATGCTGGGCACACTCGTTGGCGTATAATGAAGCCACCGCTCGGTCTGGTGCGGTAGACTCGTGGCAGCGGCGAACCACAGGATTCGCATTTCAGGCCACCGCCAGACAGTTGAAATTGGCGTGTCTCATCCACGGCGTCTTCCTTCCGGCAACGTGAAGGTGCGTGGCTGTGTGTTTCTGTGCGACAGGATTGATTGCCCGACCATGGCCATGTAGCCCGCGTCCAGCCAGTGGTTCTTGTAGTAGGTGCTGACGAATTTCAGCACGGTTCCCTGTCCCGCCACGTACTCGGAAACCTGCTTCTCTGCCGTCAGGTGTTTTGCCAGTTCGCGGCGTCCGTTGGGATCCGCTGAGTTCGGCAGCAGCATGGCCTGAGGATGTTTCACGTCGACGCTCAACGAACGTTGCAGCCTTAACTTCCAGACGTCTGCGTTGCTTTCGGCGACTCGGAAATTCTTCATGATGCCGTCAAAGGCCCGCGACATGACCACCACATGCCACGCATCGCCAAGTATGGAAGCCGCCTCGCCCCTTTTTCGGGGAGCGTGATATGTTGCTTTGTGTTGTTGGTAACCGAAACCCAGGGCCGGCACCCATGATTGATGCCACGAACACGCCTCGTAGAGGGCGTCTGTTTCCCAGTGGCAGTCGAGCAGCACGATATCCGCTGACCGGGTTTCTTCACTGTCCTGTAGTTTCCAGCCGTAATCGAATCGTTCCTGCAGATCTGCGACTGCGGCCTGCAGAGCTTTGCTGAGATCCATTTCGCCGAATGGGACATCCTGCCATCCATAGTCGATACACAATGGCCCGCCGCTTTCACGCTCGGCAATCACGAACCACTCCAGCTTTTGTTTGCGAGCATCGACGCCCGCCGAGATTGTCGTGACGTCGTGGGGGATAGTGCCGCGAGACAGATTCGACTGCCGCTGCATGAGGGTTGAGACCTCGAGTGGTTCCTCCACCTTCTT
>JBDONA010000801.1:0-8009 GCA_039831575.1 Fuerstiella sp. | reverse complement strand
GCCACGGGAAGTATCCGAAGCTCACGCAACCCAGACAAAGTCATCGATGCCACCATCACGATAAAGACAAAACCCCTCCGCAAATCACTGCTCAAAACCCTTAAGTCCACGCCATTCGGGCTTGCCCCGGCGGTTTTCAGGCTTCTGCACGACCTCTGTCGGAATGGAAGAACAGTAGTGCCGAGGCCCGGGAACCGCCCCGAAAAGCGGGGTGGCGACAAGAAAGCGTCCTGAGGGCTTGACCGGCTGGGCACAACCGCCGAAATCCGGATCGCCATCGTGCGGAAGTTTAAGCTTCGCCGTGAGATTCAAAGCATCACTGAGCTGAATCAACATGTCGCATTTTCGAACACATCGTGAGGTTTCCGTTGCCGATGCGTCCTGGCAAGAACGGTTCTGCGCCGACGGTCTGTCGCAACTGCCGCACCAGGTGCATTTAGACAGTAAATTGTGCGTGATTGCGCAGTTGTGGCATACTATATGCGTGAGAAGACAAGGTCGTTCGATGACTCCGACGAATGGCACTGTGGCGTCCCACAATTCCACTTCTGCAACCAAACGACATTCCACGATGAAATCTGATTCACGCTGTCGATCCAGAGCTTCCTCCGGCTTTACGCTGATCGAACTATTGGTTGTCATTGCGATCATCGCGATCCTGATTGCCTTGCTACTGCCGGCCGTGCAGCAGGCTCGCGAGGCGGCTCGGCGTACTCAGTGCCGCAACAATCTGAAACAGCTGGGACTTGCTCTACACAATTATCACGACGTGCATGGAATCTTCCCCCCTTCGTCCATTTGGGAAGCTGACCCGATGAATAATCTCGTCGACGCCAACGCCGCGCGCGGCTGGATTTTCCACCTGCTTCCCTACTTCGATCAGGCAAATCTCTACAACGGGGCCGACACGACCGTGATGACAACTGCCGATCCGGTTTCCTCAGAAAACATGGCTGCGCTGGCCTGTCCGTCAGACCCGAATTCGGACGACAGGATCATGTTCAATCAGGAAATGGGAACGACAAACTATCTGGGAAACGGCGGCTACCGCGGCCTCGCATCGAATCAGTTTTTTTACAATTGCAAGCCAGTGCCGGACCTGACCAACGGTGTCTTCAATCGCAAGGGTGTCCGCATTCGCGATGTGACAGACGGCACGTCGAATACGATTCTGGCCGGCGAACGAGGCGTCATTACCAAGTTCGGTGGCTGGGGCATGTGGAACTTCAGCCTGCTTGGCTGCCCCAGTGGACATGGCGACACAATGTTGACGCACGACAACTGGCAGTTTTCAACTGTTAACGGAGGCCTGGACTACGTCGGCGGATTTCGTCCCCCCGATAACTTTGCCGACCCGGCGGGCGACGACATCTTTCACTGGTGGAGTTATCACGCTGGTGGCGGACTGTTTCTGTTGACGGATGGCAGTGCTCGGTTTGTGTCGTACAATACGGACTACAATACAATCGATTACCTGCATCAACGAGACGACGGAAACGTTATTGGCGAATTCTAGTGCCTGTTCGCGGCCGAAGATTGAGACTCACGTGAAGCATCATGGTGCGACATGAAAGCCGAAAGCAGACCTCCGACTCCATGATCAAGCCTGAAAGAGGCTTCAGACACAGGAAGTGGCGTCGCCGCAGAAACTCGGCTGCCGCGACCGGACCATCGACATCTCCGGAAGACTTATGAACACACGACTGTTTCCAATCGCCACTGCCGCCGACGTGACGGTATCGGCCACTGTTATCCTGTGCCTGTTCGCCGCGGGCTGTGGCAGCAACGAAGACCTCGGAGGACGGGTCGCCGTCGACGTCACGGTGCAGATCGGAGGCGAGGCTCCAGAGTCCGGGACGTTGGTGCTAAAGCCGGAACCGGGAGTCAAAAGTCCACTGATCCGCATCGCCATCGCAGATGGAACGGGATCTCTGCCGGCAGCAAAGGGGCCGGTCCCTGGCAGTTACAACGCCAGTTTTCGATCCGATGCTGCAGGCGAAAGCATTGATGACCAGCTGACAGATTCCGGGCGACAAATGCCAGCAAGCCGTGCTCGAGTGTCCGATCCGCAGAACCGCAGAAGAACCAGACAATCGCCAGTGCCGAAAGCTGACGTAACCGTGTCCGTTCCGGATGAAGATCCAGCGACCCTGACAGTGTCATTCGACGCAGCGTAGCACAGTTTGCTTATTGTCGGAGACGCCTCTGGCACGTGGCAGCAACAAAACTGCAACCAGGAAGCACCATACGCAGACACGAACCAGCAAAATTCGCTGTCATCAATTCAGAGACCGCACCGGATCCCATGCGGCGACGTTGGTCGATTCGGGCACGATGTACAGTTCGACACGGCGATTACGCTGCCGTGACGATTCGTCGATGCCGGTTTCAAGCGGTTGGAACTTGCTGTAACCCATGGCCGCCATTCGCTCCGACGAGATCCCCAGCAGTTCCAACTCTGCAATCACCTGACCAGCGCGGTCTGTGGACAAATGCCAGTTTGTGGGATGTCTTGTCGCCGTGCTGCCGCCGCGTGCGATGTGCTGGTCGTCGGTATGTCCAACCACCAGAACCCGCATGCCATCTGCGCCGCCGGAACTTACCAGCTCGGCAAACTCCTTCAACACAGAAATGGCCTCAGCACGAAGATCTGCGCTGCCGAGATCAAACAGGACATCATCGGGAAATTTGCTCAGTCCCGTCAACGGATCATAGTTGAATCCAGCAACGCTGCTGCCGCCCACGCCAATCATTAATGGGTCACCGGATGCGTCGGCCAGACGTGCTACGTAGCGGTCCTTGAGTTCTGAGCGTTCCGCCAGCAGATTATCGATGCGAGAATTCGCCGTGGCCAACTGGCCGTTATTCTGCGCAAGTTGCTGTGCCAGCGCCTGATTAGTCTGATCAAGCCCCGCCACCGTGTGATTCAGATTATTCTGCGCCATCAGCAGGTTTTCGTTTTCTGCGAACAGTTCCTGAGAGCGCAACTGACTCGCAACCAGGTGTTCATGCACGGCACCATGACCGGGCAGGCAGCAACATCCCGTGGACACACACGACATGATTGTCAAAAACAGAATTGGCAGGTTGTGTTTTTTTGAGGGCATAGCAATGGGCTCGAAGAGAGCTGGGGCAGACAGGTCGTCCACGAATCGGTAGTCGCTTCGCAGACGGGAGAATTCGGTGTGGCTGTAGATCGCAGGTGGGAGTCGTTTTTTACGTTTGCCGAATGATGCCGACTACACGCTTTTGAGCATATTTCTGCATTGGAGCGTGCATTTCCCAATCGACCGTCGCCGAGCCCGCGTCCCGCTGCATTTCCTGCCGAACCGCTTGTGACATGACACACGTTCGCGATTCTCATACACGTCGCGACCTGCAGAAGCTGCCGGTGCCTTAGTGACACGGAACGCTACAGTTCCCGCCAGGGCGTCACGGACAGCCGTCCGTTGGCGGCGATTGCGACTGAAACCGCACCACAGTCGCTGGTGTGAAAGAGAGCGGCCTCACCAAAAATGCTTCTTAGTCTGTCTGCATTTGCTGAACTTCCAGCACTCACGATCACGGTATCCGGAGTCAGGGATCTGGCCAGCGCGGGCGTGTTGGCACTTGGTGAGCCATGGTGAGGACTCACGAGAACGTCAACCGGTCCAACATCTAGAAACACCTTCTGGCTAGCGCTGCCTTCCAGATCTCCCGGTAGCATGATACGACGTCCGGCATGCTCAGCAATGATCACCAGCGATTTTTCGTTATCATCGGCGTCGTGGGGCAGCTGACGCAAGTCAGGCTGCACGCAACGCAGAAACGACATCCCTATCTGCGCGCAGTCACCGCTGTTCAGAATTCGCACTGGCGTGCCCGTGTCCTCTGCCAGTTGAATCACAAACTGGACGGAGGCCGAGTCTGACGCCACGAAGTCTTGCGATGTCAGCAGCTCTGACACCGGCATTCGTTGCAGAATGCCGGAAACGGCGTTGTAGTGATCGGCATCCGCATGAGAAATGAGGATCCCGTCCAGCCTTCGGTAGCCTCGATTCCAGAGATAATGGCAAATCAGGTCCGAGGTACGTTCTCCCCGATTCATCGCGCCGCCATCCACCAGAAACACCTCACCACCGGGAAACTCCAGCACGGCTGCGCTGCCGTGGCCAACGTCCAGCACGGTACAGCGCAGTTCAGGCGAAACATTTGGTTGTGTCGCCGCAAGAAATGCCACGGCGATGGAACAGTAGAGGCCCAGCACGGCGATGCGTCTCAACGGTCGCCATCGGATCAGAAGAATTGTGGGGACCAACACGTAATAGAGGACTAAAAACCACTCCGGAACGTCCGCAACATAAACGTGGCTCAGGTGCAGGCTGGACGTCGCTTCAACGATCCGCGTCATGGCCGTCAGCAGCCACGAAAAGACGAGCCCCGTAACCTGAGCGAATGACGGGTGCAACATTCCTGCTGCCAGCAGCACAAAACCGGAACACAGTGTCAATGCCGTCAGTGGGATCAACAGCACGTTCACAATCACACCAACCGGCGAAATCACATGAAACGTCGCAGCCACCAACGGTGTCGTGAGTGCCAGGATGGTCAACATTTGGCGCAAGCGATGTGCGAGCCGCTTCGACAGACCGCTCAGCAAGTCACGCAGTTTTTCACCAGCACTCAGAGCATCGGCAGGCACGTCCTGGTGCACGTCGTCCGGAATCGTACGCCCGGATACCCAGCCAAGAGCGGCCACCGACAGAAACGACAGCCAGGCTCCCGTGTCAAACACAAGATGGGGCTGGGTGCTGACCATGATGATCGCTGTCACGGACAGCAGGCTGACGAGACTTTGATTGCGCCGTACAAATTGAGCAACCGCAAAAACAACAAAGAAGACGGTGGCGCGCAGGACCGACGGACGCAGGTCGGTGATCATGGCGTAAACGATGCACACCCCCGCTGTCAGCAGCAACGCCCGATTGCGGCGAATGATCAGAAGGTGACAGATGCTCAGCAGAAACGCGCACAGGATCCCGACGTGCAGTCCGGAAATCGCCAGCAAGTGCATCGTGCCACTGCCAATGAATGCCCGTTCCGTCTCGGAAGGCAATTGATTGCGGTTTCCCAGCAACAACGCCAGCGCAATTCCTCGTACGCGCTCCGGCACTGCAGTCACCAGAACGGAACGTGCTTGCTGCCGAAGTTCGCTGACCCAGTAGCCTGGAGACCATTTGCTGCAGGCAGTAACAACGCGAATTGCGGCGGGATGTTTGACAAAGAACAGCCCGAAGACCTGACGCCTTTCCAGAAACTGCTCATAGTCAAATTCTCCGGGGTTGCCGGGAGGACCTGGCCAATCCCATCGGCCGGTCAGCATCACTTCGTCACCACTGTGCAGAACGCCGGTTGTGTCGCCATCGACATAGACCTGATAGTTGCCGCCAACGTCAAGCTCACCTGACGGAGTGACCACAGACTTTGCCGACAGCAGAAACCGTGATTGCTCGGCAGGCCCATAAAGTCGTGGTGCGGACTTCGAGGAAGGTCGGACATGAACAGCGGGAACAGACTCGATGTGTCCCCTCAGCGTCAGAATCACGGGACCGTCCCCGCAAAGATCTTTCAGCGATGTTCGCGCAGGCGGTGTCTGATGCAGTTGCCATCGTACGGCTCCCAGCAGCGCAATCGCCGTCAGCACACAAACCACGCAGAACGAACGAGGATTCCGTCGCCTGAACACCGTTGCTGCAAACAGGCACACCAGGCTTGCGGCCAGAAACGGCAAGGCCGCAGGTGGCGCGATCGAGCCAAAGAATATTCCGCCGACAAGGGCCGCCGCCGTCCACGCACTTAGCTGCAGTCGGGGCCTGACGAACACCCGGGTAAAAGCGTGCCCGGCAACGCAAATTCCAGCTAACGCTCGAAAACGGCCGGCCCGCTTTGACAGATTACTGCGGAAATGTGGGCGAAACGGATCGTTGTTCTTCCGAAGGACGTTGGCGCTGCGGTCTGTTTCCGGAAGTTTGGCGGGCACGGATTCCGCAGCCTCGACTAGAGGTTACTTTTCATCAAGATCGTTCAGAATTGGTTGCAGCTCTTCGACAAAGTCATTGACGTCCTGGAACTCACGATACACAGATGCGAAGCGGACAAATGCAACTTTGTCCAGATCACGAAGCGCGCTGAAGACCAACTCGCCGATCTGGCGGGACGGCAGCTCGCGCAGACCGTCTTCATAAATGGCGGCTTCGACTTCGGATACGACCTGATCTATCTGTTCGTTGCTGACAGGTCGTTTGTAGCAGGCCTTTTCGATGCCGGCGCGTATCCGATTTCGATCGAACGGAACTCGGGATCCATCCTTCTTAATCACCTTAATTGGTGATTCTTCGATCCGTTCATATGTGGTAAACCGACGACTGCATTCCAGACATTCGCGGCGACGTCGGATTGAAAAATCCTGACTGTTTCGCGAGTCGATGACTTTGGTTTCGTCGTGTTTGCAGAAGGGACATCGCATGGCGAAGTCCTCCGAATGGTGGAAGCCTGAACAAACCTCTTTGGCGTCCCGGCTGATCAGTTCCCCGCCATGCGGCGAAAAACCTCACCCCCATACTCTAACAGCAACCGCGGTCAATTGAGAACCAACCGCCAGCTTTCTCTTACTCATTGGTTGCCGTCCACGCCGGATCGTCACGATGCCGTTGATTCTGCCAGGGATCTCCAATGTTGTGGTAGCCCAGTTGTTCCCAATAGCCGGGTATGTTGTCAACAGTTAACGTAATCCGCGTGACCCACTTGGCGCTTTTCCATGCGAACAGTCGCGGCACGACCAGCCTTACGGGACCGCCGTGATCGTCGTCGATTGATTCACCGTCATGTCTATCTGCCAGGATCACGTCTTCGTGCAGTAATGCTGACAGCGGCATATTCGTGGTCCAGCCCTCATCGTAGCCCTCGACGACCGCGAATTGGCTCGCTTGCTGAACGCGGACTTCGCCCAGCAGTCGCGCCACAGAGACACCTTCCCACAAGTTACCAAGCCGCGACCAGGCGGTGACGCAGTGGAAGTCCGAGTACACCTTGCTCCGGGGCAGCTGACGAAATTCCTCCAGCGAGTAGGTCACCGGCCTGTCCACCAATCCGTCGATCGTCAGACGCCATTTCGCAGGATCATGACTCGGCACTGCACCGGCATGCAGGACCGGCCACTTTCGAGTGCGATGCTGCCCCTGCGGAAGGCGATCCGGCCGAACGGTGTCCGGTGAGATAATTGTCTTCTCTGGCAGACTCTTGCGGCCGGGAATTTCCTCAGGCTGATATTTTGGATCCGTTTTGGGACTATACATCCGAGTCTCTCCGGTTGAACAAGTTACCGCATGATACCTGGACACGCCGCCGCCACGGATTGTCAGGGCCTCAGTCGCAGCTCGGTTTTGCTAAAAACGGGTCAATCAAGGGCCAGATTGCCTCCCCGGCACGTTTGCCAGGCAGTATTCAAACGGCGCCCACAGTCCACGAATCGCTGAGAAACCTGCGTGCGGCTGTACCTGGTGGTATCATCACCCAATATCTCCAACGAACCGCGACGGCAAAGAATCTCGCCAAACCCTCGCGCAGAAAACTCAGGTTTGACAAAAACCGCTGATAATATCGTGAACGAGGCGATTCTTTGGGTATGCAAGTTGCCCTGTCAGTTCGAGGGATCGGCCATCCGGTCTCCATTGACCGAGTTTCGCTGGTTCTAATACACTTGCAGGCACACAGGTTACGACAATTCGACGTGACATCCGGAACGGATTGTCGGGCCGGTCAGGCAGACGGTCTGACAGTTTGCCGGTCGATCGACTGCTGAAATTGCAGTGCGTTGTCAGCCGACGCATCGCTGAGATAACGTGTTTTTTGAGGACACACTTCGGACATGGAATTGCTGGATAAAGTCGGTGACTTCTTCACCTCGGCGACAAGTAAGATCGAGCGAGGGATTACTTCGATATTCGGTTCCTCAAACGAGAACCGGATCA
>JBDONA010001124.1:0-8029 GCA_039831575.1 Fuerstiella sp. | reverse complement strand
GTAGGGCGTCCATGCAGTTCCAGTGGGTATGGATCCATTGTCGTTCGCTGCTATGCCAGTAGCGATGAAATCGACGCTACCGGTTCCCCACGTGTTGTAAGGGCCATACTTGCCCGTGTGAGTGTAAGCAGATTCTACCGCAGCTATGGCACCTGCTTCGGCTGGCGGAGCAGATGGGAGGCCATTGTACGCAGGCCAATTATCCATATAGGGTAGCAATCCTAGAGCATCGAAATAATCGTGGACTTGGGCACGAGTCGCAAGTGCGAAACCGTCGTATGCCGGGGTTTGTAGTAGAGTGTCCACCTCAGCCGCGGTGGTACCGAAATGGACGTCTATGTCTAACCAGTAAAAACCTGTGGCCTCATCCAGAGTCAAGTTGTTGCCGTCAGCGGAGGCGCCTACTCCTCCCCAATTGCTATCAACTACCCCCGCATTGGCTGACCCTGCCACTCCAAACAGAATTAATAGTGCTAGGGAAGTCGTTCGAATCATCATTGTAGGTCCTCGTCTGTAGTGATCTCGGCTCACTGCACCTGGAGGCTTGGGGAGCCTGGGTGTTTTGGGTATGTAGATACCTTAGAGAATCAAGGGTAAGAGGGTGGTGGCGTCTGTGTCAACGAAAATTGCGGATTCCTGGTGAATAACCCCCGAGAGGGGGGTTTGTGGCATGGTCAAAGGCTTCTGCCGGTTGAACCCTATACCTGATGACAGGCCTCAAGCCGTCGGGCTGGTGCTCTAGTGGGGCAGGTGCTTAGATCACCAATTCCCAACACCGTTTCAACAGAACAACCGAGGAATCACAAGCGATCGATTCCCGTCCCAAGCGACTCGATGGCCGCATTGATCCGCCTTTGCACCTCTCGGCCGCTAACGAGGTCCTTGACGCCCATTTGATCGCCAAGTTTCCGCAGAGCTTGAGCGGCCGGCAGCAGCGTCTCTTGAACGTCGGCCAGCGTGAGCAGATTGCCGTTCTCGAGTCGTCGCTTCTGCTCGAGGTCCTCGATACGTAGAGCCTCGATTCGGTTCCGTTGCTCGAGCTGCTCGATCTTCAACCGATCGATAATCGGATCCGAGTCCTTGCCCCTCGACGTTCCGTTCCGTTTGGTCGCTCGTTCGACGAACAGATCAACCACCGCACGGAAGCGATAATACTTCGACCCGTTGGCGAGCTCTTTGACGTCGGCCGGAGCGATGAACGGCTTGATCTCTTTGTCGAAGTGACCGCGAGTGATCTCGAGCAAGACGATCAGCGTCGACGTTGGAACGTACCCGCGGGACCGGAGCTCGTTCGCATGGTCGGTCCGCTTCGAGTCTTTTCGCCTAATCATCAGCGGCCTTTCTGGAGCGTTTTAGCGGCCAGGAAAAACTTGCTCGTCCCTGACCGCTTTGACGCCAACTTTTTGACTCACACGGCACCGTGCCGCTCACCACGACGAGTAGCCGCGGCGATCAGAATCGCAACTTTCCCTCGACAAGAGGGGAGGAGTTCAGGGTGCGAGACGACGGGCTTCCAGCCGATCGAACTCGTCGTTGATTTGTTGCAACTCAGCGGAGAGTTCCTCGAGACGCTCGGTGGAGTTCTCGACTTCCCGCTCGAGGTCGCGGAGCTCGTGGTGCTGTTCGCTTGTGAACTCATCGGCCTTGCGTTCCCGAAGTGATTCGAGACGAGCCTCTCGCCGCGTGAGACGCTCACCGAGACGCTGGACGTCAGGAGCGACGGCCTTTCGACGTTCGACCAGGTCGGCCAAGGTGGTCGCGATCGAGTCGTCGTAGTGACGTTCACGAAGAAGTTGCGTCGCCGAATTGGCCGCGATCATCTTTCGCGTTTCGCCGGCTTCCTCGTCGCGAAGTTTCGTTCGTCGCTCCTGACGTTCAAGCTTGTCCACTTTCGCAGCCTCAACGTCGGCAAGGATCTCGTTTGCGATTCCGACAACGCGAGCCTTGGCGAACTCCCCCATCTCACGGTCGTTAACCCACCCTTGACGCTGTCGATACAATTCGACGGCCGCGTCGAGGTCCTCGCCTGACTTCCCGGCCCGATCGAGAATCTGCTCTCGATGCTGAATCGTGGTTTGTGGCGAGTCTGAACCGGTGTCGCGAACCAGTTCCGCGAATCCGGCGAGTTTTTCAATGGTTAACATCTTCGCTTTCCTCCTGAGAAAATCCCGTATCTGACCGATTTACGCACCGGTTGATTTTTGCATCCCACGCCAATCCAAAGCCTTGCCGCCGATGTCGAGATTGACGTCGAACGCCATACCCCATTGGCCTTGGGTGAGGACACTCGAGCGAACGGTAGGAACTCGGCCCGTTCCGCGTCGATATCCGACTTCAATCGTTCGAGCTCCACTTGCACCCGGTTGAGCGATCACAAAGTAATTCGTCGCCGTTCCGACTCGGACGGTGTCGTCTCGAGGATCCGTAACACCGGCGACTCCGATTCGATCATCGGAACGCAACGTGAGTCCTTCGTTTTTCAATGGGTTGTAGTTACCATCGGTTGAATCCTCGTCGCGGCTAGCTGAACGAAGCAAAACCGCCGCGTCGAATTTGATATCTTGGGGGGTCACCAGGTAGGCTCCCTTGACGTTGATCGGACGGCCGTTAATTCGATGTTTCGCCATCGCGACGAGAACCGTTTGCAAGTTCGCGGCACCGATCGCACCGGTTTGCAAGTTTGAATGAGCGGCGACGAACAACGCGTTACCATCTCGCATGTTCGCATTCTCGAGCAGGATCCCGTAGACAATGTCCGGACGCAATTGACGAGCCGCGGCACCGAGATCGAACGGGGACAACTCTTCGATCGCCCCGAATCGATCGTCAATCAGGTCCATCTCGTCAACCACGAATTGCCCTGAGTAGCGACCGATCTTGTACGATTCGATTTCATCCGAAGTGTCGAGGTGTTCGGCAGTTCCCCCACGAGCATGTCGCTTCAATCGGCCGAACTTCGTCGTCGCGATCCGGTCCGCGGTTTTGAAATTTGCGATGTCGGACTCGCTGCACCATCCCTCGGTTGAATCAACCGAATCTTCGTAACCAGACAAAACGCCAGCGTTGACGTTTGTCGTGAAGATCGAAAGAAGTTCTGAGGTCGACATCGCGGCTCGGAGCATCAAGTCTTGATCGAGAGGAACGCGACGACCGGAAATCCGCAATGCCTCACGGGCGATGTCGATCATGGATCGGGACGATTGCGAGTAACCCTCGTTCATCACTAGATCGCGACGGCTGTCGTCGACCGGTCGACTCATCCAACTGGGAAGACCGATCGCGGCCGCTGTGCCGGTACGGAACTCGATGTCGAGCGGAATGCCGTCTCGAGCGAGTAGCCCGGCCGATAAAATGTCGAGGGTCAGCTGGCGGGTTTTGTGAATCGCTGGTGCCATGGTGTTGTTTCCTTTTTGGCGGGTTGTTATCGCTCGAAGTGGAGCGACTTAGTTTTCGGTTGAGGGTGTGCCAATTGGCACACCCTCTTTGTCCCCTGGTAGTGTCGGGAACGATCGGACTCCGCCATGTCCGTCAGTGAAGAGTTCGGCTACGAGATGCGAAACCCGGTCAGGGTATTTCACGATGAACATCGCAAGTTCTTTGTAGCTCCAGGCAGGATCGCCGTTCACGCAGTGGGGAATCGGGAGCGAGCCGGATTTAATCCAGCGTTTGAGAGTTCGAGGATCGTGATCGATCGCGTCCGCGAGAATGTCCATTCGCAAAAGTTGGACCGATTCGCCGCGACCGTTTTTCAAACTGTTCCCGTCCTGCAAAATCATGTCGTCGAACTCCGTTTGAGATTTGTTGTTTTCATTAGACCCCGGATCCGAAAATTTCAAACACCTGTATTTTTCCGATTGTGTCGCGATCAGGACATTTGCTTTCCATGTCACGCCGCACGAATCACATCGCATATATCGCAAGTTGGTTTGAGAGATTCGCTTTCCGGTTTGGCATTGCTCGCCGCACTCGAGGCAGACGATCGGTTTTGGTCGTGGGGTCATCGCGATCGATCCGTTCTAAGGCAGATCCGAACAAGCTTGCTCGGCGTCGGCGGCCGCGAGGTCTTCAATCGCAAGCCCCCACTTCTCTTCGTTGCTGAACACGACATTCACTCGTGTCCGACGAATCCCGGTGATCGTCGCGGTCAAGTCGTTGAGGTGAGCCAATTGAGTGCCAGCTGGACGCCGACATTCGAGCTTTACGGCACCTTCAACCTTGAGAAGTGCTTTCAGCTCGAGCCTGTGCAATTGTCTTCTGAGCCGTTCGATCGTCTCTTCGTCGTCGCGGTACGCTAGCAACCGTTTCCTTTTGCGGGTCTCTAGTTTTGAAATCTCACGGTTGATCTGTTCGGCCGTTAACGTGGTCATCGTTTTTGCTCCTGTTCAAGTCCATTGGGGGTGGCGTTAAAGTAGTGAAAATGCGGTATGTGAGAAAGAATTGCTCGATGTCCGTGCTCCGCACCGTGGCCCCCGGTTCGTCGGAGAACCTAGAAAAGTCGCCCGGGGCGATTTTTGTTCTCTCAATTGAGGGACCAGGATCTGGGTCCGTCAATTGACGGACCCTCTTTCGTTCGTCATGTAGGAAAGTTGCCGACGGCAACGTTTTGTTCTTCGCATCAGGGAACGAGGCCGAGACAACCTGCGACCTATGGCCTAAGTCACTTGTCTGTTTCGGGGTAGGGTGGGGCAGTCACTTCCGTATCACTCTCTATAAAGACCCCTCTCCATGGGACTATACGGACGGGGCTACCCCACCCTGCCCCAATCCGATGCCGTCTCGACGTAACACACCCTTGGTCTTGCGTTTAGGGAATCTCTTTTCGATTTCCTCTCCGAATCTCGTTTCGGTCCATGGCCCCTGATTTGCCTTGATGCAGAATGCTGAGAATGCGACGAACAGGGCTCTCGGTTTGACCCACGCCTGCGGGCTGACGACGCATTCCGACTCAATAAACTGGCCAACAAGGTCCGAAGCGTCACGGTAAGCCTTAGACGCTGCGGCAACAGACGATGGCACGTTGATGCCGTCAGTGAGATACCGCCGCAGTCCGGCCAGTGCCCACATGAAAATCCCGTCATGCTCCCCGGTCAGCTTTTGGGTCAACTGCTTGTCGGCCGGCGGTAGATCCTTTCGCGTGCCATCAGTGTCCCACTGTCGATTGAACGGGATCAGCTTGAGCCGTCGCCAGATGCCGTCGTCCGTACCGTGGACGGACGGACGGTTGTTGCATGCCAGCCAGATTGTGTGTGTTGGTTTGAATTGCCAGAGATCCTCACGCATGCGTCGAGCCCGGATTGTGTCGCCACCGGTCAATTCCTTAACGACCGTTTCGGCCAGCTTCTTCGTCGCGTCCGGTTCGACCATGGCGACAAGTCGGCAGCCGTGCAGGTCGGCCAATTCGGTCGGGTGGGGCTCACGGCTCCGAACTAAGAGGATTTCCGCCTTTGCTTTTAGTGCGTAGTCACCCATGACATCCATCAGAGTTTCGAGCATTGTCGATTTTCCGTTGGCACCATTGCCGAACAGAATTGCCAGAATGTTCTCCGACGTGTTGCCAATGAGTGTGTAACCCACGAGCGATTGAATGTAGGTTTTCAACCCCTCGTCGCCGCCAAAAATCTCATCGAAAAACCGTAACCAATGCGGGCAGTTCGCACCTGGGTCAAAGTTCACGGGGGCCAACTTTGTGTGCATAGCCTTTGGGTCATGCGGTCGCAACGTGCCGTTGGAAAGATCAACAATTCCGTTCTTGACATTGAGCGACCATGGGTCGGCGTCGAGTGCATTGTGTGTGCAGGCAACCTGCGGTTCGCAGATCTTTAACGCATCAGTAATAACACGATGTCGATTGCAACCGCTCGCGTAGGCAACCAAGGATCGAAGGCCCTTCGCACTCACCTCCTGGGCGGCAATTCCAACTTCCACCCAGATGGTTGCAACCGTTGCTTGTGCTAACGCCTCGACCCGTTTCATGTCGTCAAGTTTCCAGCGTGTGCCGTCCCAAACAATCCACTTGTTCCAGGTGCCGACGTACCTGATCGACTCCCCGAAATCACGTATGTACCTCGCCGCTAACGCGGTCTCTGTTCGGTGTTGCGGTTTCAGTAAATCAAACGATGTTGTCTCGTCGTCAACTTCCACGGTTTCGGTGGGGCTCACGGCGTCGATGTAGTCCGCCGCCGTTTGCCGATTTTGCTGGTCGTCGATGAATGCTCGCGTGGCCTGTTCGCCGATCTTCAAAACCGCATCACGAACGTCCAGCCCTTTTGACTCCCGATATTCCATCGGCAGCCTTATCACGTGGTAACTGGCCGCGACTCCGCGAAGGTTCGCGGCCGTCTTGGAAAGTCCATTGGTCGCGGCGTCGTCGAGGTCTGGAATGCTAACGACATCGACGCCCCGAAACGTTGTCGCCAATTGCGTTGATAGGTTGCAGGTCGGCATCCCGGCCGCCAGGTAACCCATGCTGTGGAGCTTGGACGCATCCTTGACGCCTTCGACTAGAAACCACGTTTCACCCGGTTGCGGTGTACGTGGTCCATCACTGCCATCACTTAACGGCAAAAACAGTCCGTGCTTTCCGCCGGTAGCGTACTTCTCGGTGGGTGAGTTCCCCCGGCAAAGTTCAACGTTGTACGCTCCGCATTTAGCTCCCTGTGCGTCGAACATAGGGATCGAGAGTGCATTGCCGCTGGTGGTCGCTCCAAAATCCTGCAACGCCTCGGTACTGGTGTTTTTCTGTTTGGCATATTCGCCGATCGGATCGGTTTGCGGTCGCGGTTTCGACTTGCCATTGGTTTCGATGCCGAGCTGGTGTGCCGCAAGTAGTGCCGCCTGGTGTTGGCCGTTGCCGGACTCGTCGCCAAGGATCCGGGCGAGTGTTCCAATACCGTCGCTGGTGTTGTCGCATTTCGTGCAGACGCTCGAGCCGCTGCCGGCCTTGTCCGTGAAACGAAAGCGAGTCTTGCCGCCGCATGCGGGACATGGATGCTGTCGTTTGCTGTTCAGTAACTCGGCATCGCAACCGCTCGCCGCGGCGATGATTTTCACCCAGCGACCAACGGCCGCAGCCTTAACTTCTTGGAAAATGCTATGAGTCAACATCCGATTTGACGCCTAGGGCCGAAGCATGATGACACAAAACGACGGGGTTAATTCCGGGTTTTCGCGTCGTGGCTTTCGATGAAGTCGATGATCGCTTGGCCGCGAACATAGAGATATTTCCCGCAGTTCAAGACTACGAGACCGCCGTTCCGAGCATCCCGCAGCTTCTGACGCCCCCAGCCAAGGCGGGTCATCGCCTCGGCGATCCCGTAGAGCGTTCCCGGTTCAATGAGGTTTGGCGAATCGGTCACGATGCCACCCCCTTCGATCGCTCTTGCAAGAATTCTTGCAACGCTTGATCGGTCACTCGGTAGCGGGCTTGTTTTGCACCGGCCGAGATATTGATCGCCGGAAGCTTGCCTGAGTGAATCAGCGATAGAACGCTGTTTCGGCCGAGCCTTAGAATTTGGCAAACGTCGGCCACAGAATGCAGAACTGTCACGATTTTACTCTCCGTACGTAGGCGTAGAGCGACCCTCGTCACAGTTATGAACAATGCTAGCGAACACCTACGCACCGTCAACCACAATAAACTGCTTTTGTGCGTTTTGTGTCATTCCAACGAATTGGGTACACGCAAGCAAAATGTACCCAATAGACGCCATCCAAACCCGATACGGACACTACCCGACGCCAACCGGCCGATGTGGTGAACACGGGAAAACCGCTATCCGAACGTCATGCGGATATAGTGCCATACTGTTGTCAGCATTTAGGATCCAGTGCCTTCGGGCGTGCAGGTTCAACTCCTGTCTCTCGCATCTTGAAAGCCGGCAACGAGTTATGACAATTCGTTGGCGGCTTTTTTCTTTTCTTGAAACCCAATCCGACATCTTCCGCGATCAACAATACCATCTTTTTTATGCTCCGCTCGACGGAACGGGCCCCAAACCACAAAGGGTCAAGCATCGCCTACCGGCATTCA
>JBDONA010000304.1:0-8052 GCA_039831575.1 Fuerstiella sp. | reverse complement strand
TCGACTTAATTCGGCTTCGGTCCAACTAGCGATCCACAAGAGCGCGGCGAGTAAAGGGACATTCTACTTTCTGTCACTATTATCAGCCGTGATGATGCACGGCGAACGTGTAGTTGGCTCCCGACGAAGCGGACAGTCGCCGCCCGGGATTGAAACGGGACAAATTGTCTTCTGAGGCATTCGTGCCCGGTAACATACGGATCGTCTCAAAAACCCGTGGGACATGTCACGTCCCGAAATACGACCGGTTTTTGACCGAACCACGGTTCCTGAATTCCCATTCGTTTAATGCCGCACCATATCCGAGCGAGTAATGCCATACGTTTTTTCGGAGTCGGACTGCATTTGCCGTATCGCTTCTGACCGGGCAAAACTGGCCCAGTGTCTGAACGAGGAATTCAACGATCAATGGAGCGACCACTTTCCCTAGGGAATTCCAATCGGCCTGCATTGGCCTCAATTATCAACTGAGGCGTGATTTCGTTGTTAACGATTCATGACTCCACGCGGCATACTACCCGAAGGAGGTCTGAGAGTGCATCGAGACGACGAGGAATCAGGAAAAGGCGCTGCGCCGAAGCCTCCCGCCTGGAAGCCCTACAACATCAAGAGCGATCCCCTGGGAATGAACGACCTCCACGGCGAACCCCAATACGCCGAAATCTGAGACCGTCTAAAGCAACAGCTAATCGGGGCACGGGCTGTGGTGAAGAATACCAATGTGGACTATCCGCACATCGCCGAGATTATCGCAAAGCATTGGGCCACGGCGGAGAGAAAGAAGCCATTCGCATCTCGCACGGGCGGCCGCGAACCTGGTCAATCCGAAAAAAGGAAAAACAAGTTATGCGCAGAGGAAATTGTTGATGAATATGCGATTGATATTCAATGGTATCGCAGTGGCGACAATGGTTTGCACCGCTTCGGCCGAACAACCCAACATCATTCTGATGATGACGGACGACCATGGATGGGGTGACGTAGGATTCAACGGAAACGCGGACATCATCACGCCGAACCTCGACCGTGTCTGTGATCAGGGTGCGCGTTTGTATCATTTTTTCGCGGCGGCGCCGGTGTGTTCACCAACCCGCGGTTCGGTGCTGACGGGGCGGCACTATTACCGCTACGGCATCTGGGGCGCAAACGACGGGCGACTGCCACGGCAGGAATACAGCATCGCACAGGGACTCAAAGAGGCTGGCTACACGACCGGCCATTTCGGTAAGTGGCATGTCGGCTCCCCGCACGTCGACTACCGAGGAAAAGGCGGTGGCGGTCGCGCCGACCGGCTCGCCCTGCCACAGTGGTATGGGTACGACAAGCACTTTGTCACCCACCACGCCGTCAGTACATGGAACCCATACGGCGAGGATGGCCGGAACGCCGAAACAACCGACAATCCGTATTGGGAGGACGGCAAGCGGGTAGTGGAAAAGTTGTTGGGTGACGACACCAGGATCATCATGGACCGCGTGATTCCGTTCGTCGAAAAGGCGTCGAAGGAAGACAAGCCCTTTCTTTCTGTCATCTGGACTCACACGCCCCACTCACCGCTACGGGCGGGACCGGAGTACAGGAAGATGTACGAGGACAAGGGGCTGACGGGGAAACTGTTGGACTACTATGGCGCGCTGACAGCACTCGACGAGCAGGTCGGCCGGCTGGAAGCAAAGCTCCGCGAATTGGGAGAGTGGGAAAACACCATATTCTGGTTCTGCGCCGACAACGGCCCGGCCAGCCATGTCCGCGACGGCGGCCACGAAAAAACGGGCGGCATGCGCGGCAAAAAGGCGCACCTGTATTAACGGCGGAACCTGTGTCCCCGCCTTTGTATGCTGGCCCGCGAAAGTGAAGCCGGGCATCACGATCAACACCCCAATGTCGACCATGGATTATCTGCCCACCGCGTTCGCGGTGGCGGGCGCGAATATGCCCGATGACCGTCCGATCGATGGGGACAACCTGCTCGACATAATTCTTGGGAAAACGGGCCAGCGGTCGCGACCGATTCCGTTCCGTTTCTCGAACGATAACGCGCCTGGGCTAGGCCTGCTCGACGGCGACTTCCGGTACTACACCAACTTTGATTCAGGCACGCCGCAAGACGACCTGCTCTACAATTTCGTCGCCGACCGCGGGGAGCAGGAAAACCTGATTCAGCAGATGCCCGAAAAGGCGGCGCAGATGCGTATATGCGCCACTGCATTTATCGCCTCGTGCAAACGAAGTTATGCGGGGCAGATTATCCGGAGAATTACAAACCTCTCGGCAAATGGAAGACCGTGAAGAACACGCCATGGGAAGCACCGCAACCTAAGACCGGGAAGAAGAACAAAAAGCAAAAGCGAAGAAAGCGTGAAGCGGAAAACACACTGGAAAAGGCGAATAAATGAGTGTTTACAATGTAACGCGTTTGAGCAGCACGCTGTTTCTGCTTGCTCTCTTAACACTAAGTTGCTCTCGCGTGGATGCTACCGACAACGGCAAGCACCTGTTTCTGCTTTCCGGCCAGTCGAACATGAAGCGTTTCCAGCACAAACAGTTTTTTACCCCGGCTGTGCAGGCTGCGTACGGCACGGGGAACGTGATTGTCATCAAGAATGTCGAAGGCGGTCAGCCCATCTCAATGTGGTACAAAGCGTGGACGTCCAGCAAGGGCGAGAAGCCGCAGAACGCCGGCCAGCTGTATGACGCGCTTATAAAGCAGGTCAAAGAGAAGACGGAGGGCGTTGAACTCAGGAGTGTGACATTTATATGGATGCAGGGCGAAGCCGATGCCAAAGCTGGTCATGTTGATGTCTATGCGAAGAGTTTCAGAGGGCTTCTGGCTCAGCTGGAATCAGACTTCGGCCGCAAGGATATCAATGTCATTATCGGTCGCCTGAGCGATTTCGGTTTGAAGAAGCGCTTCAATCCCATGTGGGACGAAATGCGCGAGGTGCAGATGTCACTTGCGGATAAGAACCCGCTTGCCGTTTGGATAGACACCGATGATCTTAACGGTGAAAAGCACGACCTTCATTATGTCAGGCCTGATGGTTATAGAAAACTTGGCGAGCGATATGTGGAAGCCGCCAGGAAGCTGATTAAAGAAAACAACAAGTGAGCGGGGCCCAGAGTCATCACGCTGCGACGCTCATCAGTACCGTCGCTAATCCTCGCATTAACTCAAACGTTTTACGGCAGAGCCATCAAACAACCGTATTATGATCGACGCATTCGGTCGTTGATCGTCCACCGTGAGCATCCTTGGCCCCCGAAGCCTCTGGCAAAACAGCCAGAAGCTTCGCGAGTCCTGTACGACGGGTCCATTTTACGCGCCGATCAATCCCCCGAGGTGGGACCGTTTTGCAAGCCGATCTCCACTTTTGCGCCTGTGGTGCCATCGAAAGACACGCGTTTTTCACATTACGTCCCCTGAGTCTACTCCCGTGAGGTTACTGAATGAACACCAGCACAAGCGTTACCAAATTTGAACGAACGCTGTGAACGATTCATTCAGACAATCAAGCTCGAATGTCTGGCGAAGTTCGTGATCTTCGGCAAGCACCATCTCGACCACTTAGTCCGTGAACTCGTCACCTGGTACAATCACCACAGGGCGCACTCTGCACGGGAAATCCTGCCACCGATCCGCCACATCCCGGACGAGGTTGAGACCGTCCAACTCGATGAAGTCGTCATCAAGTGGCATGTCGGTGGACAGGTGAAATCGTTTGAACGACGAGCGGCGTAGAAGTCACAGGTACTTCAGTCTATTCTGTGATATCGAAATCGGCGATTCGCTGGTTTTCGCGGCTTGCACACATTCATTGGACTGCGCGGGCTTTCGAGTGACGACAATCAATGTAAATGAGGTCAAGGTTATGCGAATTTCGTCGATTTCCGCTTTCGGGCTGTTGCTGAGCCTCAGCATACCTTGCCTGCTCATGGGCTACGGGTCTACTGAACTCGTCGCACAGGAGCGTCCCAACATCGTCTTCTTTTTCAGTGACGATCTCACCACGCAGGCGATCTCGGCATATCGCTACGGACTTAAGTTGCCGCCGACACCGAATATTGATCGTCTGGCGAAAGAGGGCATGCTGTTCGAGAATAGTTTCTGTGGCAACAGCATCTGCACGCCATCGCGGTGCACGGTGATGACGGGACTCCACAGTCACAAGAACGGCATCGTCAATCTTTCCGGAGCTCTTGATCCGCAGCGGCCGACATGGCCCAAGGCGCTTCAAAAGGGTGGCTACTCAACAGCCATTTTCGGTAAGTGGCACATGAAGACGAAGCCGACAGGTTTCGATGAATGGGCGGTCCTCAGTGGGCAGGGTAGCTACTACAACCCGGACTTCTTTTTCTCGAACGGCGAAGGCCGCCGCATCGAGGGGCACTCGACCGACGTTGTTACGGACCTGGCACTCGACTGGCTGGATCGACGAGACAAATCGAAGCCTTTTGCGTTGATGGTGCAGCACAAGGCACCACACCGAAACTGGAAACCGAGTCTCCGTGAGCTTGAGCTCTACGGCGACATCGAGTTTCCCGAACCTCCCTCGCTGTTTGATGACTACGAAGGGCGAGTTGCTGCGGCGTCGCACAAGATGGGCATCGACGGTCACATGCGAATGGCGTCTGACTTGATGCTGTTCAGCACCGAAAAAGATATGGGCGTCATCAACCGGTTTACGCCGGAACAGCGAAAGGCTTACATAGCGGCGTTCGAAAAAGAGAATGCGGCCTTTCTGAAGAATCCACCGACGGGCAAGGAACTTGTGCGTTGGAAATATCAACGTTACATGAAGAACTATCTCCGCTGTGTTGCCGGCGTTGACCGCAATGTTGGCCGAGTTCTCGACCAGCTCGATAAGGCGGGGCTGAGCAAAAACACGATCGTCGTCTATTGCGCCGACCAGGGGTTCTATCTCGGTGAACACGGCTGGTTTGACAAGCGCTGGGCGTATGAAGAGTCGTTGAAAATGCCGCTCATCATTCGATGGCCGGGCAAAGTGAAACCTGGCACACGTTGCGCCGCAATGGTTCAGAACATCGACTACGCGCCGACGTTACTCGAGGCAGCTGGGTTGTCCACGAACTGGGATGTGCACGGTATCAGCCTGATGCCACTCCTTTCGCAAGGCGGAGCAACACCGAATGGATGGCGGGACACGATCTACTACCGCTACATGGACGGCGGGCACGGAGTCGCACAACACAGCGCGATTCGGACTAACGACTTCAAGCTGCTTTATTTTGATCGTCCACGGAACGACGCGGAAGAGAAGAGCCGCTGGGAGCTATTCGATCTCAAGAATGATCCTCAGGAAATGAACAACCTCGCCGCCGACACGATTCACGCACAGAAACTCAAGTCAATGCAGGCTCGATTCCAGACGACGCGCGAGTTTTACGACGACACGAATGAGACCGTTTGGCAGCGAGGGGCAGGCAAGCGGTACCCGCCGGAGAGCTACATTCGGCCGCCAAGGAGGCGGTAAGCGATTCGCTGATTTTCGCGGCTGGCACATATTAATCGTACCGTGCGCGGAGGTATGGCCATCAAACCGCGAATCGGCAGCTGCAGGAACAAAGCTCCTCAGCTCAACCTAAGCCCCTTATTCCGGAAGATTTGGGAATCAAGACTCCGCCGTAAAGCATTTTCACAGCTGTATTTGCGGCAACTTCCTGGTCAGCTAAAATAATTCCCTCACCTCAACCATCATTTTGTAATCCTGCCCCACAAGTTCGACTCACTCTTGCTGTATCTCTGCTGTGGAAGGGAGTGCATGTCTGCACGAACCTCAATTGGTGCGGCTGCACGAATTAGAAAACAATTGACCGTCAATCTCCTTTCATAGATTGATCGCGCTCAACCGTAGAAACATGCTGCAAGGAACAGCAGCCACCGCTGGTGCCACATTTGGCACGGCGCTTACCAAACTTCGATTAACCGCATGACTCATAGAATGCCATTTTCCTCGCAATTGACTTTGAATTTGTTTCTGTGTGGGGCACTGCTGCCATGCATGTCAGATTTCGCACATGGTGATCTTCAGCCTGATCTGAGCACGTTCAATCAGGAGGTTAGACCTCTACTGCGGACATATTGCGTGCGGTGCCACGGCAGCAAGAAAACCGAAGCCAAAATTCGCTTCGACAACATCGATCCGGATATCATCACCGGTGAACATTTCGGGAAATGGGAAGACGTTCGCGAAGCTTTTAACTCCGGTGAAATGCCGCCTGAGGATCAGCGGCAACCGACGGCTGCCGAGCGAGATGTGATCACCCACTGGCTGGATGCAGAGTTCAAGAAGGCGAAGCGATATGGAAATCCGAACAAGAGAGGCAGCGTACGTCGCCTGACTCGATATGAGCTGCAGTACGCGCTCGAAGACCTTTTGAGAATTTCCGTCAAGCAGGAAGTCAGCGCGCTTCCCGAAGAGGGAACGAGCGCGGAAACGGGATTAAAGAACAGCTCTCGGCTGCTCATGATTAGCGGTCCTCACCTCGAATCCTATTTGAATGTGGTTCTGTCCGTCATTAGTAAAATGAAGGAAATTGCAGCATTCGAACCACACAGCGAGAGTGTCGATATCGAGAATTTGGATACCGACCCACCGACGACTGTCACCTCAGACGGAAGGAAGATCAAGCCGCTCGTTGGCAAAGTCGAACGTGCCGGGAAGGGTGTGATCGTTAATCCGCAGGGATACGTCGATCTGCGAATTCGCTCCATTTCCAAATACATATTCCAAACGTTTCTCTCGGCGAAAGCAGATGGCCCCGGGCAATTCCACGTGGCAATTGGGTTCACACACTCCGAAGTGGACCCACGCCAGAAGCTCGCGGATCTTGGAGTCATCGCCATTGAGAAGAGCGACGAGTTGCGGACGTATTCGCTGAACTCCTTTCCGGATACGCTCCCCACCGAAATGACGCGTGCATTGGATCGTCCGTTTTTTGTTCGTATCACCAATCGAAGCAAGCAGAAACTGTATCTGGAAGCGTTCGACTACAGGGGAAACGTTAATACTGCGTTGACTTCGACGCTTATCCCCACAGACATCGCAGAATCGGACGTCGGAAAGCATATACGCCAGAGTCTCGTTGCGTTCATTGAAAAGGCGTTTCGAAGATCGCCAACCGATGCAGAGTTGGACAGGTATTATGGAATCTATCAGGGGCACGCCAGGAAAGAGGATGCGATCGGCGCCCTGTTGAGTACCTATAAGGAAATTCTCTGCTCGCCTGGTTTTTTCTATATCGGTATTCCAGGTGATCTCTCTAACGAAGAGAAACAGAATTACAAACTGGCTGAGAGGTTGGCGTTCTTTCTGTGGTGTTCGGTACCCGATGATCTTCTGCTGCAAGCGGCGTCCGCCGGGGAATTGTCGACACCGTCCGTGCTCGCGTCACACGTTGAGCGTATGCTCAGCGATGAAAAGTCGAGAAGATGGGTCGAGAACTTTGCCGATCAATGGCTTCAGACTTCGAAGCTGTTCAATGTCGCGGTGGATAAGAACTACTATCCTAAATTCAAAGAACCGCTGAAGGAGTTGATGCGTCAGGAAACGATCGAGGCGGTCAATGATGTCTTCAGAAACGGTGCTTCCGCGCTCGACCTTTTGAAAGCCGACCATGTTTTTGTGAATCAGACGTTGGCGGCGTTCTATCAGATCAAGGGTGTGAGGGGCCAGGACTTCAGGAAGGTTGCCGTTGATAAAAAAGACAATCGCGGCGGATTACTAACACAGGGGACTTTCCTTGTCGGCAACTCGGATGGAATGAACTCTCACGCCATCCTCCGCGGTGTCTGGTTAACGGAGGTGATTCTCAACGATCCACCTCCGGCACCACCGAAAAACGTGCCTCCTCTGGACGAGAGCATTCCGGGTTTCGACAGAATGACTCTCAATGAAAAAATGTTTGCCCACCGCAACAACAATGCTTGTAGGAACTGTCATCAGAAAATTGACCCCTGGGGCATCCCACTTGAAAACTACGACGCCAGCGGCGCTTGGCGTGAAGAAGTTCTTGTCGTTTCCAAAGCGGCTG
>JBDONA010001063.1:0-8053 GCA_039831575.1 Fuerstiella sp. | reverse complement strand
TCGGTGGCAAAGTTGATATGGGGGGCAACTGCAAAAAACGCCTCACTTTCACTGATTCTTAATGTGACCTGCGACGCACTGGTGAGCAACCGATACGCCAGAGCGGGCGTGCGGCCTTCCCGCCTCGACTCGACTCGACTGCGCCGAACGTCAATCTCCTGCGGACGCTCAATGTCCAGTCCTCCGGGGACAAAGATATCCACATCCGCTGATTCGTTGGACACGCTGGCAATATCCGGCATTTGAACCGAAATGTTCTGAGGGTAAGTGGTGTCTCTCAGATTGAGATCGTAGTTCAACGTGACCGCGCCTGTTGCTGGTGTCTCAAATCTGAGCTGCACAAGCCCGTCGTCCGCCGTATCGACGGTCGACGTGGGTTCACTGATCGTGTTGCCTTCCGCATCGGTGGCGGTCATAGTGACCAGCTCAAACCCGTTGGGCAGATGGACCCGCATTTCGCTGATGGAACCACCGGACACCGTCAGTGCCTGCGTGCCGCGGAATGAAGCGGGTTCTGTCGTCAGATCCAGCGTCATTCGGGCGGGTAATGTTGCCTGGACCGTGGCGGTCTCGTTTAGTACTGCAGACGCAGGAGTCCACGTGATTTCAGTGTCTTCGGTAAGTCCCCATGTGACAAGTTCCGATGTTCCGGTGGCACTGTCCATCGTCAGTTGAAATGGGCCGCCCGATGACAGTTCTGCAGCTGCCACGGTTTCGGAAAACTTCAGCTTCATTCCACTGCGGCCCGATTTTGGTGCCGACACACGAAGACGCCGGGTTCCATTGGCGGCCGTCCGAACCGGGCCGATTAACATGAGCGTCACCTGATGGCGGCCAAGGCCCTGAAAAATCCATTCTTTAAGCGGGAGTTTCGTCTCGTTTGGAATTGCCGACAGGCCCGGCAATGGAGCGCTGTGAGAATGTTCTTTGAGCTGTAGATCGCTGAAGCCCACCGGCACTGCAACCCGCTCGTCGTTTCGAAAAACATCGACGGTGATATCGGCCTGCAGTTCAACGAGCTGCGGACCCACGACGCCCGAAATCTGAACATCAGCAATTCGATGGACGGGAGGAAATGCCTGCAGCCCCGCGCGTGCCAGGAATTCCTCCATCAACAGATCAAACCCGGGCAACGGATAGATTCTTCCGGATTCCATGATCTGGATGACATGAACTCCGGGCTGCAACGCGTCCAGGTCAGTCGCCCTGACACTCGGTTCCGTGGCCGCAGGTTCCTGTGCCGGTATCACTGACGATGCCAGGAATGCAGCGACAGCCATCCAGCGAATTGCCGCAGGAGTGCCCGCAGCAATGAATTTGGCTGGCCGAGCGAACATGTTTGTTTGTTTCGAAGAAACGCGAGTGCCTGCCATCACCATGATACGACAGGGCACGTGCCGGAATTATGACTCAGTGTCCACCACGTCATCGTACGCCGGAAACACGGCTGAGTGAAGTGTTTCGTATCCTGCCGGTGCGTCAATTCAGAATGCCTGTGAGGTCCTGTCCGATTTTCCTGCTGCTTGTGGCCAGTATGTCTGGAACCATTATATCAATCCTGCCGCCTGCCAGATTCGTGACAGCGCCTCCCGCCTCCTTGACGATTAACACGCCTGCAGCCACATCCCACGGCTTTAAACTGCTGGACCAGAACGCGTCGATTCTGCCGCAGGCCACACACGCCAGATTTAACGCTGCCGAACCGCTTCTCTGGACCGTTTGAAGATGCCTGAGTGATCTGAGAAAACGCTTGATGGCGGGGTCGTGTTCGTCTCCACCAACGGGCAGACTGGCCATCGCCATGGCAGCAGAGAGATTGGTTTCACTGCTGGTGGAAATGGCCTGTCCATTCAGAGTTGCGCCCCCACCTAGGGTTGCTGCGAAGGTCTCATTTCGATTGGGGTCAAAAATCACACCGGCGACAAGTTCTCCCGCTTTTTCCACACCAATTGACACGGCGTAGTAAGGAAACCCATGGACGTAGTTTGACGTCCCGTCCAGCGGATCGATCACCCAGCGATAGTCAGAGGTGTCCGATTCATGGCACAGACCTTCTTCGCCAAGGAAGCCGTGATCACTGAACTGCGCGACAATTGTCTGATGTATGAGTTCCTGTGATGCATGGTCTGCTTCCGTTACCAGGTTGGCCCGACTTTTTTCGCTGACAGAAAAGCGTCCGATCCAGTCCTGCAGGACTTTTCCCCCGATTTGTGCTGCTTCGATGGCGGTTGCGAGAATCCCGGTGAGCTGCGGATCGGATGTTGAGGGCACGTTCATGGCTTCGTTCTTGTGAACTTTCAGGTTTCTGAAGGTGGCGATAATCGACACCGGGTCCACGTTAACTGTGGATCGGTGTACAGGGTGGGAGGCACAGCGGCATGCCACGTATTCCTGTTTTGACGATTGTTTCGAGTTGCCGGAAGAAGACAACACGGTGTGGTAGCGATTGCTGGGAAAAAGCAACAGTTATTGCGGAATTGCGGGCAACAATTGTTGATGTTCGGCTTCACGTTACATCAGAAGATGATGGACCGGTGGAGTCTATCCACTGCAATCTCTTGCGTAGGCGCTTCCCACGATGTTTGATTTGCCATTAGATAAAACTGTTTTCATTGTTTGCATTGTCGCATACACGCTGGCAACGGCGTGGACGGATCTGCGTCTGCGGAAAATTTACAACAAGGTGACAGTGCCGATGTGGCTGGCCGGCTGGGTCTATCAGGGAGTCTTCCATCAGTGGGACGGCATGCTGAACGGACTTTGCGGTTTTGGCGTTGGCTTCGGATTGCTCTTTGTGCTGTGGATGATCGGCACTGCAGGTGGCGGTGATGTGAAATTGCTGGGTGGGTTGAGCGTCTGGCTGGGTGCCGGCCTGACTTTCAAGGTTGTCTTTGCAAGCCTGATAATCGTTGTATTGGGGACATTCGGAGTGCTGGTAGCAGGAGTCTGCAAGCGGGGCTGGCGAAAGACGCGGGATCGTTACAGGCGAAAGAAAACACCAGGCAGTCGGAAGGCAGTTAGGGAGACCAACGCACAGCTATCGGAACGACGTGTTATGGCATTTGCAATGCCGGTTGCGCTCGCAACTTGGAGCGTGTTACTGTTGTTTCAGAACCAATGGTAATAACGCCCTATGCCGAATCCTTCATCGCTGCCGGCCGATTCTGCCGAACCCTACAGCACAGGTCGTTGTTTTTTCTCCTGCCTGACATCGGCGTAACAGACCAACGTTTGTTGTGTCGCTGACGCCGCGCGACGGAAAAGTCTCAGACCTGCCAACATCAATACTCAACACGGGATTCGCAGGGGAATGTGGGAGCAGCCATGAATCGAACCAGTTCACAACACCAGCGTTCTAGGTCAGGTGTGATTTTGTCGATGGAACTGGTTCTGGTTCTGCCGATTTTTCTGTTGCTGCTGTTTGCCATTGTTGAGTTCTCGCTGCTGTCCACCGCTCGGATTCGTATTTCCGATGCGGCACACGCCGGAGCTCGCAGACTTTGCCTCAGTGACACCGGTCCCGAGGACATTCGTCACCAGGTGAAGCTGATTCTGGGCAACAAACTGTCCAGAAATGCAACGATTGAAGTTGCCGATTCTCACAAACCGGGGGCGCGAATCAACGTGCGAATTCTGGTGCCAATGAAGAATGCCACCCCCGATCTGCTGTGGGCGACCGGTTTTTCAGTACGGAATCGTATTCTTGTCGCTGACGCTTCGATGGTTCGTGAGCATGATACTATTTCTGTCGATCAGCAACGACTGTGACGTGTTCAACACAAACTCTCAATTCAAACGGTAGATTCAGCCGTTCCTGACTACAGGATGGTGAATTCTGCGGCCACTGGTCAGGATTGAATTCGCCCGGCACACGGATGGCCGTCTTGTTCTGCACGCGTTTTGCCGCGCGTGATCTTCGCGATTACTCAGCGCATATCATTATGTCGCAGGAGACATGAACGTGAAACTTACTCCCTGGATGCTGGCCGTTGCAGCGTTTCTAATGATTGCCGTTCTGGCTGTCGGATTCCTGTTGAAACGCCTTTTCGCCGTTGAGCCAAAGGTCCAGCCTGTAGTCGAACGCCGCAATGTCCCGATGGCATTGTCCGACATCGCACCGGGCACCCTCATGAAGGCCAACTATATCGGGGACGGACCTGTCAACACCAGGGAACTGACAAGGGATACGATTCTGTCAAGTAGCGGTGTCATTGGCCGCATAGCGCGCAACAAGATCGAATTCGCCCAACCTTTCAAGCTGTCCGATTTTTACCCGTTCGGTGAGGGGCCAGAGATTGAGCTGACCCCTGGCAACCGACTTGTCAGCGTTGACGTGGGCACCAGTACCAACCTTGTGAGTGGCTTCGTCAAGGAAGGTAACTATGTGGACGTTCTCATGACGGTGGACGGCACAGCTGGAAGTGCCACGTCAGCCCGCGACGCCATGACATTGCAGCTGTTCGATGGTGTGAAAGTCTTCGCCGTGAACGGAAATAAGTCATCGTCCGTCATTGCGGGCCAAAACGAGGTCACTCTCGAATTGACTCTGCAGCAACAGAAGGTGATGGTTCTCGCCAAAGAAAAGGGGCGGATCAGTCTCAGCTACAACCCGGATGGTCCAGGCAACGGTGGTTTGAGTATTCAGACTTCCAAGAGTGACCGTGTCCGGTTGAGCGAGATTCTGGGCATCGATGAACCGGAAGAGGACGAAAAGCCCTTCGTGACCGAGCAGTATCGCAATGGCACCCACCGCAATGTGTACTACGATAAAGACGGCCGAGCTGTTGATGGCAGGAATCGAAATCTGGGTGGAGGCGGTCGGGGTGGCACTCCACTGAACGGCAGCGGTGACATCGACGTTGACTCAACTTCAGTCGATCAACCTGCTGCCGGGCAGAAGAATCAACAGCCCTCCTTAGTCAGCAGTATCGGATTCTGAGAAGAGTATTTCCGTTTGGACATCCACGGCAGGTAACTTGTACGCCACGACAGGCCGTGTCCGAAAGGGTCGGCCTGTTTTTCTTGACGGATTCAAGATAAGGAGTCTTCGAACGTGAAACGAAGATCTATTGATCAGCAGCACACAGCACCACGGCGCCGCGGTACATTGACCGTCTGGACTTTGTTGGTGATGGTCAGTTGCATTTGTTGCGTGTCTCTTGTGGCCAACACCGGCTACCTCAGCAGTCTTCGCTCAGACTCTCATCGCTGTGCTCAGGCGGCCGCCCTGGCGGCGGCACGGCGACTACTGACGGACGACATCCTGCGCAGAAGTCGACAGGATTTTGAAATCGACGCGTGGCGTTTGAACGCGCAAAATGCAGCCATCGAGATGGGACAGGCCTACGCCGTCGGTTGCGGCGTGCCTCAATTGATTCCCAGGGATATCACGATCGAAATGGAAGCGATTGCTGTGGCTCAAATTGGTCACGCCCCGGACTCTGGAAGTTTTCCCCCTCGCGTTCAGGTTAACGTGGCCAATCACGACGCGAATGAGTCTTCCGGGAGTTTTGTCTTAAGCAGCCTGATCGGGATTACCCACGGCAACATTTCAGAACGTTCCCAGGCGATTCTGGAGAATCAGATCGTTGGTTTTCGCCCAGGTTCTCAGTCTGCCACGCCGATCGTCCCACTGGCTCTGCCCGAAGACCCGATTTGCAACACGACACACTGTTGGTCTACCGAGATTGAAACCGATCGTGGCCAGGACAGATTCACTTGGGACGACTCAACTGATGCCGTGAGGTCGGGGCCCGACCGACTGCCCGAACTGGTCCTGACGATCAAGTCGGGAGATACACGTGGTGGTCCCGGAATCGCCCAGTTGGTTTCGTGGAATACGCAGACGTCCGTCAATGACGCATTGGCTCAGTTTGCGACGGGACTTGGACAGCAGCATCTGTCCGCAGATGGCGATGGAGTTCTGGCCTTTCCGTCTGCCGCTGGTCAGATTCCCATTAACTCGGACGATGTGCGTGAGCTTGCGAAGGCCATACGACCTCTCATCGGCTCGGCCAGAATATTCCCGCTGTACGACGCTTCTGAGTCTGCCCTAAAGTCGACTGCGGAGTCGGTTGACGCAGAAACGTCGCAGAACACGACTGCGGCGAATCACCAAATTCTGCGAGTCGTAGCGGCCAGACTCATTCGTCTTGAAGAGATTTCTGGTCAACAGCTAAGAATTATTCTTCAGCCAACCGTCCTCAGTACACCGACAGCCGTTGTCTCCGCGGCGAACGAGACCACGCCGCACAATCGGTATGTCTGGAAGATCCGCCTCGCTGAATAATTGGATTGTAAGGACAGAATTTGATGTGCGGACTTTCGGCAATAAATGCCTGAATCCGACTGCAGGCCCGTGGGGCACGAATCTAACAATTTCTACCCTGTTGTCTCGATAGAACTTGTGCGTGATTGCGCAGAAGTTCTTTCGAACTGAAGATGATCACTTGAGGAATGTTCATGGTTGCTGCCTCCCACAACAATCTGCCGTCGACGCGTGACTTTCAGCGTTTGAAGAACAATCTGCATCGTCAGATGGTCGACGTGATCGACTTTTCCCGCGCGGAATCGATGACCGAGGACGAACTACGAAGTCAGCTGAAGAGTCTGGCTGAGTTCCTTTGCTCTCGCGAAGATGTGAATCTCGGTGGCTCACAACGAGACACGATGGTCCATGAGATCATGGACGAGATCTATGGGTTCGGCCCGCTGGAACCACTGATGCAGGATCCGGGCGTCACCGACGTTCTGGTCAACGGACCGGACGTTGTACTGGTCGAGCGTCACGGGCAACTGGAGAGTACCGACATCAAGTTTGCGGACGACGTCCATCTGATGCAGTTCATTCAGCGACTGGTGGGACGAGCCGGGCGACGAATCGACGAATCCAATCCAATTGTGGACGCTCGACTGCCCGACGGATCTCGATTTAATGCCGTGATTCCACCTTTGGCGCTGTGCGGTCCCACAGTTTCTATTCGTCGGTTCGGAAATCGGCGTCTGACGTTGGAAGATTTGATTGAACACAATTCGCTGGCCCCGGCGATGGCCGATTTCTTGATTCTTGCCGTTCGCAGCCGCATGAACATAATCGTGAGCGGAGGCACGGGGGCCGGAAAGACGACGCTGCTGAACTGTATCAGTCGCTTCATCCCGAACAATCATCGCGTTGTGACGATCGAAGAAACAGCAGAATTGCAACTTCAGCAATCAGACGTTATTCCGCTGGAAACTCGCCTTCCGAACATGGAAGGCAAGGGGGCCGTCACTCAACGTGACCTGCTTCGCAACTCTCTGCGAATGCGTCCCGACCGAATTCTTGTTGGTGAATCTCGCGGGGGCGAAGTCCTGGACATGCTGCAGGCGATGAACACAGGTCACGATGGATCCATGAGTACGGTTCATGCTAACAGTGCTCGCGAAACACTGGACCGTCTTGAGTTGATGGTGGCTCTGTCAGGAACAGATCTGCCGTCCGGCATTGTGCGGCAGTACATCTCAAACGCGGTCGATATTGTGATTCATATGACTCGTCTGCACACTGGTGAACGCCGTATTACTCGAATCTCGGAAGTGGCAGGTGTTAAGGACGGTGACTATCAGGTGGAAGACCTGTTCGTCTATCGAACAACAGGGCTGGATTCCGATGGTAAGGCGTCCGGCGCATTTTTCGCCACGGGCTATGAACCGACCAGCTTGCGTCGCCTGGCTCTGACCGGGATCGATATATCGCGCTACAAACCTTTGTTTGAACCTCGTGAACTGGAAATGATCGGGACAATTCGCAGCGATTCCGATGACGTTGAATAACCTCAGCAGTCAATCGGGCTCTTCTCGGAAAGTTCGAACAATAGTGTATTGGCAGCGGAACGGTCCGCTCCAGGAGAAACATTGATGGCTGTACAGGCAGAGGCACTTCAGGGTGTTTCACGTTCGGAATTTGACGGCATTCTAAAGGAAGATGTACGGTTTTCCTCCAGCAACAAAGACAGTGTCGGCGATGCCGTGAACGGCTGGTTCGATCGACTGATGCTGCACTCGGGTATCAGAA
>JBDONA010000285.1:0-1922 GCA_039831575.1 Fuerstiella sp. | reverse complement strand
AATTCGCCTCCCCAAATCACCAGCGTCTGATCGAGCAATCCGCGTTGTCGAAGATCTTTCAACAGGGCCCCAATCGCTTGATCACATTGACCGGCAAGCCGTCGGTGATTTTTTTCAATATCGTCGTGATTGTCCCACGGTTGCCCGTCCCCATGCCAGAGTTGCACGTAGCGGACGCCACGTTCGACAAGCCGCCGGGCGATCAGAGTCTGTCGAGCGTGAACACCCTCCCCGTACATGTCGAGAATATGTTGCGGCTCGAGACCCGTATCGAAAGCGTCGGCTGCATCGGACTGCATGCGATAAGCCAATTCAAACGATTGAATTCTCGATTCTAGTTGCCCGTCATCGTTCAGGCTCGCCTGATGTTTACGGTTCATTGCCTGGAGAAGATCGAGTTGTCGCCGTTGCGCGGCAAGCGTCGCTCCCTGACTGCGAATGTTCTCGATCAGCTTATCGATCTCTTTGTGTTTTGTATCGATATACGAACCCTGGAAGATTCCGGGCAGGAATCCAGCTTGCCAATTTTGCGACTCTTGGATCGGATATCCACCCGGGCACATGACTACAAAACCGGGGAGATTCTGGTTCACGCTTCCCAACCCGTATGTAACCCAGGATCCGACGCTCGGTCGGACCAGTCTCGCTTCCCCACAGTTCATTAACATCAGCGAAGGTTCATGATTAGGAACGTCCGCATACATTGAACGAACCACCGCTACGTCGTCGATCGACTCGGCGACGCGAGGAAACAACTCACTCACCTCGATGCCACTTTCACCGTGCTTCGCGAATTTGAACGGCGAACCATATGCGTTGCCGGTCGGACGTTCAGTTCTCGGGTTTTTCCCGGGAAGACTCTGTCCATGTCGACGATTCAACTCAGGCTTAGGGTCGAACGTGTCGACGTGCGAAGGTCCACCATTCATGAACAAATGGATCACCGACTTTGCTTTGGCCGGAAAATGAGGAGCCGCTTTCGCTGCGAGTGGATTGACGCGCGAGGGAGCGGCGATGCCGGCGTCCGACAAGAAAGGGACCAAACCCACCATTCCCATGCCCATGCCACAGCGAGAGAACATCTCGCGTCGGGATACAACATGATTGGACATTATTTGTTGCCGTTTCCTGAAGTTTTGGAACTCAATCGTTGGACGTCGTGTCACTCGACGAAAAGGAACTCATTGGAGAGCAACAGCACTTGGGACAGCTTTTCCAACGGATTAAGCAGTTGTGGAGATGGCCCACGAAACGTCGTTACGCTATCGAATACGCCCTCTCTGTTCTGAATCTTCTCCACCACCTGAAATTGTAGTTGAAAACTGTCGAAGCCGTTTGAGTCACGCATGTCGACGATCAAATCGACGAATCCATCGGCGGCGACATCCACGGGTTGTGTTGTAAATCTTGTCACCGACTTTTTCGACACCCAAGTACCTAGAGTACCGTTTTCATGACAGTGAATTGTCAGTCGTACGCCATCGCCACCGTCAGCCGCATGCTCGAGTTTGCCGCGGAACTGAATGGTAGACTTGCGTGGGATATAAAGACGTCGGACGGCAGCGGCATCTTTCAATCCGGGATGGCCGCCCCGCTTTCGCCAGGAAACATAGCCGAGTTCTTCATGCGGGAACTTCTCACCGCCCTGCCAAGCTTCGCCAGTGAAGTGAGGAAGTTCGGTGAAACGAGTGACATGGCCAGTACTTTCGTCGAACGGGCCATAACCATACGACCAACGGTGCAGTCTTGCGCCGCGCTGATCGGCCTCTTTTTCAATCCGCAAGAACTCCAAACACGATGCTCGCTCACCCGCATCGGGGGCGCGTGTTAGCACGATGCGGTACAGATCCTCAATGCGCTTGTCGGCACTGCCGGCAGGCGTCAATTGTGCGAGTTGACGACAGCGTTCCATCAGAAACGGA
>JBDONA010000212.1:0-1922 GCA_039831575.1 Fuerstiella sp. | reverse complement strand
CGGTAAAGCAACAGCGGTGATGGGAGCAGGCCACTCGCCATTCCAATACGGATGAGTCCACCATTCATCACTGCTGCGCCCTGATGCCGCCGCACACATCTCGCGAAAGATCATAGGGCGAATTTCATTGGCAGCGGCTATACGGAACGCCGCATCCCTGTGACGCAGGAAATCGAGCTGGCCCGCTATTAGGGATGTGGGAACAAGACGCTTTTGCCAGCGTGGCACCTTCCGGGAATAGGCCTTCTGCTGCAGCATCCAGAGCGAATTGAGATAAAGTGAGTCACCTGCAAGTTGACAGAAAAAACCGGCCATCAGCAACATCCCCACCGGATACAGCAATGCTGAACGCCCCCAGCGAGTCCAGAGCGTTCTGATGATGATCAGCAAATGAGCAACAGCTGCTACGCTCGCCGCGATCAGAAAGACTTCCGACCTCGCGATGTCAAACGCGACCAGGCTGCCAACAGAAACGATCAGGAAGCCGGATCCCAACACAATTCGGCCACGCGTGCTCGGTGCAGGGTCGCTTGCCTCAGGCCGTTTTCTTCGCAGACCAAACAGCATTGACAAGGCCAGCCATACCGATCCAATGTGGCGACCGATCAACAGGCAGCAGCTGAGCCAGACATCAACAACGAACCAATCGACCCAGGCCGCAGCAATAATCAACGCAAGCAGCGCCAGAGACCTACGTTTCAATCGCACCGGCTGCAACCAGCGGATTCCCAGCAGTAGCAAAACGTCTGTGACTGTTTCGATGGGCCCCAGAATATCCCAGCTGACAATGATAGTCAGCAGAATCACACTCGTCATGACGTTGACGCTTTTCATTTCACGGTTCCCACTTGGTACATCACCAATTGCCTGTCTTCGGCCGAAACAGACGCACTTGAAATCGTCAATTGCTCCCCCGGAATATCTTCAGCCGTCGCAGAGTGTTGACTCGGCGTTCTGATGGAGGGTTTGAAGTTGTTCGGCTGTCATCAGATCATCACCTGCCGCGTTTGCATTTCTTCGCTGCCATTGGATTGCTCCGGGCCATAGCGTGACGTTTTCGGTGGAGGTGTGCAATCGTGCATGTGTGGTTCTGGTTGGTGCCTTACTTGACAGGTTGGACGTGTGGCGATGTACTGCATTCCCGCTCGTTTCTCCCCAACGTCGCACGCTCAAGAGCCTCATCCCGCTCATCGTTCACCACAATGTCCCTCAGATCACTTGCCCGTTCTTCACGACCTGCATTGGTTACTTGGCTCCTGCTAGTTGGCCTGCGGGTTTCGGCTACGGTGTGGCCGTGTTATGGACCCGTTACCTTACATTCAGGCAAAGCTGCCTTAATTTCTGCCACGCCTGCGTCCGTGACCTGAGTGTTGCGAAGGTTGAGGTATGTCAGACTGGTAAGGCCTTTCAGCGATTGCAGTCCCTTGTCAGTCACGCTGGAATTGGTGAGAGTCAGTGATCTGAGTTTCGTGAGCTTTGCGATCTCAGTTAAGTGGTCGTCTGTGATTCCGGTCTTCGGAAGGGTCAGTGCCTCCAGTTTGTCGAGCCTCACAATCGCGTTCACCATTTCACGTGAGACGGGCACGTCCCTGATCATAAACACACGCAACTCGCCCAGTTGAGTGATCGCGTTGAGAAGTTCTGGCGATAACGGAACGCCGTGAAAATACATACATCTCAGATTCGGACATTTCTTCAGTTCGGCGATCCCAGTGGCGGTGACTGTCGAGCGACCACTGATGTTTAGTCCAAGAAGCCCCGGGTGCTGCGACAGTTGCCGCACCGTGGCATCGCTAATCCGACTTCGCTCCGTAGCAACCCATAAGGTGCCGCGGGAGTCCATCTTTAGCGGCTCAGATATGGCGGATGACACCTGTTTAAGAAGACGTCGAAACACTTTGATTTGCTCGTGCCAAAGTGGT
>JBDONA010000963.1:0-1927 GCA_039831575.1 Fuerstiella sp. | reverse complement strand
CACCTTATCACCGTCAGTTTCAGGGCAGGTTACACTCGCTCTTTATTCGTCAACCATGAATGCGGTCTGGTGATTCTCTGCAAAGTGCTCACGGACGCCGGACAATGTCACTTTGGTGTTCTGAAGGCTGACAGAGTACAAAGCCGGTAGTCCCTTAAATTGCGGGATTGCGTCATCAGTCACGTTGGTCCGATTTGCTTCCAGCATGTTCAGACTGGCAAACCCTTTTTGATTCAGGCCGACAGCTGTGAACTGAGTCCCTGACACGTCCAGATGGTAGAGAACTGCAACGTCTGCCAGCTGCATAATTGCTTCGTTCGTCACGCTCGCACAATCAGTCAAGCGGATCAGTTTCAGCTTAGCCAGATCGCTTAGCGCCGCTAATGACGCACCGGTAATCGCCGCCTGCTTGATTTCCAGAATCTCCAGTTTTTTAAACTTAGCAATCGACGAAATAACGTCGTCTGTGATCTTAGCCGAGCCGATTGACAGCGACTTGATTCCGTGGCTCTGCTCCGCCATTCGTTTTATGGTCAGGTCAGTAATCTCAGTGCCGTCCAGCGATAGTCCTTCCAGCCTGGGCAGCGAAACAATAACGTCGGCAATCGCATCCGTCAGCGGTATCCGGGACAGCTTCAGGACACGAAGATTCGCATGACCAGACAGTGATTTCAGGCCATCATCTGTGATCCCGACGGCACCGGACAGGTCCAGATGCTTCAGCGACTTCGAAGTCGTCAGAGCTTCAATTGACTTCCCCGTGGCTTTCGTCCCGGTCAGGGACAAAACAGAGAGCGACGGCATACTGGCAAAGACGGCCAATTCTGCATCGCCCGCATCCGGAGCTTCTGCATAGATTTCCTGGAGACTGGTAATACCTTTGATTTTCGCCAGTTCGGCATTCGATGGACTTCCATCTTCAAAACGAATCGTCCTAGGCTTACCATCCAGACCCCGCGAGACCGTGCCGCCAGAGATTTCCAGTGTTTCGACAACTTCTTCCTCCTGTTGACATCCGGTTACGCAGACCATCAACAGAACGGGGACGATCACCTTTGTACGACGCATTCTTGTCCTTTCGAGCTCATCGACTCGTTTCAGAATTCAGTTTCAACTGAGACTGAGCACCGGTATCGGAAAGCGTAACCTCAGGGTAACGACATGTGACGATTTCACGTTGACCGTGCAATCATTGGTTGAAAAATCATACCAAAGATTCCGTTATTGCTCTGCCGACTGCTGAAATTTCATTTCCTGCCTCCACAAATTTGCCGTCGCTTCCCATTGCACACCCTGCTGATACCACTGTTGCTGCCGTGGTTTGTCGGAGCCAGCAGAAACGTCAAGGCGTTCTTTGAACCGGTCCATTTCCTTAAGAGCTCCTGCAACGTCACCTTGCAGCTGTTTTGTTCGACCGAGCAGCAACGTCGCCGTCGGTTGCCCTTTGTCAGCAAGAGCCATGAGATCGGGAAAACGCAGAGCATCTTCTAGCGCAGAATCTTCGGGCGTCAATCGCTGTGCCGCAAGATACTGACGAGTCGCCTCTTCGAAGCTGAATGCTCGTACAGCCGCCTGAGCCGCCATGATGTACTCGGCCGCCTGGTGATAACGACTGGCTGTGAGAAATTCGTCTGGCGTGGTCGCGGACGACAGAACTTCTGAAATCGGAGCACGGCTCAATCGAAGGAAGTTGAGATTCTGTTGAGCTGACCATGGCCCCATATCAAAACGAGGCACGTCGAACTCCAGTCGAGGCATGTCTTCTGTATTTAGCGGCAGCGATCGGATCGAACTCTGCAGCCGACTTCCTGAGGTCAGGAAGGTGGCCATAATCTTGTAAGGATCCGTCATCCCGATTTCGGCCATATCCTGGCGAACATCAACTTCGGACAGCTGTTGACGAATCCGACTTGCCGACAACTTCGGT
>JBDONA010000460.1:0-1928 GCA_039831575.1 Fuerstiella sp. | reverse complement strand
GGGGTTTCTGCCGCCTCGAAGTACGGCACTGGTTCGTCGTCACGTTCTTCGCCCTGTTCTACGGCGTGCTGAAGTGGGTGTATCGGAAGCAAAGAAAGCAGCACATAGCCCTCTGAGTTCGCTTCTGTTCGCGTCCTTGCGCATTGACAAGTTTCCGTTGTCGTTTATACTTACTGAAAAGCAAGCAGGAGCACATCATGGCGAGACGGAAGAAGGCGCAGACGCTGGCAGAGGCGTTGAAGCAGGCGATTGAAGACGGACCAAAGAGTCGCTACCAGATCTCGAAGGAAACTGGAGTTCCAGAAGGGACTTTGAGTCGGTTCGTGAACCTTGACAGCGACATCAGGCTTTCCACGGTTGATGCACTGCTGCCGATTGTGGGGCTGACATGGACCAAGCGTGAAGACGCTTAGGCGCACAATGATCAGGAACTCATTTCAGGAGGTGGGGAACGATGGCATCCGTAAACAAAGACGGCAAAGGCTGGAAAGTCTCTTACATCGATCAGGATAACGCACGTCGTTCCCTGCGACCAGGCAAAGTAAACAAGGCGACGGCAAGTCAGATCGCTCGGCACATCGACGTTCTGGTGGCATCGAAAGCCAGTGGCGGCACAGTCGAACTGACGACCGCGAAGTGGCTCGGTGATATCGGCGACAAGCTCCACAAAAAACTGGTGCGTGCTGGATTGGCACAACCGAAAGCCGTCGCGGCATCAGTATCAGAATCAGAAGAACAGTCGATAGCGCTGGCTGAATTCCTTGATGACCATATTGCTCACGGTCGCACTTCACAGGGGCGGGAGGCTGCAAAATCGACGCTTGCCAACTGGGCTGGCACAAGGCGGTTTCTGGTCAAAATCTTTCGTACGTCAAAACGTCTGGATGAAGTGACGGCAGAAGATGCCCACCAATTCCGGGTCTGGATGGACAAACGACGAATCAAGCCGTCAAAGGCACACCCCAACGGGAAGCCGATGGAGGAGAACGCCAAACGGAAGCACATCGCAAACTGCAAAATGTTCTTCAACGCTGCAAAACGTCGTGGGTTGATCGAGACAAATCCGTTCGACGCTCAGGTGAGCGGTACAGAGGCAAATCGCAGCCGAGATTTTTACGTTACCCCGAAACACACAGCTATACTGTTAAACGCGGCACCGGACACACAGTGGTGTCTCCTGATCGCTCTCTGGCGGCTGGCAGGTCTGCGAAAGATGGAGGTCTTCAACCTGAGGTGGAGCGACGTACTGTGGGATAAGGGGAAGCTCAGAGTGAGGTCGACCAAGACAGAACACATAGAAGGCTGTGAAATCCGCTACGTGCCTCTCAGGGACGTTCGGCAGTATCTGGAGGATGCTTTTCAGGCTGCACTGCCGAAGGGCAAACGCAGCCTGCCTGCTGATGCCCCTGTGATTACCCGATATGACGAGTCAAACAGCAATCTCGACAAGCCGTTGAGGAAGATCATTGAAGCGGCCGGTCTCGTGCCCTGGCCGAAACTGTTCCAGAATCTGCGGGCAAGCTGTGAAACACAGTGGCTGAAGGACGGTGAACGTGCTGACCTGGTCGCCAATTGGATCGGGCACAGCGTTACCGTCCAGCGGAAGAATTACGTCCAGCACACCGACGATGACGTGGACGCATTCAATGCGAAACCCGTCTTCAAAAGTGGCAACACAGGTGGCAACGAACCTTCGCAAACCGGTGAAAACCCCAACGAATTTGTGTTACCACTTTCGTCGCCACCAGGCGATGAAAACGCCGATAGTCAATGTTTTTCCACGTCAAACGGCTCTAAAAGTATACCCCGGGTGGGACTCGAACCCACACGCTCCTATCGGAACCCCAGATTTTAAGTCTGGTGCGTCTGCCAATTCCGCCACCAGGGCTGACTAAGCTATGTGTTGGCGAAACACCATTTCAGTCGTT
>JBDONA010000560.1:0-33062 GCA_039831575.1 Fuerstiella sp. | reverse complement strand
GGCGATCGTCGACGACCAACAATGCACAACCATGCCGTATCGCATTATGCGTAGGGATCAACAAACGAATCATCGTCGTAGCGGTCATGATGACGAACCCAGGCCATGCCGTAGGGCAGTTCTGCTTTGTCTCGTCCCTTCGGAACCAGATCCAGATAATTATAAATCCCCAGCAGATTCTCCAGACCACGGGCATAGGCGGAATAGGTGCGGAAGATCTGGCCCTGCTGGTTGCGGACGAAACTGCTGATGCCGGGACACTCCGTCGACGGAAAACGTCCGACCTGGTAGTTGTAGTTCATCCGGCTCTCATCCATTTCTTCCTGCGTGAATGTCACGCCGAAGTCCTGGTTGAAGTCGCTGTTGATTGAAGACGCCCACTCGAAACTCCAACCCATACTCTGTTTGTAGGATTCAAGTGTCTCGATCGGTGCGCGCGAGACAGTGGCCAAAGTCACGTCACGAGCCTTCAGGTGCACGATCAGCGGATCGTAGTGATCGGCAAGCATCGAACAGACTTGCAGCCGTCTTTCCAGTCCGGCCCGAACATGAAGTGATACACGAGCAGCTGACTGTTGGACCCGAACAGGTCGGAAAGCGTTAACTTTCCGTGCGAACCATCGAACGTGTAGTCCTTTTCGATTTTCTCCCATGGCAGGTTGCGACGCTGCTGCGTGAGTTCGTCGCGCAGTCGCGAGAGTTCTTTTTCCGTCCGCAGAAGTTCTTTGCGGGCCGTCAACCATTCTTCGCCGGAGACCACGGGATGATCGGACATTGGCTTGTTTCTTTCCATGGTTCTTGAGACATCGTTCACAGTTCATCAGAGTGCTGACTGCAACCCGATGCGTAAGACTGTTTGAATACTGCTATGCCTTCTTTTTTCTTTGTTTCGTCCGCGCGGCCGGCTCGGATTCTGCAGCTTCCTTCACCCGCAACAGTGTGTTGGACCAGTACGCTTCATACTTGCCGATCCAGCGTTCGAGGATTTCCCGAATCGGCGCTGCGTTGAGGGAATTGATACGCAGTCGGCCTTCTGATCGCGTGTTGACCAGACCGGCTTCGCGTAGACCCTCGAGATGTTTCATGACGCCAAATCTTGACAGTTGCGGGAACCGGTCAACGATGTACGTCGTCTGCTGTGGTCCATCGCGAAGCAAATCCAGAATCTCTCGACGTGTCGGATCGGCGAGCGCTTTCCAGATGTGACCCAGGTCTTCGGCCATTGTCTTTTCTTTGCGTCTCTTCGGAATCACGCGGCAGATTCAGCCCGTTGTTTCACTGACTGCAGCAGGAAGTCCCAGCCGTGGGTGACCCCCTCACGGTGATTGGGATCTATCATTCCCAACACACGGTGACGCAATGACAATTCCGTGCCGCCCGGGATCTGCGTCAAACGCAGTTGCAGATGCCCGGCGACCGCGTACGACATGAACATGGGACCCTGAATCTCGATCAGGTTCGGTGGCTTGATGACCTGCACAAATCCCCACAGATGGTCGTGCCCATTGCCAAGGTCCCGCAGCCAGCATCCGCCCGGCCACTCTTCCAGCACCATGGGCATCGGTTTGTTGTCGGGGGTTGAGTTCTCGCTCGTCAATCGGCCTAACAGAGCCGACCATGCGTCGCCAACTGCCGCCTTGATTTCCAGGCTCTGGGTGATGTCGAGCGTGAGATCCTGAATATCCGTCAAAGTTATTCTCCTTACGTCAGTGTCATCGAATTGGCGTGGTGGCACAGCGGAATGCGCTGAAGAAGTGGTTCGCGAACGTGTCCTGCCTATTCACCGTCGGCCAGGAAACTCATATGCAGTTCCGCATGCCGCAAATGAAAATCATCCCAGTCGTCACGAGTAAGCCGACCAAATCCCGGATGCAGGGCGCGCGCAGCATCTTCTTTCTGCCGCGCGACCGCATTTCGCATGGCTGACAGCCCGTCTTCGACAGAAACCGCTTCAGGGATAAAGTTTGAGGTGCTTTGAATCCTGCGGGAAGCCCCTTTGTCAGAAACTTTCGCTTCATGAGCATTGTCAGGATCCATCGAACGGGAGCGGGCAGCATACTGCTGAAGCCGTCAATCGACGAATTCATGGTCTTGGCAAGATGCTCGTGGATCTGGCCCGGTGACCAGTTTCCCAGTGTACGAACGTTCGCACCAGACATGCGTTCAGCGTCGGCCACGTAGTCATCGATCGATCGATTCGGATCGGATCGGATCTCCCTCCGTCCTGTCACTTTTTTCGTGTTGATCATGAGGAAACCCTGCGGTCGTTAAAAACGTAAACGCAACCCAATACGTTACTAAATAGTAACGTTAATTCCGGCGACGTCAACGAGCTGACCTCGGCAACTCAGTTTTTAAACTGGGATGTGAGCCGCAAGGCGCTAGTGCTGGCAGCGTATCTCGACGGCGAATCACGACCATTGGACTCTGCTGTTGAGTGCTGGGTCGTGATTACCGTCGATGAAGCCTATATCCATTGTTCAAAACATGTGCCACTTCTGGAAAAGAAGGACAAGCTCATCATGTGGGGTACTGATGATCCATTGGCCAAGCCTGACGATTATTTCCGGTCGAATCCAGAACCACACACACAGTGACCGCGGTTTGTATGCGTGCTCGGGAAATCGCAAGCTGACACAACGCTCAACCGGATTGGTGGTTGGGCACGAGTTCTGAATCCGAAAGTCGCTGGCCGCCGCCCGTTCAGCCTGGCCATTGATCCCGTCAACCCCCGGAGCCGTGATGCGAACGCTTCTTCTGATAATTGCCCTCGTCGGCAGCGGCTGCGATGTCGCAACAGATTCACCGTCCTTGCCAGGTACGTCTTCGCCGAAACCTCAGCAAACGCTGCGCGAAGCGCGAGAAGGATTTGTGACAAGGATCGTCAAGCCCGGCGAGTCCTACGGTGCGCCCGATTCTCCGACTGAAAATGACTTTGAATTGATTCATTATCAGTCTGTCGTCGGTCGCCTGGCCGCGTATTTAACGACTGACCCAGGTGACGGCGGAAAACACCCGGCGATCGTGTGGATTACCGGGGGCGACAACAATTCCATCGACGATATCTGGACGCCGAGAGACCGCAGCAATGATCAGACTGCCAGCGCGTTTCGGAAGGCCGGAATCGTCATGCTGTTTCCTTCTCAGCGGGGCGGAAACGATAATCCCGGACAGCGCGAGGGATTTTATGGCGAGGTGGATGATATTCTTGCCGCCACCGATCACCTTGCGACATTGCCATACGTCGATCCCGACCAAATCTACCTGGGCGGCCACAGCACAGGTGGCACAATGGTCATGCTGGTCGGAGCATGCTCTGATCGCTACCGCGCGATTTTCTCGCTGGGACCCGTTGCGGCCGCCGCGCAATATGGAGGTCAATTTGTGTATTGCGATGTCAACAACGAACAGGAAATGACGTTGCGTTCGCCCGTCTTTTGGCTACACGGCGTCAAGAGTCCCATGTATGTCTTCGAGGGGGCCGAAAACGGTAACTGGGACGCCGTTCAAATCATGGCCGACGCCAATTCGAATCCAGAAATTCAGTTTTTCAAAGTGCCTGGCCAGGATCACTTCAGTGTCATCGCACCGCTTACAGAGAAACTTGCTGAACAGATCGTCAAGGGGCACATCAACGTGACAACACAGACTGTGCAAGGCCTGCGGTAACCACGTTTGCTCAAAATGCGAATGCACTATCTGCACGCGGCATAAGTTGAGCAGGACCGTACCAGGCGGTTCGAAGTCACGCGCTGTGCGAAGGTCTCCCGACCCTCGTACATTGATGACCGCACGTCTCAACGTGCTCGCGGCCGACTGGAAACCTGCGTTCAGTGATGCGACCCCGTTTACGAGACCTGGGTCCAGCGCATGTCTCGTGTTTGCCCACCCGGTGGTATCTGATCCGGGCCTCAGGTTAACATAGGAAATGCCAGGTTGTGAGTGGTCATGAATCCCCGTTTGCGGCTTGCCGGAATCGGTGGCTTTCACGGTCAGCGAGCACAACAACTTGCCAGACTCTGTCCACGTCCACTATATGCCGCCCCCGCCTACCGATAGTGAATAATATGACACAGCCAAGTCGGCGCAGTCGCCGTTCGTTTCTGGCAGCGACGTCTGCCTCCATCGCCTGGCCGTTGGCCAACATTCGGATTGGCACAGCGGCCGACCGGCGGGTACAGACTGCAGACTACCCGTTTCAGCTGGGTATCGCGTCAGGCGATCCGTCGTCCGATGGCGTGGTCCTGTGGACTCGGCTGGCGCCAGATCCTCTGAATGGCGGAGGTATGCCTTATGAGGACGTGCGCGTGCGGTGGCAAGTTGCGACCGATGAAGGCATGACGAAAGTTGTACGCAAGGGGGTGGCCACGGCGTCAAGAGACTGGGCTCATTCCGTTCACGTCGAAGTGCAGGGACTGCTGCCGGACCGCACGTATTGGTATCAGTTTCAGACGGCTGGCGAGACAAGCGGTGTCGGTCGCACGAGAACCACACCAGCACCCGACGCGATGCCTGACAGTTTTCGTTTCGCCTTCGTGTCGTGCCAACACTACGAATACGGTTACTTCAATGCGTTGCGACACATGGCAGACGAAGATCTGCATGCCGTTGTGCACCTGGGCGATTACATCTATGAAGGTGGCACGTCGGAGAATCTGACCCGCCGACATAACAGCGCGGAAACGGTTTCACTGAATGACTACCGCAATCGGTACGCGCTGTATCAGTCGGATCCGGATCTGCAGGCGGCCCATGCCGCGTTTCCGTGGATCGTGACGTGGGATGACCACGAGTTCGACAACAACTGCGCCGGTGATATTTCTGAGCAGCGGGGCGTGAGTGCAGAGCAGTTTCTAAAGCGACGGGCAGATGCGTACAAGGCGTACTACGAACACATGCCATTGCGACGGTCGACGTTGCCTCACGGCCCGATGATGCAATTGTACCGAAATGTGACATACGGCCGACTGGCTCAGTTTTCCGTCCTCGACACCCGACAATACCGAACAGACCAGCCGTGTGGCGACGGCAAAGGGCCGCAGTGCGAAGGCGTCTTCGATCCCCGCGCAACTCTGCTGGGAGACATTCAGGAAAAGTGGTTATGCGACGGCCTGCAAGCATCGCCGTCGCGCTGGAACATTCTGGCCCAGCAGGTCATGATGGCCCGCGTCGATCACAAACCGGGTGACGCTGTGGCTTTCAGCATGGATCAGTGGGCGGGTTACGAAGTGGGGCGACAGCGGCTTGTTCAGTTCCTCGACGATCACCAGATCGCGAATCCCGTGGTGCTCACGGGAGACATTCACACGAATTGGGTCAACGATATCAAGGTCGACTTTGATGACGAAACAGCGGCCCCGGTCGCTACGGAGTTGGTCGGGACGTCCATTACGTCGGGTGGCAACGGCGTTGAAAAGGGAAGAACGACGGACGCTATGCTGGCCGACAATCCATTCGTAAAATTCTTTAACGCGGAACGCGGCTATGTCCGCTGCGAGTTGACACCGCAGCAATGGAAGACTGATTTTCGAGTCGTGCCGGTGGTAACCGAACCTGAGTCTCCCTGCCTGACCCGAGCCACCTTCGTCATCGAAAACGGCCGAGCCGGCGCGGAACGTGCCTGATTGAGCGGCTTAGAAAATAAGGAATTCGGCAGCATCAAGATTGCCGTTTCTGCGATCCACTCTTCTACAGGATGCAACCACGATGAGTAATGTGCAACGATTCGGCGCCACGGGTGATGGAGTCACGAACGACACCGAAGCCATTCGACATGCTTTGCGCGACGGCGATGGCGTTCTGCATTTCCCGCCCGGCAGCTATCGAATCACGGAACCGATCGAAGTGGATCTGGAAAACGCCGGGCCGACAGGGATCGACGGCACCAGCGGAACGGCGCGAATTCTGATGGATGGGCCGGGGCCCGCTTTTCGGCTGGTGGGAACTCACGGTGGTACCGGCGACCCCAATTCAGTCACAGGCAATGTCTATCCAGGCCAGCGGCTGCCGACGATCAAAAACATCGAAATCGAAGGAGTACATCCCGAGGCGGATGGCGTTCAACTTGTTCAGACAATGCAGTCTGTCTTTGAGGGCGTTTTGATTCGTCGATGTCGCCATGGTATTCATCTGTTCGAGCGAAATCGAAACGTACTGATCAGTCACTGCCACATTTACCACAACACGGGTGTGGGTATTTTTCTTGACCGCGTCAACCTGCATCAGATCAACATTGCCAGCAGCCATATCAGTTACAACCGCCTGGGCGGCATTCGTATCGAAGGATCACAAGTGCGAAACCTGCAGATCACCGGCAATGACATCGAATACAACAACCACGCCGCACACAAAACCGAACCGGAACCGACCGCCGAAATCTACGTCGATACCACCGCGCCTGGTGCCAGCGTTAACGAGGTGACGATCGCGTCGAATACCATTCAGGCCACGCCATCGCCCGGTGGATGCAATATCCGCATCCACGAATCCAACGGCGACAAGGAGCGGCCGCCGGGACTGTGGGCGGTTTCCGGAAACATCATCGGCAGCCAGGAAAACAACGTGCACCTGACCGGTTGCTACGGCATTTCCATCAGCGGCAACTGCATCTATTCGTGTTCAAACCGCAACCTCTTGATCGAAGATTCCAGACAGATCAACGTGGGCAACAACACCTTTCGACGCCACACGCCGGCCATGGGTACGGGCGTTCGAATGGTTCGATCGTCCGGCATTACGCTGAATGGTTGCTCGATCCTGGACGAACATCCGGAGGGCCAGCCGTCAGGAGCCTCACTGCTGGAACTGGTAAACTGCAACCGCATCAATATCTCCGGCAGCCAGTTGATCGACGGTGTCCCGTGCGGACTGGACGCCGTCGACTGCAGTAACGTCAACGTTAACGGGTGTTCGATCCTGGAGACCAGAACGGCGCAGAAGTCTCAACACGCTGTTCGGTTTTCCGGCAATGGCCAGGGAAATCTGCTGGTGATGAATTCGATCGGTCCGGCTACTCTGGCAACGTTGTCAATCGCCGAATCGTCCGGAGTACGCGTTGACGGAAATGCGATGGACGGACCGACGAAATAGTCCTGCACGCGCAAATCAGGATGACGCGGTGCTATACGTCGTAGGAGTCCGGCGACGATCCGCTCGGCGAGTGTCCCCCAAACATCGCGTAAGCGGAATAGCCTTCGGTCATCAGTTCACGAATCTGTTCCGGCTTCCTGCGCCTGCCACGAAAATAGATGAAATGGTTGGGAGCCGTTTCGACGTAGGCACCCTTTCGTTCCGTGAAAAAATCCAGCTTCTCCACATCGAAGAAATCTCGAATCGCAGGCACATCGTCTCCCTTCAGCACAAACGATTTGGAAAACTCCGGATGTTCATCGAAGTCGATATCCTGAGCTCCCATCATGGCACCTAACTTCGCCAACAGCCCTTCGGGCCACAAAGTAAAGTTGGGCAGGCTGAGCGAATTCGATTCCATAGAGACCACAGTCTGGGAATGACACTGCTGGTGCTTTCCGCTGCCGGTCGTGTATTGATAGTCAAAGATCGCCAGCGTTGCGCTGTCCGTTTCGGCCTTCATCACATTACGCATTTTGCGACTGTGCCCTTTGTTGAACAAAGAGAAAACCTGCACCCTGGCCAATAGTTCGTCATCCTGAGCTGCGGAAAACGCCAAACCTATTTCTGCGGCAATCACATCCAGGGCTGCCGTCCGTTTCTTTTCGAAGTGGCGAACCGTCAGGATAATGCCTGCGACGAGTGCTATGACGCCCGCAATCACCGCTACGATGACGGGAATTTTTTGCCCACCGTTTTTGCCCTGCACAGCAGCGATTTGCTTGTGACCCGCCAGTATTTCCGGCAATGACGCCTCGGCATCAACAACGGCCTGGTGGGCAACGCTGACTTCCACACGTTCCTGAGCCACACCGACCGATACCACACCTCCGACGCACACGATCACTGTGGTCATCCAGACAAATGCGTTCATCATTTTCAGACACCATGGACTCATGATTGAGCTCCTTCAACGTGTTCGTCGTTGCTACAGAGGATATGCGATTAGCCGGTCACTACTACGCACGTCCCTGAATTCTTCCCGTTCCCAGGCCGGAGCTTTGGGAACGAGAAGAACGCCGAAGCAGATTCAAAATCATGAAATAATGTGGCAGAAGAGCGGATACAACCACAACAACTCGGTGGACCGAGGCTTCGTGGATAGGCGTTACCAAGCTGGAGCCTGGGAACGAGAAAAACAGTCGTTACGACAGGATTTCGGACACCGGGCGTGCCAGTTCCTGTACGCCGGTCAGACGTTCGTCCAGCCCGCGATGTCTCACCGTAAAGCGTGCATGGTCGATGCCCAACCGATTGAGAACCGTGGCGTTCAGGTCTCGAATGTGGACGGGGTCACGCAGGATGTTGTAACCGAATTCGTCGGTTTCGCCGTGAGTCGTGCCGCCTTTGATTCCACCACCGGCCAGCCACATCGAATAACATTTCGGATGATGGTCTCGGCCGTAGTTGTTTTTGGTGAGCGTGCCCTGGCTGTAGATCGTGCGGCCGAATTCACCGCCCCAGATAACCAGCGTGTCGTCCAGCAAACCACGCTGTTTCAAATCCTGAATCAGTGCCCATGCCGGCTGATCCACTTCTTTCGTCTGACGGCGAATATTGGTCGGCAGATCACTGTGATGGTCCCAGCCACGATGGAAAATCTGAATAAAGCGGACGTCTCGTTCAGCCATTCGTCGGGCCAGCAGGCAGTTGTGACCGAACGTGCCGGGCTTCAGTACGTCGTCGCCGTACATGTCCAGTATGTGTTTCGGCTCGCCGGATACGTCCACCAGGTCGGGAACGGAGGACTGCATTCGAAACGCCATTTCGTATTGAGCAATTCGCGTCTGCGTTTCCGGATCACCCAGTTCGTCGTGGATCCGATGATTCATGACCTGCAGGCGATCCAGCATCAAACGGCGGGTTTCCTGGGTCACACCGCCGGGGTTCGACAAATACAGAACGGGATCTCCCTGAGCACGAAAGGCGACGCCGGCATGCGTTGACGGCAGGAACCCACTGCCCCACAGCCGCGAGTACAGCGCTTGGCCACGAGGTTCGCAGTTCAGGACGATAAATTCCGGCAGGTTGCGATTCAGACTGCCCAGACCGTAGCTGATCCACGCGCCAAGTGTCGGCCGACCCGGAATCTGGTTGCCCGTCTGGATAAAAGTGATCGCCGGGTCGTGATTAATGGCCTCCGTCCAGACGGTGTGTATTGTGGCGATGTCGTCGGACATGGAACCGATTTTCGGCAACAACTCGCTGACCCGCTTGCCGCTGTCGCCATGTTGGTCGAAACGAAACATGGACGGAGCGATGGGAAACCGCGCCTGCGACGCGGTCATCGTTGTTAACCGCTGTCCCTTGCGGACAGATTCCGGCAGGTCTTTGTTGTACCAGTCGACCATCTGCGGCTTGTAATCAAACGTGTCCAGATGCGAAGGGGCCCCCGCCATGAACAGCCAGATCACTCGCTTGGCCCGGGCCGGAAAGTGCTGATGCGGGTTGCCCGTCGTGGTGTTCCCGGCGGCTGGCTGACTGATCAGTCCTGCCAGCGCCGCGGCGCCCAGTCCCTTTGAACTGCGACCGAAAAACTGTCGACGCGTTTCCAGGTTAATCCACTGATCGATCGGATTTGTATTCATGATTCAATGGCCGTGTGTCTGTCGAAAATGTTTAATCCGTATGTGGTTTCCTGTGTTGTCCTGTTCACGCGCCCAGTCCCTTCCGAGCGATAGCTCGCATCCGCCGCCGGTCGGCACCGGCCGTCCGCTGGCGGTCGGTACTGGCTTTATTTGTTTACGAAGTCATCACGATTCATCAGTATGTTTGCCACCAGCGTCCACGCTGCCAGTTCCGCAGCGTCCAATGTTTCGTCCGGCTTGGTGTCGCCGGTACTGACTAATTCCTTCGCAGCCTCCGGTTTCTGTTGAAACATCGTTCGAAATTCGCTGGCCGCAGCCGTCATTTCGGCCACTTCGACCGCTTGTGCCGGGCGGCTGAGTACGGTCGACAGCATCCATTCCGCCCGAGACTGATCGTCGTCCTTCTGTCGGATGGTGTTTTCAGCCAGTCGTCGGGCGGATTCAACAAACTGAGGACCGTTCATCAGCACCAGCGCCTGAATGGGCGTGTTCGTGCGTTCGCGACGAACGGTACACTGTTCCCGAGTCGGTGCGTTAAAGGCGGCCATAGACGGAGGAGGTGCTGTACGTTTCCAGAAGCTGTAAACGCTGCGGCGGTACAACGCGTCGCCTGTATCGCGCGAGAAGATTCGCGTATTGCTGCCGGTGATAGCAACGACTCGCCACAATCCGGCGGGTTGGTAAGGCTTGACGCTCGGACCACCCATCTCTCGCCGCAGCAAGCCACTGACTGCCAACACCTGGTCTCGCAGTACTTCTGCGTCCAGACGGATACGTGGTCCCCGCGCGAGATAGCGGTTGTCCGAATCCTGCGCCAGCTTCTTTGCTGTGACGACGCTGCTTTGTCGATACGTCGATGATGTCAGGATCAATTTCAGGATGTGGTTCACGTTCCAGCCGGATTCCACGAATTCGACGGCTAGCCAGTCCAGCAGTTCGGGGTGTGACGGACGGTCTCCCATCACGCCAAAGTCTTCCGATGTTCTCACCAGACCTGTGCCGAAAGCGGACTGCCACAGACGATTCACCATCACACGTGCGGTCAGCGGATGATCCGAATGCACCAGCCAGCGCGCCAGATCAAGGCGACTTGTCAGTTGCGTCTTCAACTGACCGTCGCTGGCCCGAAAACTCGTGCCAGGAAAGTTAAGCACCGCTGGAATCCACGGAGCGACTTCCTCGCGACGCTGATCATACTCACCGCGTTCCAGAACCCACGCGCGAGGATTTGAGGTGCGCTCCTGCATGACGAGTGTCGTTGTTGATCGGGAATAGATGAAATCCCGTCGCCGTTGAGAGGTCGAGTACTCGCGTAGTTTGGCGATGCCGTCGGCATTGATCGTCGCTCGATGAAACAACGTGACCGATTTCTGTTGTTTCCTGTCGAGGTCGTCCCATGTTTTGTCTGATTGAAACAACGTCTTCAGCGCATGTTCCTGCACCAGCAATTGTGTTTCTTCATCCGTCACCCAGCGGCGGAAAATGCGAATATCACTGAGTCCCGCGGTTGGCAGTCGGCTGGCAATTCTCAGCGGACCGGCCGGCACTTCAGCGGCGCCGATGAGATCCTCGGTGGAATTACGCAACACACCGGCGCGACCGTTTACAAGAATGGTGACGGACGAATTTGATTGACCACCGGAATAGCGAATACAGACATGCTGCCACGATCGCGGCGTGAGTGCTTCTTCGCCCGGCAACAGAGCTCGGATCTTTTTTCCCTGGCCGTCATGGTATTCGAAGGTCAGTCCCCCCTGCGTGTTGCCCGCGATCTTCCATCCGATCGTCTTTTTGTCCTCCATCTTCGCTGTCTGATCGAACACCGTCGTCGACATCAGCCGCTCCGGAGTCCGATACCAAAAACTGATCGTGAGCGGTTCGTCAGTGCGCAGACTGGGTAACTCGGCGGTGAGTTGTCCCTTCTCGCCGAACCGCATTCCTCGCCGGCCGGCCGGATGTCTGGTGGCCCAGTTGGCGGACTCGGGCAGCTTGACCGCGTCAGCTTCGCCTTCCGTCAGCGGAAGTAACGCGATGAGTTCGTCCGCCGAAAGCGGATGTTCGACGTCCGGATCTCGTGCGGGCCACCATGCGGCAACATCAGACGTCAACGCATAAAATTCACTGGCAAGCCGTATCCGCTGCGCCTGCAGGTCGTCCCATTCTTTCTTGAATTCATCAAGTGGCAACGTAATAACCGGCGGCGTGTCCTTCTGATTGCCGTCCATTGCGGGTGTGGTGGTGTTGTTGAAGAACGCGCCAAGCTGATAGAACTCGCGCTGGCTGATCGGGTCATATTTGTGATCGTGGCACACAGCACAACCGGCCGTCAGCCCCAGAAAAACGGTGGCGGTCGTTTCCACGCGATCCACCATATACCGCACATCCAGTTCTGCCGGTATGGCTCCGCCTTCTGATGTCGTGATGTTGCAACGGCTGAAACCGGTGGCGATCAGCTGATCGCGCGTCGGTTTCGGCAGCAGGTCGCCAGCCAGCTGTTCGACGACAAACCGGTCGAATGGCATGTTGGCATTAAAAGCATGCACGACCCAGTCCCGATACAGCCACATCTCACGGTAGTTGTCGACGTGCATACCATGCGTGTCACCGTATCGTGCCGCGTCCAGCCAATACCGCGCGCGATGTTCGCCCGCGTGTTCTGATTTCAACAACCGGTCTATGTATTTCGACCATGCGTCACCTGACGAATCGGCGATGAAGGTTTCCAGCATTTCACGCGTCGGTGGCAGCCCGGTGACATCGAGGGCCGCTCGACGGGCCAGCACGTGACGATCAGCAGCCACGTTTGGTTTAAGTCCGAGTTCGTCCAGCTGCTGAAGTATGAACTGGTCAATTGCATTGCCCGACCAGGCCTCGTTGTCTGCTGATTCCGGAACGGTCGCTCGCTTCGGCTTGATGAATGACCAGTGCTTTTCGTATTCGGCACCTTCGTTGATCCACCGAATCAGCAGCTGTTTGTGTTCAGGCTTCAGCGTCTTGTGAGAATCGGGTGGCGGCATCAGCAGTTCCGGGTCGTCGCTGGTGATTCTGGCGATTAGTTCGGAGTTCTCCGCATCGCCGGCTGTGACGGCTCCACTTTCGACCGCAGCTTCTCGAACATCCAGCCGCAGCTCTCCCTTCCGACTTCCGGAGTCCGGCCCATGACAGGCGAAACAGTACTCAGACAGAATGGGTCGGATGTGTTCGTTGAACCTGAGACCGGCAACCGGACTGGCATCATCTGCCAATGATGTACCGGCAGTGAACACGAGGCAGATACTGACGAAAGCGGAATTCGTTCTCATGAGATAACACCGGGGATTTTTCGGCGGGTGAGCAACACGGAGGTTTCGCTGCCAGTGTATTGTACTGCCGCCGCTGCCAGTGGTCAGTGGCGTACATCTGCAATATTCGATTCCCTCAATTGTTGCCGCTGCACTGAAAATGCCGTTCTGTGTGTTTTAACACGTTGGCGCAAGGGTGCCGCGCCACCGTCAGCCGACACGCGGACGTCCGCCGTGTGGATGGACCGGGACTATTCCGCCGCTGCACCAAACGAAGTGATGTCGCTGGGGCTGGTGCATTTGCGGTCGAAATGTGTATACCCGCCGTCGACGAAAATGATCTGTCCTGTGGTGTGGCTGGACCGCGGCGACGCCAGAAACACGACCATATCGGCCAGTTCTTCGATGGTGGTAAATCGCTGACCCAGGGGAATCAGACGCTCGATCTCAGCCCTTGCGGCAGCGGGATCGGGCATTGCCGCCAGACATTTTTCGTACAGCGGTGTCCATGTTTCGGCTGGCAGAACGGTGTTTACGCGTATGCCATGAGGAGCAAGGTCAACCGCCCATTCGCGCGTCAGGCCGTTGATGCCGCCTTTGGACGCGGCGTAGCCTGATGTACCGCCCTGCCCCGTTTCGCAAACCTTCGATCCGATATTGATGATGCAGCCTCGGGACTCCTTCAATGCATCCAGCGAAAAATGAACCATCGCGTAGTAATGAATCAGGTTTCGCTGCAGTGATTCCAGAAACGCCGCGGGACCGTCTTCCAGACCGACACCGTCGTTGACGCCCGCATTGTTGACCACAACATCGATCCTGCCAAATCGCTGCAGAGTCTGTTCCACGGCGTTCTGGCAGGCGGATGTGTCCGTCAGATCTCCCTGAATAAAATGACAGTCGCGCCCCAGCTGCGCGTATTCAGCTTCCAGCGCTCGGCCTTCTGCTTCGCTGCGATTGACGTTGGCTACCCGGGCGCCTTCGGTGATGAGCGATCGCACGATTCCCAGGCCGATGCCCTTCGAACCCCCGGTCACCAAAGCCACTTTATCCTGCAGGCCGAGATCCATCTATTTGACCTCGCGGATCTTGATGTTGCGGAACGACACCAGGTCGCCATGGTCCTGCAGACAGATGTGTCCCTTTGTGGCAACACCATACTTCGGAAACTTGCTGAACTTGCTGGCCGCCAGACGTTCGTTCCAGTCGTCCGATCCCTTGACGTACTCAACGTACTTCTTGCCATTCATCCAGTGCACACATTTTTCAGGCGTGATCAGAACTCGCAGTGTGTTCCACTCACCAGCTGGTTTGGTGGCATCCGTTTCCGAGCTGTAAAACTGATACAGCCAGCCGGCCTTCTGCGGATCGTGTCCATCAACATTGTCCTGAATTTGAATTTCCGGCCCCGTCTGCCACGGCCTTTTTTCTTCTTCGGTCACATGAAACATCAAGCCGCTGTTGCCTTCTTTTGAGATCTTATAATCCAGCGTGATTTCAAAGGCGTCAAACTGTTTCTTTGTAATGATGTCGCCCGCACCCTTTCCCTTGCGAATCAGTTCACCGTTCTCAACTTTCCAGCCATCGCTGATCGTATCTTTCTGATAATTACGCCACTGGCTGGTGTCTTTGCCGTTAAACAGCAGCGTCCAGCCGCCAGCTTTTTCATACACCCCAAGAGTGTTAGGGCCGATTTTCTCCGCCATCGCCGAAGCAGACAGCAATCCAAGCAGAACGGCGACAACTGCCAAAGATGCGGTACGTGACATTGTTTCTTCCTCTGAAGTCGGTAGAAAACGCAACCCATTCGCGACGGTCGACTTCCATACTGTTCAGCGGTTGGTCGCGGCCACGAGTCAGCGAAATACGCTGTAGACCAGCGTTTTAGCAACTCCGTTACCGTTGCAACAGTGTGTTGCCGGGAGTTCGTTGGCGACCGGTTAAGTAAATCATTCGCTTTGAATTTGACCCGAACTGCTCACGCGACCACAATCCGCCGTCATCATTTCGTCGACAGGAGAAAAGATGTCTGAATTTCAGACAGTTGCAAACGTGAAAGACATTCCGGAAGGTCAGGGACGTAGTTTCCCGGTCAACGGCACAATGGTGGGCGTGTTTCTGCATCAGGGAGAGTACTTCGCCATCAATGATTTTTGCCCCCATATGGGCGCATCATTGTCGGAAAGCCCGGTCGCCGAGGACGGTTCGGTCATGTGTTCATGGCATGCGTGGTGCTTCAGCATCAAGGATGGAACGTGGCTGGACAATTCGAAGAGCGGCATCAAGACTCCAACCTACGACGTCCGTCTGCTGGGCAGTGAAATTCAAGTGGCTGTGCCGCCGCCCGATCCACCCGCTGCAGAAGACTCGGCGTCGGCTGATGATCAAGCTACCGGGGAACCCAGCTGAAAGGCTCACCCATCGACTCGACGGACCCAGAGAATCGGATGCCGCCCTGGCCAATCGCGGATGATGCTGTCCGTGACGTCTTCGAAGCAATGTTGCAGGACGGCAGCTGGGGACGTTATCACGGGCCGCATTGTGATCGACTGCGTGATGCGCTGGCCAGGTTTCATGATGTGGAACACGTGATTCTCTGCAGCAGCGGCACGGTTGCCGTCGAGCTGGCCCTGCGGTCGGTGAAAGTCCAACCGGACGATGAAGTGGTGTTGGCGGCCTATGACTATAAGGCCAACTTCGCCAACGTGTTGACGCTGCAGGCAACGCCGGTTCTGGTAGACACTCACCCGGGCGTGCCGGTGCCGGATCCCGAGCAACTGAAAAAGGCCCTCTCGGATAAAACAACAGCGATCGTTTGTTCTCACCTGCACGGCTGCTTCGCGGATATGGATGCCATTCGTGCGGTTGCTGCGGAGCGCGGTGTTCCCGTGATTGAAGACGCGTGTCAGGCGACGGGAGGGCGTCTGAACGGCAAGGTGGCCGGTTCGATCGGTGACGTTGGAGTACTCAGCTTTGGCGGAAGCAAACTGCTGACGGCGGGGCGCGGTGGGGCAGTGCTCACCAATGACGCTACGCTGGCGCAACGAATTCGGTTGTACACACAGCGAGGTAACGATGCGTATCCACTGTCGGAAATGCAGTCTGCCGTCCTGTTGCCGCAGTTGCAGCAACTGGACGAACGGACACACGTGCGATTGCAGCGAGTTCGGCAGTTGTTGAACGCCCTGCCGAAAGATTCACCACTGAAGCCCGCGTTGTTGCCACACCCCGCGGAAAACATCGACGACGTTCCGGCATTCTACAAGGTGGCGTTTCGCTTCGAATCCGAAAAAGCTGACGGACGGTCACGTGAAGACTTTGCGACCGTTGCCCGGCAAAACGGAGTGGCTCTGGACTCAGCATTTACCGCGCTGCATAAGACTCACAGTCAACGCCGATTCCGAGCGGTGGGCGACTTATCAAATGCAGCGGCGCTGCACGAAGAGCTGATGATTCTGCATCACCCCGTGCTGCTGCAAGGGGCCGATGAAATTGATGCACTGGTGGCCGCGATTGGGTCGTGAATTGTCAAGCGACCCGGTCTCTTGAAGAGACCGGGGCTCTGTCTTTTTTCCGCGCAAAGCGACCCAGCAATGCCGGCAGGAAGATGAGATCTCCGAACAGGGCCGAACCAATCGTCAGCACGCCCATGGTGGCGAAAATCTTGTGGTCACGGGATTCGCTGAGAATCACCGTACCAAATCCTGCGATCAGCACGGTTGTGGTCATGATCAGGGCCGTTCCCACGCCGGTGAAGGCTTTGCGGATGGCCTCGTCCTGATCATCGGTCTTCGCGTTCTCTTCCTGATATCTGGTCAGAAAATGAATGGTGTCATCGACGGCGATGCCCAGACACACGGTGAAATTGCAGACCATCACGATCTCAAGGTTGTACCCTGTCAGCGCCAGATACGCGCCCGTCAGCACCAGCGGAAACATGTTTGGAATAATCGAAATCAACCCGATTCGAATGGAACGATAAACCACGGCCAATACGAAAAAGATGACCACCGAGGCTGTGCCCAGACTGGTCGCCAGATCCACAACAACCTGGTACAAATGTTCCCACCGCCAGACGGCGTTGCCGCGAAGTTCAAAGTCGAAACCGGGATGCTGTTGTTTGATTGCTGCGCATCCGGCCTCGATTCGTTCAAACACAGGACCATACGCGGCGATACCCAGATCCTGAACACGAAAGGTGACTTTGGCCTCGTTACGTTCCGGTGTGAAGAACGCTCGCTTCAGCGGAGGAGGCAGCAGCTCCATCATCGACATCCGTTCTTCGGGTGGACCACTGCCTGGCTGAGCGTCGATGAGGTTGCGGATCGACAGCGGGTGACCAATCAGTTCTTCGGCCTGCAGTAGTTCGTCGACCGCGGAAATAACAATCAGCACCTCGGCCGAATCCGACGGGACGTTGTCTGTCCATGTGACTTCCACCCGCGAGAATTCAAGACCGCCGAAAGCTTTGTCCAGATGATGAAGTGCTTTTGTGGCCTCAGCGTTTTCCGGCAGTCCGTCGCTTTGTCGCTGATCAGGTTTTAGCGTCAGCGAGATCGCAAACAGCATCAGTGTTGCGACGATTGCCAGTTTGCTGACCAGCGAACGCCGCCGCAGAACAGCGTCCACGACCGACGATATGCGGCCGAGGTGACGGTCAATCGGACTGTTGTCCAGACCAACGTGGATTTTTCGCCCCAGCCATGTGGAACAGGCAAAAGGAATGATGGTGACCACGGAGACAAATGTCAGCGTCACGCCGATCACACTACATGCCCCGAACTCCATCACCATCGCCGAATCGGCCTGTGTCAAAGAGCCGAAACCGATGGCGGTCGTCAACGATGTCAGAAAACAGGCCATGCCCACCTGCTGAATCCCCAACCGTGCCGCTTCTTTTTCCGGCAGCCCACTGGCCCGCAGTTTGCGAATCTGCACCATCAGGTGAACACTATCGGTCAGGCCGACAAGGCTGACCAGCACCGGCAGAATGACGTCGACGAGTGGGTTGTGTTCGTAGCCGAGATAGCGAACCATGCCGATGGTCCAGAACACACCCAACGCGGGAGCAGCGGCAACAATCATCACGGCCCGAATGCCGCGGAACAGGATCAACGTCATGACAAAGATCATTCCGTAACCGATCAGCTGATACTTCAACTGATTGGCTTCGTGCGCCTCAATGGCGGCCAGCGCTGCGGGGACACGGCCCGTGACCTGAAACGTCAGATCCACGTCTGGAAAACGAGCCGCCGTCGCTTCAGCCGTTTCCCGCAGCAATGTCGTCGCTTCCGCATCATCAAGGACGTGGTTGTAATCGAGTCCCAGCAGCAGCAGCAATGTTCTGCCATCGCCGCTCAACAGCTGACCCCCAACCAGTGGGTGCTGCAGAGCCTTTTGTTTGGCGGCGGCGAAGCGGTTTGATGACGCTTCTGATCGAGGAAACAGGGGCTCCGGCAGGCCGAAAATGTTGAGCGTCGGAACGCGATCCATCCAGAGCACGTTGCTGACCTGATCCAGCTGCTCCAGATCTTCCACAACCTGTCGCAGCGCTTTGGCGCAGTCCGCGTTGAAAAAGTCTTCGCCCTGGACCACCACGACCACATCGCCGCGAGACAGGCTGAACGGGCTGACGTTCGGTACCTGCCGCTGCGGTCTGTCGTCGTTGGTGACTGCTGCGGGCGCCGCTTCGTCGGGTTCGTCCGTTGTTTCAAACAGCTGCAGCAGCAGTTGCGGGTCTCGGTAACCGACGACGGCAATCGCAGTGATGATGCTCACCAACAACACGACAAACCAACGCTGATCGACACTCAGCGTGGCCAGCCTGTTAAACGTTTTGCTCATTGTGCTTCGGGTGAATCGTTTCTCAAGTGGAGGAGACGGATGGCAAAGGGTCGGGAGTCTTTTTCGGCAGATGTCCTGACTATTGCAAGAGTCGTTTACCCGAAAAAGACTCCCGACCCTCTCCGTTACTCGGCCTTCACCGCCAGCGATATTGACTGAAACCCGATCGCCTGACAGCGATCATAGACGTCGATGAAATGTTGAAAAGCCACAGCATCGTCGAAGCCGATGATGATCTTTGAGTCGATATCGAATCCAGCCAGCTGCGTGAGACAGACATCCAGTTCTGCGGCACTGCCGACGGGCCGTTCATTCAACAGAATCGACAACTGTCCTGCCGCGTCGCGGTCCAGGTAAATGCGAACTTCCGGTGACTGCCATTCATCGGGTTCCTGCTGCGGCAGATCCACCTGTGCTTCGGTCTGTCCCGCAGATAATTCGGCCGGTAGCAGTAAATCCGGTTTCTGGCCAACCGACGCGCACACGAAGAACACCAGCAACAGAAAAACGACGTCGATCATGGGCGTCATACTCTCATTGTCGAGTGACACGCGGCGATCTCGATGGGTGGGAATGCGCACGATCAGTCACTTCCGTTAACGGAAACGGCAAACCGAATGCTGCGAATATTGCGGGCCGCACAATGTTCGATCAGTTTTCGCACCGAACCACACTGTGTATCCCTGTCGGCTCGCAAACGAACTTCCGGATTCACACCGGCAGCTGCAGCGGCGACTTGCAGGCCCTCGATCCGCTGAAAGACTGACTGCTGCGTTTGAGCTTCCGCACTGACGAACATCTGACCGTCGCGGTCGATCGTCACGGTCAACCGATGCAACGCCTCGTCCTGGGGGGTATCGCCTCCCGTCGCGATAGGCAGATTCACGGGTTCGGCCAGTTCGCTTCTGACGAAGTGGCTGGCCACCAGAAAAAAGATGATCAGCAAAAACACCACGTCGATCAATGGCGTGATATTGAACCGCAGGGGTGTTCGCTGGCTGTATTGTGTTGGCAACCGCATGAATTTTCGCTGAAACAGCGTCAATTGCGTTTAACGGACAGAGTATGGGACGATGCCGGATGCAAGAAGCAGGCGTCAAAGTCTAGCGATTCCTGGCTAACGACGTCAGGCGTGATTACGATTCCGTTAGTGTTTCCATGTCACGGTAGAGACCGGGTCTCTGGTGTGAATCCCTTTGTATTCCGGTTCCCTCTCTAGATTCCTGTGAACTGAATTCCATGCCCAACAAACGAGTTCTGCTGCTGGCCGGTGATTTTGTGGAAGACTACGAAATCATGGTCCCCTTTCAGACGTTGCTGACGGTCGGCGTTGATGTCGACGCAGTGTGCCCCGATAAAAAATCCGGCGACCAGATCCGCACGGCCGTCCATGATTTTGAGGGCGATCAGACGTACAGCGAAAAACCCGGGCACAATTTCACACTCAACGCGGACTTTGCAGATGCTGACGCCGGCAATTACGACGGGCTACTCATTCCCGGTGGTCGCGCACCGGAATACCTGCGTCTGAATCCCGCAGTGCTGGATCTGGTGAAAGCATTCGACGAAGCGAAAAAACCGATCGCTGCTATTTGTCACGGCCTGCAGATTCTGGCAGCGGCCGGCGTCCTGTCGGGGCGTACGTGCACAGCCTACCCTGCCTGTGGTCCGGAAGTAACTCTGGCCGGTGCGACTTACGCTGAAATCGCCATCGACGGAGCTCATGTGGACGGCAACCTTGTCTCCGCACCGGCGTGGCCCGCTCATCCCGCTTTCTGTCGCGAGTTTCTGAAACTGCTGGGTGTGCTGTGAATCGCTTAACTACGCTGAGTATCCTGTAATCCTGATTGGGCACTCCTGCCGCTGGTCAGCTTCGCCTGGCCGTTTATCATTCCATTCGGACGAGCCTCACTATGTCCCGCTTTTTTTTCCTGCTTCTGCTGATTGTCTGGAACCGAGCCGCACTGGCGCAGACTCTTGAGCAGCAGCTTGCGAACCAGCCGCCAGGCTTACTGGCCGCCGAAGCTCGTCAATCCGGGGATGCTCGCCGAGGTGCGATTCTGTTTCATCAGGTGCATATTGGGTGTATCAAATGCCATGCCGTCGATGGAACCAGTAATTCATTGGGACCGGATCTGACGAAGTTAGGCGAACAAAAATCTGCCACCGATGAATACGTCGTTACGTCGCTGCTGAAACCGTCGAACGAAATTCGCAAGGGCTACGAAGCCGTTACCGTTGTGACCATCGACGGACGGACTCAGACAGGCTTGCTGGTCAGTCGCGATGACGACAGCGTCGTGCTGCGAGACCCGGCGCGGAATGGCGATCGTATCACGATCGCCGCGAAAGACATCGACGAGGTTTTGGCAAGCAAGCTGTCAATCATGCCAGCGGGCATTGTGAACCAGCTGGGCGGTCGGACGCAGTTTCGGGATCTGCTGAGATATCTGCTGGACGTCCGGGATGGAGGCCTTGACGCGGCGCGGAAGCTGCAGCCACCGCCGGGACTTTTCGCCTTCAAGCTGCCGGTATACGAAAGTCACGTCGACCATCTCGGACTGATTCGCGGCCTGGATGACGATGCGTTTGAACGTGGTCAGACGATCTACAATCGATTGTGCATCAACTGTCACGGCAACAAGAAACAACCCGGTTCATTGCCAACAGCCCTGCGTTTTGCGGAAGGCAAATTTCGCAGCGGCGGTGACCCCCACGCGATGTACAAAACGCTGACTCACGGCTTTGGACTGATGGTGCCGCAGATGTGGATGGTGCCGCAGCAAAAGTACGACGTGATTCACTACATTCGCGAAAGCTATGTTCGCAATGCAAATTCAAGTCAATACCGCGACGTGACGGACGACTATCTGGCAGCGCTGCCGAAGGGCGATACGTTCGGCCCGGAACCCATCGAGTACTCGCCGTGGTCTGACATGAACTACGGTCCGTCGATGATCAACACGTTTGAAGTCGGTTCGGACGGGCACAACTTCGCCTACAAGGGCATCGCGGTTCGGCTGGATCAGGGGCCAGGCGGTATCTCGAAGGGTAATCACTGGACCATCTTTGACCACGATACGCTGCGACTGGCAGCCGCATGGTCACGCACACCTCAATCAAAAGCATCCGGTTTTATCAGCTGGCAGGGTATTCATTTTGACGGGCGTCACAACGCCCATCCACGCATCGCTGGCGATCTGCAGTTCGAAAACCCGACGGGTCCCGGATGGGCCAACCCGGAAACCGGGTCCTTTGAGGACAACCAGCGGGTGGTTGGACGCGACGGTCGAAACTACGGACCACTGCCTCGCAACTGGGCAAAATACAGCGGGCTGCATCAGGTGGGTGGTCAGACAATCGTGGAGTACACCGTCGCTGATACCAAAGTGCTGGAGCGTATGGGCCATGATGTCATCTCTACGGACGGCCCGTCGGCAGCCGGCGTGTTTTCCAGAAACATGACACTGGGACCTGTCCGGAACAGCTTGCTGGCGCTTGTGGCAACTCATCCCCTGGAAAACGCGGTACTTCGGCCACTGACTGAACATTCCGTCGTGCTGGTTGCGGACGCCCCAAAGCCCCGCGCAACGGCAGCTTCAGAGTTCAACGGCGCTTCACACCTGGTGATTAAGGACGGTTCCAACTTCAACATGACGTCCGGTGATTTCAGCATCACAGCTCGCATTCGCACAATGACGGACGGCACTATCTTCTGCAAAGCGAACGACCAGGGACCCTGGGTGCCCAACGGTAAAACGTTTTTCGTGCGAGGCGGACGCCTGTGCTACGACATTGGCTGGGTTGGCGCCGTGCAATCAAAGAAGAAGGTAGACGACGGTCGCTGGCATGACGTGGCAATGACCTGGAATCACAACACCAGCCGGGTCACCATGTATGTGGATGGAAGAAAGAACAGCGGCGGCACATTGAAGCCAAAGGGCAGTGTCTCCGGGCATGTGGCAAAAATCGGATTTACGTCCGGCAACTTTCCAGGCTCTTCGTATTTCACCGGTGATATCAAGTCCGTTGCTTTCTGGGACCGCGAACTGAAAGGTGAAGATCTTCAGGGTCGTCAGCAGGACAACGCCGCCAATGCTGCTGTCGCGGCGTGGGACCTGACGTCTTCCGCAGCAACGGGCAAAATTTCCGATGTCACTGGCCACAAACACGATGCTGCACAAGTCAGGGGATCCGATAAGCAAAAAACTCTCACGATGATCATGGCGGGAGTTGTCGGCGACCGCGACGGGTTTGCCTTAGTGCAAAAGGACAATCGGATTTGTCTGAGCGTTCCTTCCGGTGACCAACATCGCAATATTGCAGTATGGACCGTCGCAGTTGCAGCAGACACAGCGGACGACGAGTTGCAAGAACTGGCGGCCCGGATCGAGGACCGTCTGAAGGTTGCAGATCTGGAACAGCGGATTCCTCAGAGCGGACCGGCACGATGGCCGGAAATTGTTGCCACAAAGCCAATCCTGGGCTCAGAGAACGGTCCGTTCGCGATAGACATCCTGTCCACTCCGATTGCCAACCCATGGTTCGCTCGAATTCGTCTGACCGGGCACGATTTTCTGGCTGACGGCGACCGAGTGGCCGTGTGCAGCTGGGACGGTGACGTGTGGATGGTGAGCGGTCTGAAAACGTTGAAGGACAAAAAGGGTCGGGAGTCTTCTTCGGATGCACGGGCATCAACCAAAGAAAACTCTACGACCGAAAAAGACTCCCGACCCTCTGCACCGCAGCTGAAGTGGCAGCGGATTGCCTCGGGGTTATTCCAGCCTCTCGGCGTAAAGATCGTTGCCGATGATATCTACGTCACCTGCCGAGACCAGCTGGTGATTCTGCGGGACCGAAATGGTGACGGCGAAACCGACTTCTATGAATGCTTCAACAACGATCATCAGGTGACCGAACACTTTCATGAATTTGCGATGGGACTGCAGCGCGACGAAATTGGCAACTTTTACTACGCCAAGTCCGCGCGTCACGCGCTGAAGGCGATTGTTCCTCACCACGGTACTTTGCTGCGAATCCCGTCCAACGGTTCGCGCACAGATATTCTGGCAACCGGGTTTCGAGCGGCCAATGGAGTTTGCCTGAACCCCGACGGTTCTTTCATCGTGACCGACCAGGAAGGTCACTGGAATCCGAAGAACCGCATCAACTGGGTTCGCGAAGGTGGATTCTACGGCAATATGTTCGGCTACCACGATGTGACGGATGATTCGGACGATGCGATGGAGCAGCCTCTTTGCTGGATCACAAACGCTTTCGATCGTTCGCCTGCCGAACTGATGTGGATCAACAACGAAGCCTGGGGACCGTTGAATGGGTCGCTGTTGAATCTTTCTTATGGCTACGGCAAGGTCTACGTCGTGCCGCACGAAGAGATTGACGGACAGATGCAGGGAGGCATGTGCCAGTTACCCATCCCACAGTTTCCAACGGGTACAGCCCGCGGTCGTATTAGTCCGCATGATAACGGGCTATATCTATCCGGCATGTTTGCCTGGGGCAGCAGTCAGCAGGCACAGGAAGGTGGCTTCTATCGGCTGCGATACACGGACAAAGCTTCCAACATGCCGGTCCGTTTGAAGGCCCGCGAGGGGCGACTTGAAATCGGCTTCACCGATTCACTGGATGCTGCTGCTGCAATCACACCGGAAAATTATGTGGTGAAAGTGTGGTCACTGAAACGCACCGCTAGTTACGGTTCGAAGCACTATGACGAACACGAACTACCGGTGACTGCGGCAGAATTGTCATCCGACGGTCACACAGTCACTCTGCAGATTCCGGAGCTTGGCCCGACGTGGTGCATGGAGATCAAATGTCGACTGAAGTCTGCCGACGGCGAAGCGTTTGAACGAACGATTCACAACACCATTCATCGCGTGCCGTAGTTGGACAGGCGAAGCAAGGGCCGCTATACAAGCTCGGAGCGCCAGCGAGTGGGTCACGTACACTTGTGAAACACACTTGCTGGTGCTGAGTGGTTGTATCAAAAACGGCAAAGAATGAGCAACATTCAGGTCACCGGCTCGTCGTTGTTCTCCGGACGACCTTCAATGTAAAACCAGTTGTGAATCGGTTTCAGAATCTCCAGCACTTCTGCAAGCAGCCGCTCATCCATCGGAGTCTCCGCCCAGTCCACCCACTGGGAAACGCGGCCAGGATTCGCTGACCCGGTCACACACGTTGTCATGTCCGGATTGGCGATCGAAAACTGCAGCGCCAGCTGAGCAATGTCAACGCCGGCAGCCGTGCAGTGGTCAGAGGCCTTCTTTGCAATCTCCCGAACTTCGGGAGTAGCCTTGTGCCACTCGGGCAGCGGTGCGCTGGTCAGCAGTCGAGCAGAAAACGGCGCAGCGTTCATAAGACCTACGCCTTTCTCCTGACAAATCGGTACCAGTTCCAGTGCCATGTCGTTCTGCAGAGTGTAATGGTTGTAGGTCAGCAGCACGTCGATATCAGCATTGGCCAGGATGTACTTGAACATCTTCATCGGATAGCCACTCACACCGATGTACCGCACCTTGCCTTTCTCGACCTGTTTGCGAAGTGCGGGAAGAGTCTCCTCGACGATCTGAGACATTTCGACGAACTCAAGATCGTGACACAGAACAATGTCCAGGTGATCCTGCCGCATGCGTTCAAGCGATATGTCCACACTTTCTTCCACTCGCCTGGCGCTGAAATCGAAGTGTTGCCCGGCATATCGCCCCAGTTTCGTGCCCAGGTAATAGCTGTCACGAGGGATGTCGGGCAGCACCTGACCCAGCAATACTTCACTCATGCCGCGGCCGTAAAACGGCGAGGTGTCGATGAAGTTCATGCCGCGATCAATAGCGACGTGTACACTTTTCAACGCCTCAGCGATGTCGACTTTTCGAAATTCCGCACCCAGAGATGAGGCCCCGAACGACAGAGCCGTCAGGTCCATGTCCGTATTCTGCAGACGACGCTTTTCCATTTTGAGACAATCTGAATTTCGAGGAATCAGAACGACCGGCTGAGCCGGTGGAATGAGAAAGCCCCTGTCAAGGGGCCACGATACTAGCTCGCTGCGCCAGCGAGTGGGTCTCGTGCGCTTGAAAAACACACTTGCTTGCGCTGCGAGCTTGTATCAAAAACGGAAAGAGGGTCGAGCCTAAGCGAGGGGAGGGATTGCTGGATGTTTCGCCTGCGTGTTGTCACAAGATTGCAGCAACCGCCCTCCCCGCTCGTTTCTCGCGACCCTCCCGGAGGGAGGGTGAAGCTATTTTGTGTAGATGCCAACGCTACTGACCAACCACGCGGACGATAGCAGCTTCGGGAATGGTATTCGACTATGGAATGATGAAGACTATGGTCGCGAGAACTACATCCGGGAGATCTTGTCGTTTGTTGATTTCCGGGAGACCGTTTTATCTTCCCGCGCGGGACAGTTAGGATGTCGTTTTTCACTGCGGAGTTTTCACATGCGATATCTGGCGATAACACTGACAGCATTGGTTACGGTTACTCAAAGTTCAGCAGCTGAAAAACCTAACATCGTCTACATCCTCGCGGACGACGCTGGCTACGGCGATTTTGGATGTTACGGCGGGACCCTTCTGCCGACGCCGAACATCGACCGCATGGCCAGCGAAGGCATGAAGTTCACTCGCCACTATGCCGGCTGCACGGTGTGTGCGCCGTCGCGGTGCGTGCTGATGACGGGACTGCATTCCGGCCATTGCCGGGTTCGCGGCAACAGTCCGGGATTGTTGCTGAACGAAGATATCACCATCGCTGAAGTGCTGAAGACGGTCGGCTATCACACGGCCTGCATCGGCAAGTGGGGCCTGGGAGCTCCGCCACCGCTGTCCGACCCGAATGATCAGGGCTTTGATGAGTTCTTTGGTTACATCAGCATGTGGCATGCTCACAATTTCTACCCGGAGTTTCTGATTCGAAACGGCCGACAGGAGGCGTTGCGAAATATCAGTCAGGAACAATGGAAGGGCCAGGACGGTCGCGGTGTGGCGACAAAGAAAATCGACTACGTACCGAATCTGCTGACAGAAGAGGTACTGGACTTCATTCGCGGCAACACGTCGCAACCGTTCTTCCTGTACTACGCCCTGAACGTGCCGCACGCCAACAACGAAGGCGGGCGTCACAACACGGCTCCCGAACGCGGCATGGAAGTGCCTGACTTCGGACCATACGCGGACAAAGACTGGCCTGGCCCCGAAAAAGGTTTTGCCGCCATCATGCGCAACATCGATCGGGATGTCGGGCGGATTCTTGACGAACTGAAATCGCTGGGGATTGACGAGAACACGATCGTGATCTTCAGCAGCGATAATGGTCCGCATCAGGAAGGCGGACATCAAATGGAATTCTTCAACAGCAATGGTGACCTGCGTGGCATGAAGCGAGATCTGTATGAGGGCGGTGTGCGAGTTCCGCTGATCGTACGCTGGCCCGGCAAGGTCGCTGCCGGCACCACCAGCAGCCACATCAGCGGTTTTCAGGATGTACTACCGACGCTTGCCGAAATTGCCGGTGCAGACTTACCAGAAGACCTGGATGGGATATCAATGGTTCCGGAGTTGACCGGCGGAAGTGTGCAGCAGGCGCACGATTTCCTGTACTGGGAATTCAGTGAGCAGAAAGGCAAGCGGGCGGTGCTGAAAGGGGACTGGAAACTGGTGCAACTGCGGGTGGCCACGGACAATCCATCGGACTTCGAGCTGTACAACGTCGGGGACGACGTTGCCGAAGCACACGATGTCGCCGACCAGCACCCGGACCTTGTCAGCAGCCTGGCAAAGCTGATGGAAACTGCTCACACGCCCAACCCGCGGTATCCGTTGTTTCCCACGGAAAAACAGTAGGGTGTGTGCTCGCACGCACCGGTCCTGACAGCGGCCAACCAGCGCGGCTACAGAATCGATGGGCCCTTGACTTCGATGCCTTTCAGCCGCATTTTGAGTTCTTCGAGGTTCGGTGAAACTTCAAAGGCGGCTTCTCGACTGATGAACTCTCGATTCACAAAGTCGTACAGGCTGTCGTTGAACAGCTGCATCCCCTCGTCACGACCGATACGAATCGCACTGTGAAGCTTTTCGTCTTCGCCTTCCATGACAAGCTTCGTGACCGTTGGGTTGAACCTCATGATTTCGATGATGGGAACTCGACTGGGTTTGTCCACGATTGTCTTCAGCAGTTTCTGGCCCACGATCGCTTTCATGCTCATGCCGATTGCCGCTCGCACAGCCGCGTGCATATCTGCCGGAAACAGGTCGATGATACGAGGAATCGTGCCTGGGGCACTGGCGGCGTGGATCGTTCCGAACACCAGGTGACCGGTTTCGGCCGCGTGAATGGCTGTCTCAAATGTCTCTTTGTCTCGCATTTCCCCCACCAGCATGATGTCCGGGTCTTCTCGAACCGCGTGCTTCATGGCGACAGCGAAGTCGATCACATCCTGTCCGATTTCCCGCTGGTTGATCAGGCACTGGTCGGACGTATAAACAAATTCGATCGGGTCTTCGATGGTCAGTATGTGCTTGTTCATGTTGTGATTGACCCAGTCCAGCATCGACGCGATGGTCGTACTTTTTCCGGAACCTGTCACGCCTGCCAGCAACACCATTCCCTGGTCAAACTTACACAGTTCTTCCATGATGGGTGGTAGATACAGCCCTTCAAACGGCGGTATGAACCGTTCAATCTTTCGAGCTACCATGCCGACCTTGCCCAGCTGCGTCAGCAGATTGACACGATAGCGCCACGGCTCTTCGTCATACTGCACGACTTTTGAAAAGTCGGCGCCGCCGTCTCTGTGAAAGATGTCCAGGTTTCGCTGGTCCATCAGGGGAAAACACAGCTTGACCAGCGCACTTTCGCTGAGAGGCGGCATATCCAAAGGAGCCAGCGTCCCTTTGACACGAAAGATCGGTGGACGGTCCGCCTGCAAATGGATATCCGAGCAGCCCATTTTAACGCCCATGCGAAAGATCTTGTTGATCTCGATATCCGCTGTGGCATCAAAATTCGATTTCACCCATTCGCGTGCCTGTACCATTTTGTGATTCCGATCTTCGCTTCGATGTGACAGCACCACCTGGTGCTGCCAGTATCATGCTCTACCTGATTTACAGCCGAACCGGTACGCCTCGGTTCGCCATGAATCGTTTTGTCTCTTCGATAGTGTATTCGCCGTAATGAAAAATACTGGCCGCCAATGCCGCACTCGCTCCGCCTTTGGTCACGGCGTCCGAGAGGTGAGCTGGACAACCGGCGCCACCGCTGGCCACCACCGGGATGGATACGGCGTCTGCGACAGCTCGGGTAATTTCCAGATCGTAACCGTCTTTGGTTCCGTCTGCATCCATACAGGTCAGGACGATTTCACCGGCTCCCAGCTTTTCCACTTCCCGAGCCCATGCGACGACCTCAAGCCCGGTGGGCTTGCGGCCTCCGTTGATATGCACGTCCCAGAATTCCTTGCCGTCTTTTTGTACCCGCTTCGGGTCGAGATTGACCACGATGCACTGGCTGCCGAACTTCAGAGCCGCTTCTTTGACGAAATCCGGATTTGTGACCGCTGCGGTGTTTATCGAAACCTTGTCGCAGCCGGCACTCAGAAGACGACGGATATCATCAACGGTCCGGATTCCTCCGCCCACCGTCAGCGGCATAAACACGACTTCTGACGTACGTGCCACGACGTCCAGAATGATATCACGCTCCTCGTGACTGGCCGTGATGTCCAGAAATACAAGTTCATCGGCCCCCTGCTGTTCGTACTTCTGAGCAATCTGGACCGGATCGCCTGCATCCTGCAGATTGACGAAATTCACGCCCTTCACCACGCGTCCCGCGTGAACGTCCAGACAGGGAATGATACGCTTTGCCAGCATGCAACGTGTTCCGGAACTGTTTGCAGGTTTGTCGACTTAAAGATCCGTGCCGTAAATAGCGAGGTCGGCGGGACCGAGGGATTCATTCGTGATTGTGGCTGCCAGTCGCAGCCCTGCGACGAGAAGCCAAAACGACTCTCACTGGTCCCCCTTCGGATCCTATCACACCGTTGAGCCAAAGTCCGGTCAACCCGGAACCGCTGTTGGTCACGTTTTCCTGTCTTTTCCTGTTCGAAATCCCCTCCCACTATGACTTCTTCCGGCCAGACTGTCCAAGTTGACCTCGGTTCCCGTAGCTACGACATCTCGATCGACGCCGGTAATCTGCCGCGAATCGCCCTGTTGACCCGGTTGTGGCTGGGACAATCGATGGATCAGCCATTGCGATGCTTCGTCGTCACGGACACCAACGTGCTGCAACCTCATGCAAATGCCGTAAAATCGGCACTATCCGACGCCGAAGCCGAAGTGCGGGTTGTTTGTGTGAAGGCCGGCGAAGCATCAAAATCTCTCGCTGAGGCGTCCGATCTTTATGACGAACTGATCGACTTCAGGGCAGATCGAAAAACCGTCGTGCTGGCGGTGGGTGGCGGAGTGGTGGGTGATTTGGCGGGATTTGTCGCTGCCACTTATGCTCGCGGCCTGCTGTTTGTGCAGGTTCCCACGACTCTCCTGGCAATGGTGGACAGCTCTGTTGGCGGCAAGACCGGTGTGAATCATCCGCAGGGAAAGAACCTGATTGGATCATTCCATCAGCCAGCCGGAGTTCTTATCGACACCGACACGATGGCCACTCTGCCCGACCGGGAGTATCGGTCCGGACTGGCCGAAGTGATCAAGTATGGTGTCATTCAGGATGCTGAATTCTTTAGTTACCTCGAAAATAACATCGTTGGCCTCAACGAACGAGACCCTGCCGTGTTGCGCCAGGTGGTGGCCCGCTGTTGCGAGCTGAAGGCCAGCGTCGTCCAGGAAGACGAGTACGAAACCAAGGGCTTGCGAGCCATCCTGAACTACGGTCACACCTACGCTCACGCATTCGAAGCTCTGGCCGGTTACGGTGTGTTGCTGCATGGCGAAGCTGTCTCCATCGGCATGGTCTGTGGCAGCCGACTGGCGAAATCGCTGGGACGAATCGGCGATGATGAGATTCAACGACAACTGGACCTGCTGACAGCCGTGCAGCTGCCGGTGGAAGTGCCCCCGGATCTTCAGTCGAAACCCGACGATATCCTGAAGTGCATGCTGCTGGACAAGAAAACCGTCGCCGGTGATCTGAAGTTCGTTCTGCCCGACCGCATCGGCCACGTGGACACGATCGGCGGCATTGACTCTAAGATAATCGTCAATTGCCTGAGCAGTTGACAAGAGTCCTGGTCTTTGGTGCTGCGACGTTGCCGTTGCAGCATTACGGGGGCGACCCACCTGTAACCCGCTGACAGCGGACACTACGTCGCGGCGCTTAGAAAAGCCTGCTCGTGTGTCGAGCAGGCCTGGTGCTTTGAAGATTTGTTCTTCAATCTTTGTTTGATGACTTACGCTTTGACGAAGACTTCTTTTTAGACGACGATGCCGCCGCGATGAGTTTGTTCAACGCCGTAACCTGAGTTCTGGTCAAAACGTCTTTGATTTCTTCCTTCTGTTCATCCTTCAACTCTGCCAGCTCTTCCTCCAATTCGTCGATCTGCTTGCCGTACTTTTCCTTTAGCTCGTAGATTTCCTGCCTCTGCTCGTCCTTCAGCTTCAGCTGCCCGTAATGGGTTGGCAGCCGGTGATACTTCGAAGTCGCTTTGTCTTTGGCGGATGACCTCGACGATGACTTCTGAGCCAGCGCCGTCATCGCCCCCGCTGTAATGGCCACGGCAAGGATGGAGGCGATGAATCGATGGGCAGTACGTTCCATGGTTGTGTCTCCTGACGGTGTATGGGCCTGCGCAGTTTTGCGCACGCACCATACTGATACCCCTACGTGGGTATTTCAAATACACCAACCTGGAAACTTTAAAATAACCCTTTCTCCAGGGGAATCCCTACTATGTCTCGTAGGACACTATTCCATGCCGTTGAGCACGGCTGATCTGGTCCGTGGCGTGCAGCCCTGCCAGGATGAATTCCACGCAGGAAGCACGGACGGCCGCACTGCCGGAGGCATTGAGCTCAAAGGCCTTGTCCCAGATTGGGGGGACCCGCTTCAGCAGCGATTCATAATGTTCGCTGGGTAACATGTCGCCGACTTCGATTTTGACGCCCTTAGCGAAGATCTGGCTGATTTCTTCCAGTCCGTGCTGTTCCACGTATTCCTCGAATATGGTCTTGATGGCTTCGGCCGTGACAGCATCCAGGACCTGGCGTTCGGTCATTTGGTGACTGCTCATCAAATCGATTTCAATCTTCCCCAGGGAAGACGAATACAGATGGCCCAGGTCGCTGATGCGTGGAACCGCTGGTTTTTCGTTTAACACGGCCCCACGGCGGCGAGCACTGGCGATCATGGTCTGATAGTTGGCGATACTGAAACGAGCACTCACGCCGGACTGGTGGTCGATGTAACGGCTCTGTCGGGCCGCTCGGCTGATTTCTTCGACAATCTGCTTCATGAAAAAGGGTACGGTGACGGGAAAATCGCCGTCCAGCGGAAGATCACTTTCCTGTTCCATGATCTGAATTCCCAGATCACGGTCCTGCGGATAGTGGGTATGAATGATGCTGCCAATGCGGTCCTTCAACTGCGGTATGACTTTGCCGCTGCGGTTGTAGGTCGTGGGGTTGGCCGAAAACAGGATCATGACGTCGATGTCAAACTGCACGGGAAATCCGCGAATCTGGACGTCGCGTTCTTCCAGTATGTTGAACAGTCCGACCTGCACCAGTTCGTCCAGTTCCGGCAATTCATTCATGGCAAAGATCCCGCGGTGCATCCGCGGAATCAGCCCAAAGTGAAGAGCGTCTTCGGTCGACATGCTGGCCCCGGACGCCAGTTTAGCTGGGTCAATTTCGCCAACGATGTCCGCAAACTTAGTTCCCGGAGCCAGACGTTCGGCGTAACGGTCGTCTCGCGACCACCATTTGACGCCCACCTGGTCCTCGGGTGTAACGGCCAGAAACTGCTTTGCAGCGGTTGTGATCGGCTGCAGCGGGTCTTCGTGGACCGGACAGCCCGGGAGGTCAAGATACGGGATTTCTTCGTCCAGAAACCGCGACATTTCACGCATCAGACGGCTCTTGCCCTGCCCTTTTTCTCCCAGAAAAAGCAGGTCGTGACCGGCCAGCATCGCGAGGCTGATTTCCGGGATCACCGTGTTTTCGAAGCCATGGATTCC
>JBDONA010000678.1:0-8109 GCA_039831575.1 Fuerstiella sp. | reverse complement strand
GCGTAGTTGCGGCGAAACTCGGACGTTGCCAAACCCGCTTCCCGAAACAGGTCTTGGTAAAGACCCACGTTTCGATAAACCGCTTGGTAGTCGCCCCGAGGAGTGAATTTTCCTTGTGGCACGGTCGTCTCGCGGAGAACGATGGATGCCCCAGGGGCAAGACGGTCTTTGAGCGAACGAAGTATTGCTACCGCATCGGGGTCGTTCAGATACATACATAGGCCCCAAGAAAAATCAAATCGAAGGGGCCCGCGGGGAGATCCTCTCGTACATCACCTTCAACAATTGTCGCGCTGGGAAAGGGAGCCAGGAGCGTCCGGGCTGCCGCCACCATAGATGAGCTTTGTTCGATCCCGACGACACTGTCGTACCGATCTGCAATGATCCTGGTCCACGTTCCCGCGCCGCAACCGAGACCGAGTACTCTGCCCGCCCGGGGCACCGCCTCGAGCCAATCGGCGATCGTCTCGGTCTCTTTGCGCAGGCGGTAGCGAACAGAGTTTTTGGGAAGATTCTGCTCGTGGGCCATATAGCTGGCGGTGGCCGCGGTATTACTGCCCGCCGCTTGAAAATAACGCCGAACAACCGTGTAGTCGATACGCTGGTCTGGCGAGCCAGGACTGCTCATGGCTGAGCCCTGGTCACGGATGCTTGTTCGTATGCGCTGGAGAACATTCTCGATTATATCCCAACAGACCACTTTACCGTCACCAGGGTCCACATGACTGCAAATTGCGTAAACTGATAAGAATTCTGATCCCGCGTCGCCCCTGATTGCAACCCTTCGACCGGCGTTCTTGCACTTTTCCCACCCATACTCCACCTGGTTTCCGAGGACATCGTGGCGCAGGCGGCTGACTGACGCCTATCGCAGTCTCGGTCGGCGAAAAGCTGGCCAAATGCCGGCACAAGATTCGAGTGGTAGCGAGTCCGAGGAAACGTTGATTTCATCGCTCACGGAATGAGTCGGTTCGGGGCGGTCCCCCCGCCGGGCCAGATCCCGTCCGATTCGCAGAAAACGTATGGACCAGATGACACGGATTTCGTGCGTCATCAGAGGCACGGGATTCCTGGAATACGGTGGTTTGATGGCTGTGCTAAGAGCGTCAACGATGCGACGAGTTGATGAGAAAAAGGAGGTGGCAAGCTTCTTTCAGACGGTCGCTCAAGCCGCGGCTGCCAATGGGCGAACACGGCTTAACGATCGGATTCAAATCAGCATTTTTTGTAATCAGCGAAGCGGTTGTCGCACGCTTCGGCAGCAAGCTGGTTGAAAACTGCCTCTGGCGACTTCTGCATACTGAACAAGGGCACCAGCGGGATCGCGATTCCGCTGGAAGCAGGGAGGCAGTGTTTTGGAGGAAAGCTCACTTTCGAGTTAAGCATTCGGATTCTCTGCGGTTCCTGCAGGACGAGCACTCCTGATTGCCCCAAGCCGTCGAAATACCGTAATGCCCGAAGCCACCCTTACCACTCGTCCTCCAAAACTCTCGGATCTCGGACTCGACCTGCTTGACCTGACCAAGTGGCAAGTGATGCGCACGGTCGCATCGCCGTTCGTGGCTTTGGCGGCTTTCTGGATTCTCGCTGATTCGGAGCATTGGACTTTGGCCGTGCTCGCAGTCATGTTCCTGAGTTTCATCACGTACGGTTCAACGTCGCATGATCTTGTCCACGGGAGCCTCGGACTGAAGCGGCTACCGAACGACATTCTCCTGTCGGTAATCGAAGTCATCGCGCTACGGAGCGGGCACGCTTATCAAGCGGCCCACCTGAATCATCACGCACGGTTTCCAGATAAAGACGATATCGGAGCGGACGCAGCGCGAATGTCGCCGACCCGGGCATTGTTGGAAGGCGTAATATTCGAGTTTCGAATCTATGCCTGGGCCCTGCAAAACCCGCGCGGGAAACGGAGTTGGATCATAGGGGAAGGAATCACAGCATTGCCATCTACAATCATACCAGCCGTTTACGTTGGGTTGATGATCGCCGGCAGTTGGACCATACCGTTTTTTACTTCGTACATCCCGCACAACTCGGAGGGGGCTGATGTCTTGCATCAGACGCGCGTCTTTCGCGGGCCCATTGCAAGGATCGTCGCGATCGATCATCTGTACCACTTAGAACATCATCTTTATCCGGCGGTTCCACATCACAACTGGCCACGGCTCGCGCGCCACCTTGACCCTTGGTTGGAAGAAGTCGGAATCAAACCAGTCCACATTGGGTTCTGAAGTTGTTGGCCGCGGATAGTCTGCCGGTTCGGTCCCAGGACGGCAGCATGTTCAGGAAGTGGATGCGGTTCCTCCTGCGGCAGTCGTTCGCTCTGATGTGTCGCCGCCTGCCTTTGCGGCCCTTCCACGGCAGAACCTACAACTCATTGGAGCCCCGGACCAGAGCTATCAAGAGGGCGTTTTTTCGCTGTCGCAGAAATCTCGCAGCTCTCACGACTTTTCCACACCACTCGGCGCCAAAGTGACGATTCACCGAGTCTGTGTCGGTGTGACGGATGGACACAGGTAAGCGGATTGCACGAGATGCCTCGTTGAAAGCGACCGCTGTACCTTCAGATGGTGCGGTCGAAGCCAAGTCGGACTCCACAGTAGCCGGTAGTCCACAAAACGGATTCTACGAACGCGATGCCACAGGAAGTGGTATACTGAGTCCAATCGCGCGGAACCGAGAACCGCCAAAGCCTCGATCCAACCCGCAGGAATTGGCTTAAGAGTGTTTCGCAGTCGCCCTCCAAAGTATAGTCTCACGGCATGTCCAAAAGCACGAACGTCAGCCACTGGATCGACCTGGTCAAGCACGGTGACTCCACTGCCGCAAATCGCATCTGGCAGCACTACTTCGACCGACTGGTTCGTTCTGTGCGTCACAGACTGTATGGCCAGAATCGAGCTGTGTCGGACGAAGAAGATATCGTTCTCAGCGTCTTCGACAGCTTCTATTGCGCGGTTGAGAAAGGGCGGTTCCCCGACTTGTCCGATCGCGATGATCTTTGGCAGCTCTTGCTGCGTATGTCGGCAAGGAAAGTGGTCGACAAACGAAGACACGATCTGCGACAGCGGCGTGGTGGCCACGAGAAGATCAAGTCATTGGACCACACTGGCGACGACGGAACTGTGATCGAAGCCATAGGTGACGAGCCGTCGCCGGAAATGGTGCTGATGATGCAGGAATCTGTCGATCAATTTTTTTCTCATTTAGGTGTCGGGCAACTCAGGGATATAGCGGGTGCTAAGTTAGAAGGGTATTCAAACGCGGAACTTGCCTTGCGTTTTGGCTGCTCTGAGCGGACGATTGAACGGCGTCTGCACCTAATTCGAGAAAAATGTCAGCAGGAATTGATTGAAAACGATGAGGATTCGCCAGAAGAAACTACCGATCGCGGCTCTGGAGAGGATTGATGATCTGTGCGCGGAATTTGAACGAAAGTGGCGATCCAACGAGGCACCAACGATCGAATCGGTGCTCGACCAGGATGCTTCTCCCATTGAACGCGACGTCTTACTGGCCGAACTCATCGTTCTGGACGTCGACTATCGGCGGCGGCTTGGTGAAACCCCGACTGAGCAGGAATACCTCGACAGGTTTCCGGATGATGCCAAGGCAATCAACGACGCGCTAAACGAGGACGGTAAAAGGACCGGCGCGTTCGTGCCGCCGAGTGTCGACAGACTGGCCGAGTGGTTTCCCGCGCTCCAGATTATCGAACTCATCGGCGCGGGGGGCATGGGAGCCGTCTACAAGGCTCGTCAGGAAGGACTCGATCGCGTAGTCGCGATCAAGATTCTGCCAGAGGAATTCGGCCACGATGTCAAGTTTGCGCTGCGGTTCACGCGCGAAGCCCGCACGCTGGCGAAGCTGACCCATCCCAACATCGTGTCCGTGTACGAGTTCGGAAACGTCGAAGATACGTACTACTTCCTGATGGAATACGTCGAAGGTTCGACCCTGCGGGACGTGATGGCTCGCCAACTCGCACCGGAACACGCACTCGCGATCGTGCCGCATCTCTGCGACGCGTTGCAGTACGCGCACGACAAGGGCGTGGTTCATCGCGACGTCAAACCCGAAAACATCCTGATGTCCCTGGACGGTTCGGTGAAGATCGCCGACTTCGGACTGTCGCGGATACGTGGGAACGAGAGCCAACAGGATCTGCTGACCGCGACCCATCAAGTCATGGGCACGCCGCGGTACATGGCTCCCGAACAGTTGGAAGGCATGCACGGCGTCGATCACCGCGCGGACATTTATTCGCTGGGCGTTGTCATCTACGAAATGTTGACAGGCGAACTCCCGATTGGACGTTTCGCAGCCCCGTCACAAAAAGTTGAAATCGACGTTCGCCTTGACGAAGTCGTTCTGCGCACCCTTGAGAAGGAACCGCAACGGCGTTACCAGCGCGCGAGTCAGATTAAGTCGGACATCCAGTCGATCACATCGACCAACAATCCCGCCTACGCGAAAACACTTGTCGGCGAGGCTGAACCGGGTGGAACCGAACGATCCACACCCGCGACTTTGGAGCAACAGGAACTGGCCGGACGGCTGTTGCTGACCCGTCGCCAACTGATGGAGCGCATCGAAAACTCACTGCGGCCGCTCTTTCGCAAACAGTTGCTGCAAGTGCTGATCGGCGTTGCCATCGTTGTACTTGGCGCGCAGTGCTGGGCGCGAAATACGGACGTTGCACATCGGGTTGTCAACGGAGTTATTCTGCACGTTTACGGAGTGTTCGTGATTGGTTCCGCCGCAGCCGTCTGCACGCGAATCAAGCGAATCGATTACTCAAAACCAGTCGACAACATCCGCAGCGCGCTCGACAGCGTGCAAGACGTCTACCTGCGCGTCGGTCCAGTCATAGGATTCGCGTGGTGGCTGGTGTGGATTCCCGTTGGCGTTTCGCTCGGGTTTGACGTTGTGCTGCATCCGAATTGTCTGTTCCCAGCGTTGTTCGTTGGCGTGGTCGGAATACTTGTGTCAGGCTGGCTGTGGGCACGAGTCATGAGGTCGGAAAATGCGTCCGGATGGTCCCTTCGCGGAAAATTCTCCGGTGGAAGTATCGCCGCCGCCTATCCGGCGCTCGAAGAGATCGAAAAACCTCAAATTCGCTGATCTCTCGTCGCGGCGAAATCGAATTTCACCCAAACGTCCCGCGGCGTCAGTGTCGATGTACCGGCGCCCGAATCCCAAGGAGACTGTCATCAGTACTTCAGTCAACAGCACAGAGTTGCCAACCGCAGAAGACCTCGCGCCACCCAGTCAGACGACACGGTTTTCCCGACGACACGATTTGGACGCGCTCCGCGCGATCGCCATGTTGTTGGGCATCGTTCTACATGCCGCGCTGTCCTTTGCTCCGATTCCGTGGACCGTGAAGGACTCGCAGCAGAGCGAGTTCTATTTCGGGTTGTTCGCTTGCCTACACGGATTCCGTATGCCGCTGTTCTTCATGCTAAGCGGATTCTTCACCGCGATGTTGTGGCGGAAACGGGGACTTCGCGCGCTTTTCGAACAGCGACTCAAGAGAATCGCCCTGCCGCTGTTTATAGGCTGCCTGACCATCGTGCCGGCGATGTGGGCAGTGAGTTATTTCGTGAGTCGGCCGTCATCAGCGAAATCACAGAACCCCGCCGTTTGGGAAGCGGTCGTTGCGGATGATACAGACCGCCTTCGCACGGCGATCGAATCGTCCGAAATTGAGGTCGACGCGGTCAGCCCGGATTCCGGCGCATCGCTGCTGACCGTTGCCGTGTTTCTTGGGCATACGGAGATGGTCGAAATGCTGCTGGACGCGGAAGCCGACGTGAACCAGCGGAATCGCGATCAGGGAACAGCACTGCACAGCGCGGCCTTCGTCGGGCGCGCGGAGGAGGCCGCCATCCTGTTGCGTGCCGGAGCCGACGCGGACGCTCTGGACGGAAACGGACAGACTCCGAAGGATCTGCTGAAAACCGACTTCGGCACTACGAACTTCATTGCGACGTTATACGGTCTTCAGCTTGACGAATTGACTTTGAAGACCGGCCGAGCCGACATCGCGAAACAGCTGGGCGTGCAGGACTACCTTGGTTCCGATACCAGTGGTTCGGAAGGTCCCGGCGTGGAAGCGCTCGCGGGGTTGTTGTTTCAATTGCCAGTCTTCATGCATTTGTGGTTTCTGTGGTTCTTATGCTGGCTGGTCGTCGCGTTCCTGATCTACACACCGATTGCCAAAGCACTGAAGATCGAGAAGCTGCCAATGTGGCTCGTCTGTTCTCCCATCAGCTTATTCTGGTTGATTCCACTCACAATGCTGCCTCAGTCGTTCATGGGGCCGGGAAGCTTCGGACCGGACTCATCAATCGGACTGCTCCCGATTCCGGCAGTGCTGGCCTACTACGCCATCTTTTTCTTCTTCGGCGCGGTTTATTGGGACATGGATGACCGTGACGGCCAACTCGGACGTGGGTGGTACATTAGTTTGCCGATCGCATTGCTGATCGTCTTTCCCATCGCGCTGGATCTGGTTTCTGGAACGTTTGGAATCACTCCGCGATTGGAGGACGCTTCCACGAACGCCCTTGTCGCCAACTTCCTGCAGGCCATGTTCGCCTGGTTAATGACGTTCGGTTTAATTGGCTTGTGTCGCCGATTGCTGTCTGGCGAAAGCAAGCCTATGCGATACATCTCCGATTCATCGTACTGGCTGTACCTTGCCCATTTGCCACTCATACTGCTGGCACAATGGGTTGTTCGAGACCTGCAAATCCCCGCATTTCTGAAATTCGCGACCGTGACCATCGTGATCTCAGCATTCCTGCTGGTGACTTACGAATTTGGAGTCCGCTACAGCTTCATTGGCAGGCTCCTGAACGGGCCACGAGAAAGGAAGGGGTAGGTCACTCTTCGAACATCTCCAGGCTACTCTGAAGGTGCAGATGCTACGCTCACCTGAGCAGGTTTGACGAAGAACCAGATAACTCGTCAGTGCCAAAGAACGTTGAATTCTTCGCTCAGCCCTTTTTGGCCAATTTTGCCCGGTCAGCCGCGCTGGGTCAGATGCAATCTGATTCCGACAATACGTGGGGCATCGATCGCTCGGAATGCGTGGCTCATCAGAGGTATGGGATTCCTGGAATACGGGTGTGCGTTCGGGCTGCCCATAGGCACTGCTACGAATTTGAGCGGGCGGATCGGCGGCGCTGCTGTCGACGGAGTTTCTTCGCCGACGCTTTGTTGCGTGACTCTTCGAGGCGGTGCGTCAGGACGGATTCCGGATGACTGACCGCCCAGTGGTCGGGCAGCAGGTCTTCGAGTTGTGAGTCATCCGCCTGCAGTCGCATAAGCAGTTCCCGGACATACGACCATGGTTCAATTCGATGCCGCTTCGCGCCGGCCATGATTGAGTACAGGATCGCTGCTCGTGGCCCGGCGTTTTTGCTCCCGATGAATAACCAGTTCTTTCGGCCAATTGCCTGATGACGCAGCGTGCGCTCTGCCGTGTTGTTGTCACTCGTCAGCCGACCATCCGTGGTGTAGCAGCGAAGTGCGTTCCATTGGTTGCGTGCATAGGTCACCGCTTTGGCCAGCGCACTCTTGGGCAGCAGGGTCAGTGTGAAGTTCCCTAAGTTTAGTGGGCGCGGGTAACGGTTGTTTGAGACAGCCATTCTGTCTCAGGAAAATGGTATTTGAGGGCACTCCATCTCGACTATCCGTTCTGTTCGAACTGTTCCGGACTCATACCGTCCAGAGACGAATGACGGCGAACTCGGTTATACAACCACACGACAGTATGCCCATGGTACTGAAGTCGTCGTCTGTTATGCATGGCATCCATGGTATGGGCTAACAGTTCGCATAGAGCGGTCGATAACGAAGCAGGGGTTGTCGTTCCTGTACGTTTTCTGTGTTCAGGACCGTTCGCCTGGCCTGCGGGAAATCCCGGCATGGATGGTCGATCGCGCGATGTGTTCGTCCATGATTGCGGCAGAGTTGTCTGTTGTGACTTGCGACAGCCTTAGATTGTTGCGTGATCTGGTGAATTACGCCGTACCCGGAGAGGTACAGCATACGCTACAAAATCAGCATCCCGGTTCACGGTCTTCTCGATCG
>JBDONA010000336.1:0-8111 GCA_039831575.1 Fuerstiella sp. | reverse complement strand
TTGGTCTTTGATCAATTCATCTCGAAATACGCCGCCTCTTTCAACCACTCCTCAAACACAACTTTCTACAGTAACCCTGGCGAAACGGGTCCCGTCATTTGTTCCCTACATCTACTCACATAAGGAGCTGCATCAACTTCTTGAGACTGCCAGGTGCTACCAGCGCGGAGTGAGTTCTTTCGACGCTCTTACGTTTCGCACCATATTGCTGCTGCTCTATGGAACCGGCCTGCGCGCTGGTGAGATCGTCCGATTGAACTTCGAAGATGTCGACTTCAATGAATCCCTGCTCGTCATTCGTCTGACGAAATTTCACAAATCGCGACTTGTCCCCTTCGGACCGCAACTGCATCAGGCACTGACGGAGTATGTCGGCAAGCGTACCCCGCCAATTTCAGTCTCAGGCGAAGTGCTACCTTTTTTTACTACGCGTGAGGGGACCCGCGTAGTTCTGAACACGCTTCAGGCTCACTTCCGGCGGCTTCGCGAGAAATCAGGCATTCGCCGATCCGATGGAGCGACCTACCAACCACGCCTGCATGATCTGCGCCATACGTTTGCCGTCCACCGCTTAACGGATTGCGTATCAGCAGGGGATGGACGTACAGAAGTTGGTCTACCAACTGTCGGTTTATCTGGGACATGCCCACTTGGTGGATACGCAGATCTATCTCAGCATGACACCTGACCTGCTGCAGGAAGCGAATGCCCGATTCGAATGCTATTCCCAAACCGATCATACTGGAGGTCAATCATGAAGAAGAAAGCGAAAGATACAGCGTTGCTTGGCCCGTGGGTAAGACGCTTCCTGTTGGAACATCTCGTGGGAGAACGTAATCTTGCCCGAAACACACAGCAAAGTTACCGCGACACGCTCCGACTGCTGTTACCCTTTTCCGTCAGTCGACTTGGCAAGCCAATCGACCAACTGAGCGTCGAGGATCTCTCGGCTGATCACATTCGAGAGTTCCTGCAAGACATAGAAGTGAAACGTGAATGCAGCGTGGCGACACGCAACCAGCGATTGGCCGCGATTCACTCGTTGGCCCGTTTCATTGGTCTCCGCAGCCCGGAACATGTTCAATGGTGCGGGGAGGTTCGAACGGTCCTCTTCAAGAAAGCGCCACCATCACTGATGACCTACCTGGAGAAGTCCGAAATGGATGCGCTGTTGGAAGCGCCAGATCGGAGTACGAGGCTCGGATGCCGCGATCACGCCTTGTTACTGTTCCTCTACAATACCGGCGCGCGAGCCGATGAAGTGGCCCACGTGAGGATCAAAGATCTCGACCTGGCAGCAACGCCCAATCGGGACTCGTCCTCGGTCCTGATTCATGGCAAGGGAAACAAGCAGCGTCGCTGTCCGTTATGGGCCAGAACAGTGAACGAACTGTCTCCGTTGGTGAGCAGTCGAGATTCGACTGAAAATGTCTTCCTGAACCGTACCGGACAACCATTAACGCGATTCGGAATTCACACATTGGTTGAACGACACGCAGCGAAAATCGCCCTGCAATTACCCTCACTGGCCAGGAAGCGTGTCAGCCCACACGTCATTCGCCATACCACAGCCACGCACCTCCTCCGGGCGGGCGTGGACATCAACACCATTCGTGCCTGGCTGGGGCACGTCTCCATCACAACAACGAACATTTACGCTGAAGTCGATCTGGAAATGAAGGCCAGGGCTCTGGCCAATTGCGAAATTCAGGACGACAAGCCTCACCAACCCTGGCGCGACGACAAGGGTTTAATGGAGTTCCTCAGCAACCTCTAACGTTTTGCGATCTATGCGGCCGCAGGGATGCGGACTCATAGATCGTGTGTTGGACTTTTCCGCTTCGCGTGCGTCCGCTGCTATGGGGACTGCGGAATCAATGAGCTCCGCGAAGCCGATCGTTCACGATTTTACTCCCGAGCGATGCACCTGTCACTCGCAATGGGGAGATGTCCCACGGTTCCGGATCGCTCGACGGAAACAAGCGTAGCGGTTTGCTCAGTTGTATGACGCTCCAAAGTCTTTGATCCGATCCCGGTTGCAGCACTCGGCGCAGCACCAGCAGACTCATACGAAACAGGTTGGCTGAGTCATCGCGAAGACGTCGGTGAAGATCTGAATCACCCATCATCATACCACTGCGGACGAAAACGGCCGCTCATCACGTCACGCCAGCTCGGAGAAACATCACCCGCGATCCGGATCAGTGTCACGTCACACTGCGGACAGCGATGTTGTCGATCGGCTGGTTCCGGATACGATTCACTGTTCGCATCGTCGGATGCGGCAGGTGATTCTTCGAGCGGCAGCAACTCACGGCAGGCCGCCAGGTAGCGTCGGCAGTGATGATTGCTGTAGCCGCCATAACGACGACTCTTCGTGTAGCCTTTCGGAAGAATATGCAGCGCCCAGCGACGAACGAACTCAGCTCCGGGAAGACTGACTGCTTCCGTTTCTTCGCTGCCTCCCTGCGTGGTGCCGATTCGTGCTGTGAACGTCACCTCGCCTGCTGCATGGCTGACCAGTCTTCGATCAGAAATCGGACCGCCCGTCATGTAACGTGCCAGATACTTCAACACCTGGTCAGGTGTCGTGTCCTTCGTCGGCGGAGCCTGGATGTACGTCACCCATTCCTGCCGTTCCAGCGGCTCCAGCCATGTCTCGAACGCTTCCGCGTCACGAAGATACGACCAGTCGCCGACCAGTGTGAGTTTCTCTTTGCAGTACAACCGACGCAGCCCCTCAAGGAATTCCGTGCGAAAGACAAGCCTCAGTTCGTCGGCATCGACCAGCCAGAAGCGGTTCTGTGTTTCATGAGCCGGCGGGTGAGCGGCCTTCCATTTCTGCGGATCCTTCAGGGAAGGTCCGCCGCCGGGAACGAACGCATGCAAGTGAACGTGAGCATCCAGGTGCTGATTCCACGTGTGCAGCATCATCGCCGCCGCCGCTTCGAATTCCTGCTCGTTTTCGATCACCCGCTTGAGAGCACGCCACGCGCTGTGAAACAGCAGGTCGAACATCACTCGACGATTGCCCAGTGTGAGTGCCGACAGGCGGTCAGGAATCGTGAACACCACCTGATAGAAAATCACTCCCGGCAGCAACAGCTGCGCCGAAGAATCCAGCCAGTCTCGGCGCTTTGCTCCTGTGCACTGCGGGCAATGCCGATCGCCGCACGAGTTGTAGACAATCACGCGATGTTGGCATGACTCGCATCGATAAAGGTGTTCGCCCAGTGCGGCCGTGCGACACAACGTCAGTTTCGCCAGAGTGCTCTGCACCTGAGGCACCGCCTGAGGACGGTTCTCTCGCACGAAATCAGCCGCATAGTGTCGCAGCAGATCGGCTACTCGCGGTTGTCGCTGTCCGGGTTCTTCCAGTCCGGTACCTGTTTCACCGGCAGCCAGTCGATCGGACTGGGCGTTGATCCCAGATGAACTCGACGTACATGCAGATAAATCATGGTCGTACTGAGGCTTTTGTGGCCCAGCAGTCGCATGATCGTAAACAGATCCACTCCCGCCTCGAGAAGTCCGGTTGCATACGAATGTCTCAAAGTGTGGGGAGTGACATTCTTGAGAATCCCTGCCTGCTGAACGGCAGCCTTGCAGGTCTTCTGAATCGTCGCGGAATTCAGCGGGACGTCGAACGTTTTTCCGGGAAACAGATACTTCGGCGAACGAACTTCCTTCCAGTATTCTCGTAGTTCTGTCAGCAGTCGAGGTGACAATGGAACCAGACGTTCCTTCGCTCCCTTGCCGAATGCGATCCGCAACTGCATCCGCCTGCTGTCGATGTCGGCAATGGTCAGTGCGGCCCCTTCGCTGATCCGCAGACCGGCCGCGTACAGTGTGAGGAGCAAGGTTCGATGTTTCAGAGACTTCACACACGAGAGGAGACTCGTTACTTCTTCGCTGCTGCTGAATAAATATCGCCCATCGGGCATGGGCACTGGATGCAATGCAGATTGGATATTCAGGTATCCGATCTTTTCCATATTTTGCCCGTCGCGATCCATCACCCATAACTGTGACGTTCTCAGTTTGCGATCATTGATTCCTGCTGTGTCTCTATTACTGCAGAACATTACACGGTCGTTTCCTAACGGTGTTGGTCCTGCATCACGTATGTTGCCTGTCTGCTGAGTCAGTTGAGTGCTGACACCGGTTTGCAGATCCATCGAATGGATAACTGATTCTGGATCTCGTCCCAATGTCGCCACTACATAGAACAACGTCTGACCGTCGAACGATATAGAAGGGTCCATGACTACCTGTGTAGAACCAACGTCCACCAAGACGGTCTCCGTCCCGTCTGGCTGAATCAAAACAAGATCAGTGCCCCCACAGGGCCAGCGCACACTAAGTAGCTTGTGCGAGCAGGACTTGCAGCAGGAAGTCTTCGTTCCAGCCGCAGAGTCGTCGTTTCATCACGAGGCTTTGTTTGCCGGAATGCTGCTTGAGCAGCGACAATGTGAACCGCCGGAGCCACGCCAGATTTTCGGCAAGATGCCGGTGACGTGTTCGCAACTCATCTTCCCGGTAGGTCATGTCCAGACTCCAGTGGCACGTGTTCTCGATTCCCCAGTGACTCCGAACGGCTTTCGCAAACTGTTTCACACCCATCCGCAGACTGCTGATGAAGTATCGAATTTCCGTCCTGTGTTTCTTTCCAGGCGACTCACTTTCGTAAACCACGACACCAATCGTGCGCAGGCTGGCCCAGCGGTCCCTGCCTTTCAGGTCGTCGGGAACCGGAAACTGAATGTAAAACCGACGCTCCGTACGACCATGTTTCTGTTCTTCCACGACATGGCGTCGAGCGCCTGTTCCTTTGAAATCGTCACTGACATGGGCATCCACAAATTCGATCACCGATTGATGCAGGCTTTCCTGATTCCCTTTTACCGCCAGCACATAGTCGCCACCCTGAGAAACAATCTGTTCGGCGATGGCTGTTTGAGTTCCCATGGCGTCGATCGTGATGATGGCTCCCCGAATGTCGACGAGCTTCAGAACCTCGGGAATCGCCGTGATTTCATTGGATTTCTCCTCGGTTGCGACCTGCGCCAGAGTCAGCCCCGTGTTGGTCAGCCAGACACTCACCAGATGCATCGCACCGAGCCCGTTGCCGCGATCGAAACTGCGACGCATTGTCTTTCCGTCGATCGCCAGAACCGTCTTTTCGGCAGGCGAATCGTCGTCCGAATCCGTTGCGTTCTTCAGTTCAATCAGCCATCCCATAAAGCACTGCTGAAACGCAAGCGGATCGACTGTCATCAGCACGCGGCGAAATACGTCCTTCGACGGAATCCCGTGAGGCAGCGGAACGCAGCGTTCGAGAAGTGTCGTCCGAGCGCCCGCCCAGACGCGAATTGCGGTCGGTCCGTCCGCGCCCGACAACACGGCCAGCAGAGCGATCACAATTACACTGGGCAGCGGGTGATGCAGGTTGACGGACGATCGCGGATCCTCCAATTCGTTGAAGTGAACAAGAACGTCTTCCAGCGCAAACTTCGCCATCAAAGAACCTCCATGAAACGTGTCGAAACGATCTGAATCATGGAAGCTGTTTAGCAATCAACACCAGCAGGCGCAACTCACCCTCACTTTCTTATTCCCCCTAAAGTGCGCGCTGGCCCTGGGCCCGCCCCAGTCCGATGCGAGCGAAATTCTGGTTAGAATCCAGATCGATGGCTTCCCGAAAATTTCGTTCTGCGGCCGGATAGTCTTCCTGTCTGGCGAAACAGACTCCCAAAGTCCCCCATGCCTTGGAGTAGTCAGGTAATGCCTCGATCACTTCCGTCAAAATCTGTTGTGCCTTATCGAACTCGTTGCGATCAATCAGGTGCATACATTGGTGGACCTGTTCTGCATATTTCAGCGTTTCTTTGATGTCGCGACGCGGTGTGTCCCGTTCTCTGTCAGCGACCTCGGTACCACCGGTGTATCCCAGAGAGGCCAATGCTCGTTGCTCCTGTTCGCTGAGGACCGCGTTTGCTCCCCGATTCAGAATCAGTTGCGATTCCAGATCGGTCAATTCCTGGCTCAGTGCGGCGACTTCGGCAGGGTGCTGATCGACCACGTTGTTGTTCTCGTCAGGATCAGCCTGCAGATCGTACAGTTCCGGTTTCGTCGACTGGATGTATTTCCAACGATCCGTCGTCCATGTTCTCAGAGGACACCAGCCGCCTTCCATGAGTGGGGCTTCGGTTTCTCCGTAACACGCCCGCGAGGCGAGTGACGAATGGCGCCAGTAGGGCAGCAGGCTGCGACCGGTGGATGCAGATGTTCGATCGATCTGCAGGCTGTCGAGAATCGTGGGAAAAATATCAACCAGAGAAACCGGGGCCGCCACACGAAGCCCGCGGTGTTCCGGACCAGGCTGGCGAATCAGCAGGGGGACGTGCATGGTGGCATTGTAAGCGAGGTATCCGTGTGTGGCTTCGTCATGATCCCCCAGCCCCTCGCCGTGATCACCGGCGATGAGAATCAGTGTGCGATCCTCGACGCCCGTCCGCTGAAGGGAGTCGAGGAGTCGACCGATGTGCCGGTCCATGTATGCAATCTCGGCATCGTACGGACGCCCGGCAAACTGATCTTCAAACAGTTCGCGATGCTCATCATACGGCTCATGGGGATCGTAAAAGTGGACCCAGCAAAAAAACGGTTCGGGTGCGAGGCGATTCAGCCACGCCATGGCCGCCGCGACGGTTTCCGCGGCCGATCGTTCGGCCCTCGGCCCGTCCGGCCCGTTGGCGAGACGATCATTGTAGTTGTCAAAACCCCTCGCCAGGCCGAAACGAGCGTCGAGCACTAATGACGAGACAAACGCCCCGGTCTGGTATTCCTGCTGTTGCAGGATTTCTGCCAGCGTGGGAACGGAATCCGCCAGTCGACTGACTCCATTGATCCGCAGACTGTGCTCGGGCGGCAATTTGCCCGTGAGCATCGTGGCGTGGGCGGGCAGCGTGATCGGGACGACGGTATACGCCCGCTCGAAAACAGCGCTTTCCGACGCCAAACGGTCGATGTTTGGTGTCATGTCGGAGGAGCATCCATAACACCCAAGATGATCAGCCCGGGTCGTATCCAGAGTGATGAGCACGACATTCCATCGTGGACTCCGGGCTGACCACCACCACGCACCAGCCACCACCAGAGCAGACAAACAGACCAACACGGCGATGGCCCGACGATTCATGACACGCTTTCGGAAAAGGGCTTACGGAGGCACACGTCACGTCATCCCTGAAATACTTCAGGGTCTGGCGCCGCAGGGAACGGCAGAATAATCGCGCTGAGACAGCATGTCATCCGGGACCGGACTTCGCCTGCGAAAACACGTCCGCTCGTCGCGCCTTGCAGATATATGATATGTGATTGTATTTCGTGGCCGATCGCAGTCGGCGTAGACCGGGCCTTGTCGTCGGCAACCTGCCGTTTGCCGGACGGGCGGGTGTGCGGTCTCGCGTATCGCGTGGAGACTCAACGACCTACGACCTACGACCTACGACCTACGACCTACGACCTACGACCTACGACCTACGACCTACGACCTACGACCAAGGACCAAGGACCAAGGACCTTCGTGATTTGTCCGAACAGGTTCCGTTGAAGGTCGCGTTGAAACCTCCCACGGGGCCAGCTCGTCGACGAAAGGGGGGCGGCAAGTTGTCGCATCGACGTCTGAATAGTCGTGTTGTTTACTTGCCACGATCCCTGCGTCCAGATATACAAAACTTAAGTTCATTTACAACGTGTGTTAGGAACCTGATCCTTCGTCGATGCGATGGTCAATCTCTGCTGAAGACACCGGGCCACCGTCGCGACATTCCCAGCTTCGCGGCGAGCGCAGGGGACCGTCGGATTCACAGATCCCGCTGTTCAGACTGCCACATCGACCGGATTTTCGTCATTGTTCATCGGGGTCTCTGTTTAATTGAGGTGGAGAACTGTTCATGTCCGTTGTCGAGTCCTGGTTGCAGTGTGAAGTTCCCGAGAAATAGTGGGCGCGCGGTAACGAAAATGATGTACAGCCAGTCTGTTCATCCGAAAGTCCCTGGAGGAGTTTCCTTCGTCGGAGCCGGTCGTCGGTCGCCCACAATCAAGTG
>JBDONA010000312.1:0-1932 GCA_039831575.1 Fuerstiella sp. | reverse complement strand
CACACAACGCCGACCCGACAAGATTCGTTTGGACCAAATCGGCAGAACAGATTCTCGAAAAAGCAGCCCGAGCAAGAGCCACACTTCATAATTCATCAACTGCGTGAGACACTACACTAGCGCCATGCGGCTCACTTCCTTGTTTGAAAAACTGACCGGTCTGAACTCTGGCCGAGCATCCGTCAAACCAGGTTTCAAGTCTGTCCATTGGTGGTGCCTCGGTGAGCTTCTGACATTGTCGTCATAGCAGTCTTGAATTCATGCGGCGGTGGAATTAAAGCAGTTTACTTATTCTCGTGAACCGTCCTTGCTCGTGGGAGCAACAAAACTGCTATTGAAGCGCGCCCTTCGCGGCCACAAGTCAGCATGAAATGCTGTAAGAAGAATGCTCAGTTGAACAGAAGGAATCGCGTTGACCAACACCCGCTCTTTGATTGTCGGCAGCTTCCGCGATTTTCAATCCGCCTGGAAAAAAATGGCACTGGCGGCTATTGCGTATGAGATCATCGCCTTCATGCTGTTGACGCCACTTGTTGGACTGCAGTTTCGGATTGGACTGGCAGCATCTGGCAATGCCGTCCTGGCCGATCAGGATATTCTGTTCTTCTTCCTTGGTCCCGCGGGCTGGTTTTGTCTGATTACCGTCGGCACTCTGTGGCTGGGTGTCGCGGCACTCAGGCAGTCGACGTTGATGGCAGTTCTCGCATCCACAGGGCACCAGCATCTTGGTCTCGTGGATGCCCTGCGATTCTCGCGGGCAAATGCGTGGCTGGTAGTCCAGGTCACGGCCAGAGTCATTACGTATACGCTGTTAACGATCGCTCCGTTTCTGGTTGTCGCAGCGGCCGTGTATTTTACGTTGCTGTCCGAATACGACATCAATTACTACCTGAAGGAACAGCCGCCCGTTTTTCTGGTCGCCGTTGGAATCGGTGGCGTCATTGTGGTGACTCTGGTCGTTGCCCTTCTGTACTTGTTCAGCGGTTGGTTCCTGGCGCTTCCGCTGCTGCTGTTCGAAGGTGTCAAGCCGTCCAGGTTACTTGCGACAAGTCGTGACAGGGTCGCAGGTCATCGACGCGACATTCTGTTTTGGATCCTGGGATGGATACTTGCCACGACGGCGTTAACGACACTGGCGACCACAATCGTGGTCGGAGTGGGACGTTTTATTGTGCCTCGAGCACTTGGTTCACTGGAGCTGCTTTCACTCGCAATCGGTGTGACACTGCTATTTTGGGCTTCAATCATGCTGGTCGTGAATCTGCTCAGCACGACGACGTTGTCCGTAATAATCTTCAACCTCTACCGACAACTGAGTGACAGGAGTATTGAGTCAGCACACCGGGCCGTCGCGGAAACAGCAGGGCAGCGTACTGGTTTTAAGCTCACGTTGAAAACGTCGATGGTCGCAGGCATCATGGGGCTGGTCGTTGCCGGGGCAGTCGGAGTCTTCGCGATACAGAGTGTTCGCCTGGAAGATGAAGTCGAGGTCATGGCACACCGCGGATCGTCACACGCGGCGCCGGAGAATACGATTGCCGCCGTCAAACAAGCCATCGAAGACGGAGCCGACAGGGTCGAAATTGATGTTCAGCAAACCGCCGATGGCGTTGTCGTTGTCTTTCACGACAGTGACTTCATGAAACTGTCCGGCAGCAAGCTGAAGATATGGGACGCCACCATGGACGACCTGCAGGACATGGACATCGGCAGTTGGTTTGCACCGGAGTTCCGTGACCAGCGTGTCCCCCCACTGGCCGATGTTCTGAAAGTATGCAAAGGAAAAATCGGCCTGAACATTGAATTGAAATACTACGGCCACGACGATCAGCTTGAGCAGCGAGTTGCGGAAATCGTCGAAGAGCACGGCATGGCGGCGGACGTTATTGCCATGTCATTGAAGGTCGATGCAGTCACGAAGATGAAGCAGCT
>JBDONA010000466.1:0-1935 GCA_039831575.1 Fuerstiella sp. | reverse complement strand
CCAATGGCTGATCTGAATGGCTTCGATGCCGACACAGTGGAACCGACAACCGATTTCGAACCGATACCCGCCGGCAAATACGAAGCGGTCATTACCGAATCGGAATTCAAACCGACCAAGGCGGGAACCGGAAACTACCTGCAGCTCACGTTTCAGGTCATCGTTGGTCCGTACAAGAACCGTTTTCTCTGGGCGCGGCTCAACCTGAACAACCCAAATGCCACGGCAGTGACGATCGCTCAATCGGAGCTCTCGGCCATCTGTCGAGCGGTCGGTGTGACCAAGCCGCGTGATTCCGTCGAGTTGCACAACTTGCCGTTGGTCATCCGTGTGCGGTGCAAGACGCGACACGACACGGGCGAGATCGTCAACGAGATCAAAGGGTATTCGAAAAAGGAATCGGCAGCACCGGCAGCCGGGGCTGCGGCTCAACCTCAGACCGCTCCCTGGAAGAGGCTGGCATGATGCTCGAAGTCGAACTGCCCTATCCGCCGTCCATTAATCATTACTGGCGACGGGTCGGGGCTCGGACACTCATCAGCCGTGAGGGGCGTCGCTTTCGCAGGGAGGTGATCGCGATCCTCGCGGCGATGGGCGTGCAACCGATGACGGGACCGCTCTTCGTCCGTGTCGATGTCTACCCGCCCGATCGCCGTCGCCGCGATCTGGATAACGTCCAAAAATCCTTGTTCGACGCGCTCGAGCATGGTGGCGCGTACGGCGATGACAGCCAGATCGTGAAGATCGCGCTCGAAAAGCATGAACCGACCGATGGCGGAAGAACCAACGTTTTGATCAGGCAATTGTGAATGCTCATTTTGCGGAATTATCAGGAGGCGGCCAAAGCGGCCGTGTACGAACACTTGCGGGATCGCGACGACAATCCGTGCGTCGTGTTGCCAACAGGCTGCCATGCCGCCGGCCATCCCATCCTGATGTTCGATGGAACAGTCAGGCCCGTCGAGGACATCCGAGTGGGTGACAAACTCATGGGTCCTGACAGTCGACCACGGCAGGTAAAGCGGCTCTGTCGCGGTGAGGACGAGATGTTTCGCGTCGTACCTCGCAGGGGAGAACCGTTCATCGTTAACGGTGATCACATTCTGTCTCTCATGTCGACCAATGAAGGCAAGCGGTGGGATTGCAGTCAGAAAGGCGGCGAAATCACGAATATCACGGTTTGCGATTACCTGACGAAAGCACGCTCGTGGAAACATCTGCGTAAGCTCTATCGTGTCCCGATCGATTTTCAGTCTTCTGCGATTCTCCCCCTGCCTCCGTACATTCTGGGGCTGCTGATTGGTGATGGCCACATTGTCGACACCGTCGAGCTGACCACTGCAGACGAAGAAACAGCAGATGCCTGGGACAACTATGTTCAGTCAACAGGTTCGCGCACCATTGTTCGTGATCGAGATAACCGTTGTCCCACCTACCGCATGATCACCGGGCGGGGGAAATACAACATTGTTACCGAGGTGCTTGAAAACCTCGGTCTCGCAGGATGTCGCTCATTCAACAAATTCATCCCGCATATCTACCTGACAGCGAACCGTAATGATCGCCTGCAATTGCTGGCCGGACTCATCGATTCGGATGGTAGTCGTCACCGGAGTGGGTTCGAGATCACGACCGCGTCCCGAGAACTCGCAGCAGATATTGTGTTCCTCTGCCGAAGTCTTGGGTACTCAGCGAACTGTGCCAGCAAATACAGTTGCTGCCAGACGGGTGCTGATGGCTGGTATTTTCGCATTCATATTGATGGCAATTGTCATGAAGTCCCGTGTCGCCTGCCGCGTAAACAGGCTGGCCGGCGAGCCCAGAAGAAAGACCCTCTGAGAACTGGCTTCAAAATCGAGGCATGCGGCCGGGCCCAGTACTTTGGATTCGAACTGAGCGGCGATCATCTCTATGTCGACGGGAACTTTGTCGTCC
>JBDONA010000434.1:0-1936 GCA_039831575.1 Fuerstiella sp. | reverse complement strand
TCGGATTCAGTCAGGCCAGAAACACACCGTTTCAGGGTATGGCAGCGGACGGCGCGAAGCTGGCATTGTGGCGACTGTTCCGGGCAGGCTTCCGGACTGTCGCCTTCATTCATGACGAAGTGGTCATCGAACTGCCTGAGGCCTCCCACTGGAATGATGAATCGCAGCAGGTCTGCGACATCATGAAGGAGTCCATGCAGGATGTTATGCAGTCGGATATTCCGGTCGAAGTCGAATTCAGCATTACAGAGAGATGGTACAAAAACGCTGAAGAAGTCCGGGACTCAGGCGGAAAGCTGCGGTTATGGGAACCGGTATCCGCAGGCTGACTCTTTACAATCGTAAAGACGCTTGCTTATCATTACAGGATGGACGCAGAAGAAATCAACAACCATCTTCGAACGCTACTCCGAGAGGCGCCGGTCAGTCGTTCCACGATTGCCAGAGAGACCGGCCTGTCCGAACCGATGTTATGTCGTTTTCTGAATGAAGAAGACAGAGGCCTAAGCCTTCGAGCTGCAGCAGCGCTCGCTGAATACTTTGGATTCGAATTGAAACTTTCCGCACGTAAGTCTCACCGAAAGGGAAGAAAATGAACGACGTAAAGATGTCTGTTTTCAAGCCAGGCGACGGCCGGAAGTTTTACTACGTGGAGTTCGTTGACCCTCGCGACGGCAACACGAAGCGAGTCAGCCTGAAGACCACAAAGAAGCGAGAGGCCGATCAGAAGGCCGGTGTTATTCGGCGAGATCTTGCAGAAGGAAGCTGGAGTAAGAAGGTCAGAACGCCGTGGAAGGAGTTCAGGCAGCAATACTTGAACGAGTCGACTCTCGGATTGAAAGCTTCGTCGATTCGCGACATCGGTGTGACGCTGAATAGGTTAGAGGCCGTCTGTAAACCAAAGACAGTTCAGGCTGTCAATGGCGCCATGTTGCAGACATTTACAACTAAAGTGATCGCCGCAGCTCGGAAGAAGGCTGGCGACAAGGTGACGCAGTCCACGGGTATTACGACCTTGTCTAAGCATCTGCGAAACCTCAGGAAAATGCTTCGGTGGGCGACACGGAAAGGCATGTTTGCCACGTGCCCACACGTCGACATGCCGAAAGGCAGCAGCAAGGGGAAGAGTAAAGGCAGGCCGGTTACCGTTAAAGAGTTTCCGCGAATGCTGCAGCGGACAGCAAAGGAGGTCGGAGAAACTCAGGCAGACAGCTGGAAATTCCTTCTTCGCGGCCTGTTCCTCGGAGGCCTGCGTCTGAACGAAGCGATCACCCTGAGCTGGGACACTGATGCTGAAGACGTAATCAGTGTCGACATGTCAGGGCAGTATCCGATGTTCGCCATTCCAGCGGACGCAGACAAGAGCAGGAAGCGGAGACTGCTTCCGATGGTTCCCGAGTTCGCTCACCTCCTGGAAACTATCCCAGACGACGAACGGATCGGAAATGTGTTCCGGTTGAAGTTTCGCCGCGATCATGGAATGCAGACCCGGTGTGACACGGTCACCAAACAAATATCTGCCATCGGCAAGGCTGCAGGAATACGGGTCTCAGCTTCGAAGTATGCTTCGGCCCATGACCTGCGCCGCAGCTTCGGCAGTCGCTGGGCCGACAAGGTCAAACCGCACATTCTGATGCAGCTGATGAGGCATGACGACATCAAGACGACGATGGAATTCTACGTCCAGTCTGATGCAGATGAGGTCGCTGAAGCCGTCTGGCTGGCAGCTGCAACTGACACTTCGGAACAGATGCAGGAGTAAACTGACACTTTGACTGACACTTCAGTCAGCAACTACGTTTCGCCAGTAAAAACATTACGCCCGATAGGATTCGAACCTATGACCTGCGGATTAGAAGTCCGCTGCTCTATCCAGCTGAGCTACGGGCGCTTGTGAATAAGTCCAGGTTATCACACCTTCCGGAGGTGACTCATC
>JBDONA010000191.1:0-8141 GCA_039831575.1 Fuerstiella sp. | reverse complement strand
ATGGGGCGATGAACTCGGCCTCGCCGTTGGTGACGCCATCGATCAGGATATCGGGATCTGGGAACCCGCCCCGCCAGTCGGGCCGGTCGTCGTCGATGTCGTGATACCGTTCTGCGCGGCGGACCGCCAGTTTGTTGCGGAATGCGTGCAGTCGATTCTGGATCAGCGTTACTCGGCTCCGATTGTTCACGTCGTCTCCGACGGAGCAGGGTGGCCAGATCTCCCTTCGGCCGACAACATCATCAAATACGAAACAGCAGGCGGCTGGGGACCATATCGAATCACGAATGCTGTCTTTCGTCAGTTCCGTTCCGAGTGGATGGCCATTCAGGATGCTGACGACATCAGTCATTCGGATCGACTATGGCGACAGATCCAGACATTGCAGCACTTCGATGCGGAAATGATCAGCAGTGCGACCGAGAACTTCCTCGACGCGGGGTCGCTCGATGACGAGACACTTCAGCGCAGATTAAAGAGCGAACCGATCGTAAGACCCGGGACCGTTTACGAATCCGTTCCCCTCGGACGTCTGGTCAACTCCACTCGAACGATGACGCGGAGTCTTTTCCGACGGCTGAACGGGTTCGGCGATCAGTTCTGCACAGGCGATTTTCAATTCGACAACCGGGCCCGGTTCCTGCAGATACCGATTATCGACGACCAGACCGTTCTCGCAGATCGCAGGCTCCACAGTTCAAGCCTGACGGGCGGGCCGTTCAGGATTGGAACGAAACAACGAACAGAAGACGTCGGGGCTTGCATGGTCTCAGCGAAGCGGCTGACGGAGTCGCCAACACTCGAAACAGCCCAAAGTCTCGGGGCGCTCGATAAGGCCGAGGTTCTCGAAGCGATCTAGTCATCGGCCACGCGGGCGATCCAACTCACTGGGGAAATAACCTTCAATACGGTCACATCGGCTTCAAGGTCTACTACAACATGCCAAGAGCATGTCGTGATCCTGTGCTCTTTAAGTTTTCAATGTTTTCCGCCAACTGACTTGCGTTCACCAGTGATGCTAGGACATTAGGAAGTCTTGAATCATCAGAATCGATCGTCATTAATCGACAAAGAGAGCGACCATTGCGATTTGACACGTTGTTGACGGAAGCTCCACACGCTGTCGAACTTTTTCAAGAACGCCGAACCGCCCTCATATCCACAGGCGTCAACGGTCTCGGCTTTCGTCGCTGGTACACGGCAAGCGAAAAAAACAACAGGAACGACTGTGGAACGCGCTGTTCGTGGCGGCCCGTGATGGCTCAACGCTTCCACTCGCCGCGCCCTTAATTGCAGCCAATGCAGACCAGATCGACGCTCCGGAAGCCTTACTGCAGGGGTTACTTGCCGGTGAATGGGGCGAGCTTTCTGCGGAGCTCGCAAACAAAGTTAAGGTGGCCCTGGCGTTTGGCGGAATGGCGCAAGTGCTGCTTGCACGGTTTGATCGCGCATACGGCTACGTCGACCAACACGGCTGGATTGCGGATTTTGATGCGGTGGCGGAGGCGAGCTTTTCAGAAACCGAGGCGGGGGAGCTTCGGTCTGTATGCGCCGGCGTGCTCAGTGCAGCTGACGCCAAACGGTTCCGAGGCCTGACGTTTCATGGCCCGGAATTCATCAAGTTGCTTACCAAGCTCACCACATCGAACTCTGTTGACTCGCTGGGACATTTGCTGGCATTCCATCGCGCCGTGCAAAAATCTCGTCGTGGAGGCGGCGCGTGGTTACGTGATGAACAGGGGAAGCTGGTTATGCAAGTGACTGGCTACAACGGTTACAAGTCAGAATCTAAATTCCCCGGACTTAAGTTCAGCGTCGTTCGACAGCTTCTCGCGGATCTAGGGAGGCTTGAATGAAGATTTCCTCGGGACGCGTTCTGGATCGGCTTCCCGCGGAGGAACCATGCCTTGGAGCGTTGTTTCTTTCGTACAGTTTCGATCCGGCGTTTTTCGAAGACCATGTCCTGCGGGCGGTCCTGCGACTCACGTCCGATCCGGTTGAGCAGGCTCAGCGTTATCATCAGGAAGCACGCCGTGCACTGCAGGAAACGCCCGTTGTGGCCATTGTCGACGCCGCAGAACGCCGACCGGGACGTCGCCTGCCTTTCGACCTGCTTGAGGTTTCGAGTGCCGTATTTCACCCGAAGGCTGTGCTGTTGCTGTACCGAAAGCACGCCAGGCTGATGATCGGTTCCGGCAACCTTACATTTTCCGGGTATGGCGGAAACACTGAGCTGTTCCAGTGCATGGATCTGAACTACGACGTTGCGGCTGATGCAACAGTTCTGCGGGCGGTGGACGAACACCTCGTCCGGGTACGGAATCTCGTTCGGCGTCCCGGAACACAATTGCAGCTATTCCGGGACGAGTTACAGCGGCGGCTCCAAGCCTCGCCCTTCGAGACTGCAACGGCAAGCGTTTCCATTGTTGATTCCACCCTCGGTCCGATCATTGAGCAGCTTGTCGCATTGCTGCCAGATGATGCCGTCATCCATTCGCTTGGTCTCCTGGCTCCGTTCTATGAACGCGACGACGGAACCGATCTGGATCCGACGTCCGTCTTTGGCTCGCTCGCTCACCTGATGGCGAAAGACGCGGTGCTCGACATCGGTGTTGCCTGGGAAAACCCCCAAGTACATGCTTCTGCCGTTTCATCGCTCGAAGAGGGGCTTGGTCGTCTGTGGACATGGAGCTCCATCGATGAACAGGGCACTCAGTATCTGGAGCATCTGGTCCCGATTTCCATCGGTCCGACGACGATCAAATATCTCGACGAGACAGGCAGGACTCGACGATGGCCACTTGACGAAGCCGGTGAGGCGATTGAGGAACGAAAACTGTGGATGCAGCCGCAACCCGTAGCATTTGCTCCGCAGAAGACAATTGTGGCGGCAAAGAAGGACTTTGGTGATGTACAGCTGTGGTTGCATCCCTCGACTCGACTAATCGAAGGTCGGCCGGTGCATCGACCACTTCACGCGAAGTTGCTGATGGTCGGCTACCGCACGGGGCAGACGAAGGAAACCTTGGTGCTGATGGGATCGCCGAATATGTCGCGTCGCGCATTGCTCATGCCGGCTGGTATGGGACAGGGTAACGTCGAAGTGGGTGTCGCGTTTCGCATTGCCTCGAGCCTTTCCATTCGAGATCTTATGCCGGAGCTGATTCATGCACCGATGTCTGCACTGACGTTGAACGAGAGGGAATTTCCTAAACCGGGGATGAACTACGCGTTGGCGATCAATGAGGCGTCACATGATCCTGTGAAACGCGACCTGGTTGTAACGTGGTCTCGTGATGCCGCCAATTTGCGTGGCTGGCGGCTAACCTATGACGAGAAAGCACTTGCCGGGTCAGATTCAGCTCCGACCGCACCCGTTTGCGTCGATGACTTTGTGCTTAATCCAGTTAGCGCCGACGTGATTCTGCATGTTAATGGGAATGAGTACTCAGTGCCGATCCTCGTCACGGACCTTGTCGCACTTCCGGCAACTCCAGCCGTGAGTGCCATTGGACTTGATGAACTGCTCATGCTCCTGGGCCGGCGGATTGGTACAGAACGAGCGATTCAGATTGCCGAGAAGAGGGACAATGGGAACACCGATGGGGACGACCTGACCTCGTTCTTTGGCGATGGCTTTGGGCCAACGGACGTCTTTCGGGCATGGTGGGCTGTTGCCGACGATCTGAGTGACCCGGAGCTATCGGTTCAGGCGTTCCGACTGAGGCTTGCAGGAGCGGTCGGCGTTGGTGAAGCGTGGGCTGGCATGCTGAAGGCCGTAGTGCTGGAGACGCTATCTGCCGCAGAAGCATGGTTTTATGGGGCAGAGTTACTTCGTACGCTTGGCGAAGTTGAACTGCAACCGACAGCAGACCGAGATGCAAAAATGGACGTCCTATCTGACTTCTGTATACAGATTCGCGGGGAATTGACTCAGACCGGCTTTAATGTCGAGGGCCCCGCATGGGTGAAGCCAATTCTCGATTTCTATACAGAGGCGAAGCAATGACGACGCGGACTCGCGACTGGCTTCGCACCTTCGTTACTTTGGGGGCTCGCGCCGAGAAAGACGGAATTCCATTGTCGGATGTGGAACGGCAGGAGCACACCGTTATCCGAGCGCTCGACATGCTCGACGAACGCCCCGGCATAGTGCTGGCTGACGAGGTCGGAATGGGGAAAACGTTCGAGGCGCTGGGAATTGCAGCAGCAATGCGTCACGTGAAGAAACGTGCCCGCATCGTCGTGGTGACGCCCGGCCCAGACCTTAATAGAAAATGGTATTCCGAGTTCTCTCGATTCAAGGACATGTACGATTTTGGCGATGACGTCAGGGCAGCTCGCAGATTACCAGAGTTTGTCGAACTGGTACGTGAACATCCGGTTGTCGTAGCTCCGATCACGATGTTTCAAAGTGGCCGCGGATCCGTCGGGCAAACCTATTTATTGTCGCTGTTCTTTCATTGGAAAAACCTGCACGGAAAGACTGCGAACGCCATCATGGCGAGATTCCGTGACGGTGAACACGAACGAGTTGATGTTGAACAGGAATTGTTTCTGGGCGTGTTCGAGCTAAGCAAGGTAGAGCGACACTTGCGAAAAGCGTTTCGACGTGGTCGGAGCCCGGGCGACGCCGGACTGGACGATCTGTTCAAAAAGGACGGATACAAGGCATTCGAAAACCAAAGGGCTGTCCGACGTGCTCTATATCGCGCCCGTTTTGTCTTGACCGGAAAACTGATGCCGACGATTGATCTGTTGATCGTCGATGAAGCGCATAAGCTGAAGAATCCCAACTCGCTGCGGACCAGCGCCATGCGAAAAGTCTTTGGGGGATCATTCCGCAAGGCGCTATTTCTAACGGCGACACCGTTTCAGCTTGACGTTTCAGAACTCAGAGAGATTTTCTCATTGTTCGCCGGTGCAAAAAACGCTCCGGACGACCTTGAGGACCAGATTGAAACACTGCTTGCAGCCGTTGACGACTACCAGATTGAGTATGAGGCCTTTCAGCAGACATGGTCCTCTCTGGACCCCGCCGTTGCTGCTGAGTTTCGAACCCTTTACGACAACGATCCTTCCGGACTCAACGACATCCAGCATCCGGCCCTAATGGTCGTTGCCAAACAGATCGAATCTCTCAAGGAACTCAAGACCAGCACGATCGCCCCGGGATTTCGTCAGTGGATGATTCGCAGTCTCCGTGATGAAAAGCGGGTCTACCGAAATCACATTCCGCGGAAGATTCATGCGAACGGTGCCGAAGCACTACCGTTTCTGATTTACGAACGGTTTATCGCAGAGTTGTTCCGACAGGGGCGACAAACCCATAAGGCCGCAGTGGAAATCAACATGGTGTCGTCCTACGCCGCCGCAAAGAGTGGATCCATTCTGTCAGACGACAAAGATCTTCCTCAAAAGGCTGAAGTTTACCGCCAACTGTTAATGGAGATTCTTAACAGCATTGAACCCAATAATCATGAGCACCCCAAAGGATCAGATTCGATCACAGATGCGCTGGATGCGGCCAATAGAGGCGAGAAGACTCTAATATTTTGCTCCCGCGTCGCAACGCTCGAGCAGCTACGAAGGGAACTGGACGCGATTTGGGAGACGTGGCAGCTGACACGCTGGCGGCGAGTCTATCCCGATGCGGCGGTAAACGACGTTTTCGATTCGCAGGAGATTGAGGAGAAGCGACGGCGCGGCCGTCATTCGCTGCTCCAGGCACGTTTCCAAAGAACGCAGGATGCGCTGTGCCTTGCATTACGCGAGCCGTACTTGAGAACGCTGGCGCCGGTTGCCGACTGGGCGAGAAAACAATTGCCTGAGATCGTGCGAGACGCGAATGAAACTCTGCAGGGTGTAAGAGTGGGAAAGACGGCAGCAGAACGCCTCGACTACCAGATCGCCAAACGTTGCGTGGAACAGGCCACCGCTCGGCTATGGCATTCGTGTAATGATTCCCATGATAACCACCACGCATTGTTCCGGCATTTGCTGGACGACGAGTTCGTACCACTCGGCCTCGATCTCGCCGAGGATGAATTTGAACATAACCCCGTCGGCGACGTGGAGCCTGCCTGGAGAATCACCGAACGCGTAGCACTCATGGCCATCGGTGACGGAGGATCGTTATGGGAGCTTCTGTCTGACCATCTTGAACACTTGTCGGGAGAACTGAGAGTCAGGGTCGTCGAACAGTTGGCGCGGTATCTGACGTACAAGCAGGTTCCGTTCATCGCTGAGTTACTGCTCGAAGCCAAGCAAGCGGGACTCTCGGTGGATCCCATCGAATCCGCTGCAATGTTGGGCTACATGTCAAAGTTTTGGCAGACGATGGCCGGGGAACGCTGGCTCCAACAACTCCGCGAGTTTCTGACCTACTTTTGCGACCGAGACCCGGTTCAGCAACTTGAAATTCTAAACGGGCCGATCAGGACGGGTGATTTCGCACGACATACCAAGGACGGCGAGAGCCGAGAACGACTGCGTGAGGCATTCAACACACCGCTATACCCCATGATCCTCATTGCCAATGAAGTCATGCAGGAGGGGTTGGACCTACACAAGAATTGCCGACGGATCGTGCATCATGACCTCGGTTGGAATCCTGCCCAGATCGAACAACGCGTCGGGCGGATTGACCGACTCGGATCATTGACCAATCGTCTAAGAAAGAACAATGCTGACGCGACGCTGGACGTCCTCTATCCGCTTATCAGCGGGACCATCGATGAACGGCTGTATAGAACCGTGAAGACTAGGGAGAAGTGGCTGGAGTTTCTGTTGGGAGCACCGCCTAGTTTTTCTGAATACACGTTTGCCGACGAAGAACCGCCACCTTTGCCCGACCGGTTGGGAACCGAGCTTGCTATCGACTTGGGACCGAACTGACCGGACAGCGTTCTCATTCGATGCCTGAAAGTACTTTCTGGTGGTTTGCTAAAGATGCCAGAGAATATGAATGACACCTTGCTGCGTAGTCAATTTCAGGGAAGACGACCCAACATTCTGGGCTGTACAATTGATCTGAACCGATACTGAAAACTCTGCGACTTAAAGAAGTAAGAAGCCCCTCCGACATCGTCGCAGTTGGGCGATCTGGCCCGTGTGAGTGCGATGTAACACAACGCCCTACATACTATTCGATATTTGTCGAACGCCCAACATCCTGGGCGATACAAACGCTCTCAGCGGATCTTCAAAAACCGCCTGGAAATGTCGTGCAATCACGGACAACATCGCTAAGATTGCCGATCCACATAACAACGGCATCAACTTGATGCTTGACACTAAAGACGACATCGCCGGAACTAAACGAAGAACCATTTTTGATGATTTGTGAAGCGACAAACTATTGCAACGCGGCACTCGCTTTTCGCCGCGAACACTGTGACCGATATGAGTCCGGTGTAGCCCCTCGCTGAATCTCGCGAGATGAATGAGCCTCAAAACTGAGGCGTCTTGAACTTCCCCAATTACAACGGCGATGGGAATCCACCGTTTTCTACACGACCAGTCTGTGCGGATGGTGCCGCAGTGGACCGGACGGAGATGGCCATGCGCCAAGTTCAAATACCAGACCAGCCATTTTTCACCACTGCCGAAGTTGCCAAACTCGATGAATCATGCGAGCGATTGGTGAACCGGCTGTTTGATGCTCACAGAATCGACGGATTTTGGGATAAGGACTTCCGGCGGCGGATTCCACGGCAAGAGGTCGTGCGGTTTCTGGTGGAGGGGCGACGCGATGTTTGAGTCATTCCCAAACAGAATCGCTTTGAGCGTCCATGTCCGCAGTCACTGGTCCACACTACCGTTGACAACTCAATTCGGCGGTGCCAAGATGCGGGCCGAAACGAAAAAAGCTGCCCAATGTGGACAGCTGGTGAGAGGTCGGACCGTCGAGGTGTATCAGCACCTTGGCCCCTATGGCTTCTCATCACTCGCAGACTGCTTACACAGACTGACGATTGATGTCGACGGCATCCAATTTATCGAGCCGCCACGCTTTACGCAATCAGACTTTGCTGGTTCGCGTCCCCAATCTGCTCAATCTGTGCAACCGGTCTGCGCCGTTCTTTCCTCTCACTCGACAGGACGCGCCAGATGCAAACGACCACGGGAAAACCACAGCC
>JBDONA010000977.1:0-8146 GCA_039831575.1 Fuerstiella sp. | reverse complement strand
CGGCCAACGACCGATAGTCGCCGCCGCGATGGTCACACCCCAGCCACGCAGGTAAGATTCTTCTGCCGTTTGCCTCATCAGAAGCGACATAAGCATATGAAGTTATCCTGTCTGACAGTCGTTTTATACCTGGCCGCTGCTGTTCCGCCAGCTGCTGCAACAGCTGACGTCACAACTGTCGCCGGCACCAGCACCGACGGATATTCCGGCGACAATGGACCGGCCGATCGGGCAGCCGTGTCGCAGCCTTTTGGCATCGTGATCGGTCCTGACAAAGCGCTGTATATCTGTGAGGTCGGTTCTCACGTCATTCGTCGAGTGGACCCGAAAACCAACGTGATCACGACTGTCGCCGGCAATGGTCAAAAAGGCAACTCGGGAAACGGCGGCCCGGCGACAGCCGCAGCGCTGAATGAACCGTACGAAGTGCGGTTCGACAAAGACGGTAACATGTTCTTTGTGGAAATGCAGAATCACATTGTCCGGAAGGTGAATGCAGCCACCGGAATCATCGAACTGGTCGCCGGCAACGGAGCAAAGGGATTCAGCGGCGACAACGGACCGGCGACTCAGGCGCAGCTTAGTCGGCCGCATTCCATTGCTCTGGACAACAAGGGCAATCTTTACATCTGTGACATTGGAAATCACCGCGTGCGAAAAGTGGATCTCACGACTGGTATCATTTCCACCTTTGCGGGGACCGGCGAACGCGAACCGACGCCCGATGGCGCGCCCATCGCAGGCACCCCGACAAACGGTCCTCGAGCCCTCGACTTTGACGGCCGGCATAACCTGATTCTCGCACTGCGGGAAGGGAACGCAATTTATCGCATGGATCTGAATGCAAATACATTGCACCACCTTGCCGGTACCGGAAAGAAGGGCTATTCGGGTGACGGAGGTCCAGCCAAACAGGCCGCGCTATCCGGCCCCAAAGGAGTTGCTCTGGGACCGGACGGAGACATTTATTTTGCGGACACCGAAAGCCACACGATCCGCGTCATCAGGGTCTCGACCGGCACCATCGAAACGATTGTCGGTAACGGAAAGAAAGGTGATGGACCCGACGGGGTCGCTTTGAAATGCCAACTTGATCGGCCGCACGGTGTGTACGTCGATGGCGTCGGCCGAGTCTACATCGGTGACAGCAACAACCACCGCGTCCGAGTGCTGAACGTAAACTGAACGAGAGTTCGGCTGCCAACATCGCTGCCATCCGCCGCTAATTGGGAACGAGCGACTCGAAGCATGCCGACTTTCCGTCTCTGCGGCCTCTCGAAAGCCGTTTCGACAAAAGTACACGCCAATCCCTGGCCTATCGTGGCAGATTCGGTGTGGGTTTGGCAACAATGGAGCAGTCACACTCGCGCGGCACTGCCACAGTGCCGCTTTCTTTCAAACAGGAGATTTCCAGGATGAAACAATTTTTCACCTTGGGTCTTGTCGCAACCGTTATGGCAGGAGCAATGAACATGTCCAATGCAGCTGATTTGAAATCCGGAGATGATGCTCCGAATTTCGAGCTGAAGGGCAGTGATGGGAAGACCTACAAACTTTCTGATTTTAAGGGTAAGCAGGCGGTGGTGATTGCCTGGTACCCAAAAGCGTTTACCGGTGGCTGAACAAAGGAGTGTCTGTCGTTCCGTGCGAACGGCGAAGCTATCCGCGAATTCAAAGTTGCCTATTTCACCGCGAGTTGTGACAGCGTTGAAAAAAACACAGCATTTGCAAAGGAACTGGAACTGGATTATGCCATCCTGAGTGATCCCGGCAAGAAAGTTGCCGAAGCCTATGGTGTCGTTCACGAGGGCCGAAGTGTTCCTGAACGATGGACTTTCATCATTGGTGACGACGCAAAGATCAAGCACATCGACAAGAAGGTGAAAGCCGGCAGCCACGGCGAGGATCTTGTGGCCACGCTGAAAGAACTGAAGATTCCAAAGAAGTAAACTGTGCGTCCATGCGTCCCGGATGTGACTAACGTCCGGGACGCTTTTCTTTACGCTTGATCTTCGTTGTCCGGCACTTCACCTGGCCCGGCCCTGGGCGCATGCCTGACGATCGACGTTGGTCTGTTCCGGGCGGGGCGAAAGTATGGCAGCAGGGTAGGGCCGGTTCCCACCGGCCGATCAAACTCCACAGAATGCGCGGCCGTAGGAACCGGCCCTACATTCACTAAGTTACCGACGGAACTTCGCTTGTTGCGTCAATCTGCTTTGACTGTTCTGCACCCCAGCCTTTTCGCTCTTCGCCAATTTCAGCAAGCTGCCGTGCGCGAGCTAACGACGTGTCCAGCACCAGACGGATTTCCACAGACCAGGCACCGTTGTCGACTGCGACAAACTCCCAGTGCGGAACGACAACGACGCTCTGGTGGACCAGTTCAAAACCGGATTCAGACTGACTGATAGTTTCGATCGGAAACGTCCAGATTCCGGCCGGCTGCGACAATTCCAGCGACACATCCAGCCCCTGCCATTCGTCCACCATGCCAATCCGGTCTGACAGAGCCAGTTGTTGTTGCGAATCCAGAGTTCCCAACTGCGTTCCCGTGGTGTCGTAAAAGTAGCGGTCGGACGCGCCACCGGGCATCGTGGCAAAGTTGAATTCTGAGGCAAAGTGTAATGGCACGCCTGCAGGCAATCCCTGCAGTTGATACTGAATTCGTATGTCGTTGGGCTGCGTCCGGGAAACGGTCACAGATTTTTGCACGGTGACATCAGCGCCGCCGACAATTCCACGACCCAGCATCTCCAGAACAATTTCCGTATCACCTCGACGAACAGACGCTTCGTAAGTCGACGTGGCAAAATCGCCAATGATTCCCTCGCCACGATGGAAGTCATCAAACGACAGGCCAGGTTGCAGAAAATGATCAACCAGACTCTTTCGTGGCCACTTATCGTACGCAATCTTCTTATCCAGATCCGGTTGCTTGAAGCGGACAATATCGTGAATGCTGGCGACGTCTTCCTGCAGATCATGGCCGCGTTCTGCCGCGTCACGGAGTCTTTGTGCGTGGTCGAAGACGCGTTGGTGATAGGCTTCCGGACGTCGATTCAGTGTGGCCAGCAGATTGGTCCGGCAGGTCCGTACGTCAAGTTCGTACATGTGCCCGCCACATGCCGGTGAGAACAGTGCCACCAGCCGATGGTTGCTTAGACGCACTTCCTGACGCGCATCAAGATTGAAGTCTCCCGTGCTGACGTCCACCCATTTGTCGGTGTCACGTGTAATCTCTTCCAGAATTCCGTCGGCTTCAATCAGATTAGTATACACAGCATTGCGCAGGTGGGGCAGATAAAGGCCACCGAACGCACCGTGCCAGAAGCTGCAGTTGCACTGAGCTCGGTAAAGACAACGCCGGGCATCTTCCAGCAATTCACGCTGATCACCGTTCAACTCAGTGTTGGCATCCAGCTGACCCACCCGCGAACTGATCTCCATGGACCTCGCGTACATCTCATTGCTCTCGGCATACTTCACGCGGAAGTTGCGCCAGAATCCGCCGCTGGAAAACGTCATTAACTGCTGCCAGTCCTGGTCATTTTCACGGTTCAGATGCGTAAGTCGTTGCAGCTCGGCCTGACGTTCCGGCGGTAAAGCCCATTCCGTCATTTCCCGGTAACTGGCATTGGGAAGGTAGTACGTCCCCAGCGGCCTGACATGATCGATGGTCTCAGATGGTGTTGTCACCTGCAGCCATGATGCGTTTTCGCGCAGCGCCAGCAGGAATCTTTCCAGCCAGCGATCTTCGTAAACGTGTTTGTGCGTGTCCGGCCAGGTGCCAAACTTTTCACCGTCATCACCAAACACAACAATCGGATCGTCGAAGCGATTGGCAATGTCGCGCAGGTATTCGACCGTTTGCTCCGGATCCTGAAACGGAATCATGTACCGCAGGCGTTCACTACCGGGCAGCACGGAAAGAACTCGGCCTTCGTCTTCCGTGACGTAGTAACCAAACAGATCTTCCTGCGGCATACCACCGGCGCGGAAGTGATGATCGTCCAGAATTGTGTAGCGGATCCCGGCCGCCGTGATGTCGCCGGCAAACGACTGTTCCCACACGCGTTCCGGCACCCACATGCCGCGCACGGTCGTGGCGAACAGACTTTCCAGATGGTCCGTGTACATGCTGATCTGGCCGATGCGATCCCGGCTGGGAATGTTCGCCAGAATCGGTTCGTAGTATGCCCCGCCGATGATCTCAATCTGATTCTGAGCGACCAACTGTCGGACGCGGTCAACGTACTCCGGATGGGCCTGCTCGATCCATTCCAGCAGACTGCCGGATATATGCAGGGCAAACGGGATGTCGGGGTATTCTGTCAGGACGTTCAGGAATGGCAGGTAGCTTTCCTGATACGACTGCTCGAACACGCCATCGAAATTTCCGACTGGTTGATGATTATGAAACGCCAGAATCAGGCGAACCGTCCCTGCCATGGGTGAACACTCCTGGGTCCGCCGTTCGGCGGTCGATACGAGCGACTGCTCGAAACAAAAAACAACACGTGTGTGAAAAATCAGGGCTTCGTTGAAGCGGGTGTTTGAGCAACAGCGTTCATGCGGATGCCTGTGCTACTGTTCTGTCAACGCGTTACATCTGAACGTTAGAGGATTCCGGCGGAATCGGCCGCTTCTATGTAATCTGCAAAACCAGACGAACGTAGGTTAACAGAATTCGCGACCGAATCGGTATTCTCAATGCGCACCTGCCGCGCAGTAACAATATCGATCGATTAATCACCGAGAATCCAGCACCAACGTTTCAAACACAATAGCCAACGCCTAGTCCTTGAAGTCCGTATTTCGCGTAGCTTGACAGCTGCGACCAGGTGAAAACGACGGTCTCCCGCAGCAGGTTCATGATCGCTGCGGCGAGGAATTCTGGTGCAACATGAAGACCTGAGACAGACGTCCAACCTGATAATCAAGCCTGGAAGAGGCACGAGCAGCTGATGAAACGGCGCAGAATGTACACACTGATTATTGTCATTGCGGGGGTCATGGCGGTGGGAATCGCAGGCCTTTTCTTTCTGAGTCTTAGCGCCGGACGCCCTTCTGACCTTGGCGTTCACGATGGCCGCCTGGTGGACCTGCCGTCCACCCCCAATTGTGTCTCCACCTATGCAACAGACAAACTGCACAGCATCCAGCCGCTGATGTTCGATAGCGATCCAGTGGAGGCACTGTCAAAAATCAGTGAACTCGTTCACAGCATGCCGCGTACAACGCTGGTGGAAACGAAATCCGATTATCTACACATCGAGTTTCGAAGTCGATTTTTTCGCTTCGTGGACGACGTGGAATTCTGCATGGACGCCCAGGCAAAGCAGATTCACTTCCGCTCTGCGGCCCGAACGGGGCACTCGGATCTTGGAGTGAACCGAGCCAGAATGGAGCGGATTCGTAAATTGTTCCAGCGTGCCCAATAGAACGCAAATAGCAGGTGACGGCCCCTCCCCCCTAGTCGTCTGTCTCCTTCGGCTGCGGCGGGTACGTGCTGATGACAATGTCGTCCCCTGGAGGACGCGAGTCGAATGTCTGGCCTGCGTCGTCCTGCACATTGCTGCCAACGCTGTATACAGCACGTAATCCTTGCCGGTCGTGCGATACTGCAGCCTGGCGTCGCTGTAGAGGTCCTGCGGAATCTCCGCGAGGATCTTTGGTACCAGCGCCTCGAGCTGTCCCGGATAATGACCATTTTCGGCCCGGTAGGCCGCCAGGGCGAATGCGACGTCAAATAAGTGCACGCGCATCGTCCAACGGTTTTCGGATTCTTTTGCCACTTCCATCGCCGGCGTCAACAGCCCAAGGATGAGGCCACCGACCTTCCTGCCCATGGTTCGTCGAGGTGACCGGAAGGCAAAGAACGACTTGGCGAACTTGAGTGGATCACCACGGTCAGCCCGCATCTTCTTCATTTCCTGATCGAGTTCTGCAAAGGCGAGCTTTCGTCGCGCGAAGGTCGGCTGCCTGGCCGCGTCCACCAGCCGGTCGTACCAGTCGTTTCCCATTTCCAACACGGTATCCCAGTCAATCAATGCACTGGTGAAGACCTTTGCCATGGCCTTCCCTCCCGGGCCGTTGTCGAGGAGATCGAGTGCGTCCAGATTTCCGCGGGCGATGAGTGCGACGGAGTCCAGAAACATGAAACGCTCGGCTTGGTCGAGTTTCTCGACCATGGGCGGCTTCTCGGGAAGTTTGCGAAACTCCTGCCGAATTCGGAGCGCCTGTTGAGTGGTGAGGGCGCGATGCTGTGCCAGATGAACGTCGCTTTGAAAAGCGACGGTGTCGATGGCAATTCCGACCAGATCGCCGATGAGCGTCGGGTTTTGCGCGGCCAGGCGCGCCAGTCGATGGCAGGCCAGCAGGTCGCTCCAGGCCCCTTCGACGTTGCCGGAGTTCAGACGCAGCATCGCGCGGGCTTGAAGACTGCGGGCGACGTCGCGCAATCCCTGCACTGCCGGCAGCAGTATCGCAATCACCGGGGGAGGAGTCTCTTCATCAACCATGGGCACGGGTGAAAAGAAACGCTTGCGTTTGGTCGCCTCCACCAGACGATCCAGATGCTTTCGGTTGATTCGTAACCACTCTGCCAGTTCCGGTGATTCCTGGGGCGACCACGGTCCCTCAGCGGCGCGGCCCTGCTGTTCGAATATGTCGCGCTCGTTGTTCGGGTTCCGCGCCAATTGTCTCTTGCGCATCTCGCCAAGGGTCACATAGTAGTCACCCTTCTCGGAAAGCGGCTCGATGCCGAGCTTTTCAAAAAACCGCTTTCGCTCCGGGCCGTCGATCTCGGCAGGACCAACTGTCTGCCAGTAGACGACGACAAAATTATTCTCCGGCGTGGCTCCCTTGCCGTACTCGTCTTCAATCGCCTTCACGTAGTTGACGAAGCCGTCTTTGGTCAGCGGCTCTTCGAGGAAGGTCGTCTTCTCGGAGATTTTGAACAGCCGCTGCCCGGGTTGTGCCTTGTTTGCATTTGCATCCGCAGGCTGATCATCGGCCGTCGCGAACGTGAACAGAGACATCGACATCAAGCCCGCGGCAAGAAAACGAAGTTTGGCTCGCATGGGAATGCTCCGTTGGCGTTACGTTGATCGTGCGGGTTCAAAACCCTGTTCATCGAAGTCGTATAACCAGAATTACGACCTGTCTATGAGGTACGCAGAACGCCTGGGAATTGCAAGTGCGGATTTGCGTCGGTGGTCGTAACGCACGACGACGAAGCTGCGGACGGGAGCACGCGCGGCTTGATTCGATCCGCGCCGAAGCAGTCCCTAAAAACGTCCCTCATATGACACGTGCCGCAACACGGCTGACTATCTGGAACGAATTCGCCTCGTTCAGTCCGTGTCGACGAAGGTGTGCGAACTCAGCCGACCGCTGCACCGTCAGCGAAGTGCTAGCAAACGTCTGTCAGAAACAAGTGGTTTCCTGGCTGAATCAAAAACGGGGCCGCGCTGTGTGTGTTCGGTCTGCCCATGGGCACCACTACGAATTTGAACGGGCGGCTCTTCGACGCTGCTGTCGACGGAGTTTCTTCGCCGACGCTTTGTTGCGTGACTCTTCAAGGCGATGCGTCAGGACGAATTCCGGATGACCGGCGGTCCAGTGGTCGGGCAGCAGGTCTTCGAGTTGTGAGTCATCCGCCTGCAGTCGCATAAGCAGTTCCCGGACATACGACCATGGTTCAATTCGATGCCGCTTCGCGCCGGCCATGATTGAGTACAGGATTGCTGCACGCGGTCCGGCATTTTCGCTCCCGATGAATAACCAGTTCTTTCTGCCAATCGCCTGATGACGCAGCGGGCGTTCTGCCGTGTTGTTGTCAATCGTCAGCCGACCATCCGTGGTGTAGCAGCGAAGTGCGTTCCATTGGTTGCGTGCATAGGTCACCGCTTTGGCCAGCGCACTCTTAGGCAGCAGGGCCAGCGTGAGCTTTTTGAGATGCGCATCGATCCGATCCAGAATCGGATTGGGCTCAGCACGACGCAACTCCCATCGCACGTCTGCCGATAACTCACGACCTCGATCTTCAATGTCATATAACTGCTGAATCCATTCCAGCGTCTGATGCGCTTCCCGCGGATAGTTTGCCCTCGCATCGAAAAACTTTCGTCGCGCATGAGCCCAG
>JBDONA010000223.1:0-33236 GCA_039831575.1 Fuerstiella sp. | reverse complement strand
ACATTGCTGATTCGGCAGACTGAGTCGAATCATGAGGCGATCAGGGGCTTCCTGAAGGAACTGACGGCGCAAACCGTAGGTGGTCAGCCACTGTCGGTCGAATTATGGTGGTTGCCATTGAACGAGGCGGCAAGACGGGATCTTGACAGCGTCCTTGACGGCAATCACGCGCTGACGGAACTGAACGGACTTTGTGAATCGATTGGTGGCTATCACGGGACTCTGAAAGTCAGAAACCGGGTCACCGGAAATCTGTGTTCCGGGCATCGCATGCCGCTTGTTCTGGGACAGATACCTGTGGTCGCTGCCAACAGCAGCGGACTCCAACCCATCGTGACTCAGATCAATGTCGGCATCAACGTGGAGATCACTCCCCACCTGCAGCAGAACTGGCAGGGTGACGGCGTGCGTTTGGCTTTGCGAACAGCCATCACAACCATGAAAGATCATGATCCGGCCACAGAGGATGGTGATAAAATCGATCGATTTCAGCTGGGCAGCCAAATTCTGGAAACCAATGCCGTGTGCGCATTCGATGTACCGGTGGTCGTAGGAAGTCTGTCGGCAGTGGGATTGTTTCCGGGAGACGATGAGGAACGCGAATTGGTCTTCGTCGTTCTGCCTACTCGGTAGACAACACCCCTTACAGACGGTCGACGATGATAACGGTGTAAGCGATCCGCCGAGCCACGGACGATTGCTCAGGGGCCGTTATGGACGTGACTCTTCCAGACGCTGTCATCGTATGGTCACAGCGGTTCGCCGATTGCGAAATCCTCAGTCAATCGTTGGCTACCGAAGTACGCCGGTGCAGCACCAGAAAGTATCCATTTGTGGTGTCGGGCAGCAATTCCCAGTCGGTCTTTCCCTGGAGCTCCGGAACGTCTGCGGCCGCGCGGATCTCGCTGTAGCGGTGGCTGGTGTCGATGACGATGTAATCGGTGTCGGGGGGAACTCCCGGCTGGAAATTGTTGACGGCTCGCAGGTAATTGCTGTAGTCGTAGGACCGCTCGCAATGTGTTAGTCGCGTATGAATGAAGTCCGTTGACGCGACACGAGCCGTGAGTGGAACCTGCTCGATGACTCGAGGCACCATCAATGCTCGCTGCTGCTGGTCAGGACTGACCGGTTCAAACAGAACCTGGTGACCAAACGGTGATTCCGCTGACCAGAATGCGGCGCCAATCGGCGTTAGTGAACCGGTCACGGACGTGCCGACACAGCAGAGCAACACCAGCAGAGCGCTGCTGGTGGCATTCACGTCACGAGGAACATACTGCATCATCCAGCTGAGGCGGCTTCTGAGTCCCGTGCTTTTGATAGGACCGGGATGCTGACTGCATGCTGCCGTGCCGATAGCCACGATTGCAGCCCAGAACAGAATTGGCAGCAGCGGAGCGTGGAAGTGGTGGTAAGGGACTGGCGGAAGATCGTTGTTGTCGGTGCCGAATTGCAGCAGTGCCAGCATGCTGAAGGTGAGACCGCCGGCCAACAGCAGCCGGGGTTTTCTGGCTGGCCAAAAGGCCAGCGGTCCAAGAAACACGAACAGATAGCCGGCGGTCTGCGCCGTCAGAATCTGGCTGATCACTTTTCCCGGCTGTGTCAGCGAGGTCTTCATCAGATCGCCGGGGCTGTTTCCCAAATCACCGAAATAGCGGCTGTAATGCACGTGATCGCCCGAGCGAAATGCGGGAATAATGACCAGTACAACGGCCAGTAAATAGATCGCAGAAAGCAAAGCCAGGGCCACGGCCCAGCGGTAGGCCGTGCGTGGGCACGAAGAGGGTGGGGAGTTTTTTTCGGGCGATGTGGGAAGAGTGTCTGTTGGCGATTTCTTCGAAGAAGACTCCCGATCCTGTTTGCCTTGCAGAAATGCTTCAAGGGCCAGGACAGACATCAGCGGAAACGCAATCAGGGCGTAATCTTCTTTGGCAGACAGCGTAAGCAACAGACAGATTGTAGCGCTTCGATACCGGCGACGCTCGAACAGTTCAATCGTCCAGAACAGAAACGGAAGACCCAGAGCGATCGGTCGGAACGTTTTCTGATCAATGGCAATGTCCAGAAAGTGCATGGGGTAGAATGTAAGCCATGCCATGCCCATGAAGACACCCGCCCAATGACTGTCCGTGTGTCGTCGCGTCATCAGGAATATAGGAATTGCACAACTGCCTAACGCAATGGACTCCGACAGTTCCAGCAGCAGGTGCGACGGCCAGATCATGTGCAGTGGCAGCAGCAGCAAATGAATGACCTGGACATGCTCGCCCCAAAACAGGCCCTGATCCAGATAGCTACGAAATCCCTTCCCGTGCCTCACATTCCAAAGGTGCTCCTCATACATGGCCGAATCGCCGTGAGGAATCAGGAGTTGTTCATACAAGCAGGCATTCATCCAATACGACACGCCGATCCAGCAGACCATGCTCAGAAATAACACCACGATCGAGATACGCGTGCTGTTTCCGGCTGATTCGCATTGACGTTCAGGCATATCGCAACACGCTGCGTGAATCCACACCCACAGAAAACACGCCCCGGTCATCCACAGCCACAGACCTACACTGCCAACGATAAATCGATGCAGAGTTTCGCTGCCCGCGATTCCCAACAACCACAACACCCACCATCCAGCTCCCGCCAGCAACACGGCTGATGACTGTCGAAGGATGTCCGGAAGAACCGGTTTCGCGACACCGACGGATGTCTTTCGCTGTAGGATACACAAGAAAACTGCCAGTCCTCCGGTTGCCGCCAGCAGTCGCAGCCACACACTCAGCGTTCCCAGTGTGGCCACAGACCGCCCCAGCACATCCGTCGATAACCGGCCGCCGAGACCGGCCACAACCTGAGCGTTGATGTCGGACGGCCAGATCTGACGCGCGAGCTGCGTGTTGGTCAGCAGCTCAGCCAGAGTCCACGACCATGCCCACGATGCCGCAAGAAATCCGAGCGCCGCGGGCAGAAGTTGATTTTTTCCGAACGCATTGTTCACAATTGAAAGCGGATCCCGTGCATTAGATGTTGTCCGGACTCTCCAAAACCGGCTCGCCGCTGACAGCGACCTGAAGCCCCCAAGACCTTTGTCCAAAAGGTGTAGCCAGTTTTCAGGGTTCGCACATTCCACAGAAATCTGTACACGACAAAGGATTCGGGTGGTGACGGTAAATGTGAAGTGCTCCCAACCGCCTTTTGCCTGTGCAGCGAGTTGCAGTGTCCCGGACAGTCTGCCTGGATTACGTCGCAATGATGTTAACTGTTTGCCCAGTTTGCCCTTATTGCGTTGATGGGCAGGTTGGCATTGACCGAAATGTGCTTCCGAAAGACGCTACGCCGCGCGTCCGAAAGGGCGAAACCAACCGGACCGTATCCCATCTCGTGCTGCGGCGTCAATCACCATCAGGTCGATCCTCGACAGCTTTGTGTCGGGCCGCTGACTCGAACCTCCTTCCATTCCGTGCCTGTTTTTCAACACCATTTGGCCACACGCCTGTTGCGGACGCCTGTTGTCTGCGCTGTGTTTGCTGCGCTGTTCAGTGGATGTACGACGGTCAAGTTCGTGGAATTGAGGGAACGGCCGGTCAATCCCATCACGGAGCGATTGAGTAAAACAGTATTTGGAGCGCGAGGACCTTCAAAACGCACGGACGCTTTTCTGGCGTCGTCGGCTTATCGTGGTGGCGATGACTTCGTTCAGATGCTGCGTCATTGTGGAAACCAGTTCGGTGGAAATCGTCGCCGCGAAGCGCTGCACGCCTATTCCGAAGTTAGTTATCTGGCGGCACAGAGCGCCATGACGAAAGACCGCGGACTGGCCATGGAATTGTGTCTCGACGCCGCGAAGTTCAGCTGGCGGTATCTGACCGAGCCCGATGAAGACGGGCGACTGATTGATCCTAATGCCGACCGTCACCGCGAAACGACGGATATTTACAACACCAGTCTGCAGGAATTGCTGCGGTTGGTGAAGAACAGAGGTGACTATCGTTTGGGACGAAGCATTCGAATGCCGGTGACCGGACGCCGGTTAAACGTTGAGATCCCGCACCCCACGCATTGGTTGAGTGAAGATCAGTTGGGCGAATTCCAACTTGTCGCCGATTACGAATTGAAGAACCTGCGCAACCGACATGCATCGTCCGGTGTTGGTGTGCCCATTGTGATTTGCCGACAACGGCAGGGCGGCAGCAATCCCCTGGAGAGCTACTACGCCGAGCGGCTGAGTTTTCCAGCTACCGTTGTCGCCAGGTTTCCACAAGTCGGTGACGAGACCGAACAGCCGATTCGTCTGCAACTATTTGATCCCCGAGATTCCGACGGCGTCGTCGTCAATGACACACTGGTTCCCCTGGAAACAGATATCAGCACACCGCTGGCATGGTTTCTGACGAACCCCAGAATGTCGCTGCTGGATACCTTTGCCTTTCTGCGATCCGATCAGGCTGAGGAACTGGAAGGATTGTACATGGTGCAGCCGTATGATCCGGACCGCATTCCCGTGCTGATGATTCATGGCATCTGGTCCAGTCCGGTCACCTGGATGGAAATGTTCAACGATCTGCAAAGTGATCCGGCGATCCGCGAAAAATATCAGTTCTGGTTTTATATGTATCCCACCGGTCAGCCTCTCACGTTTGCCACGGCCAGTCTGCGAGAGCGACTGAGAGAGCTTCGACACCGCTGTGATCCACATGGACGTAACGCCAAGCTGGACCAGATGGTCGTTGTCGGCCACAGCATGGGTGGGTTGATGTCGTATCTGTTGATAGTCGACAGTGAAGACAAGTTGTGGAACTCCATGAGCAAACTGCCTGTCGCCAGCATCAAGGCCGACCGGAAAACTCACGAAGCTATTCAGCGTGTTTTCTTTTTTGAAGCAGATCGGTCAGTCGACCGGATCGTCACCATCGCCAGCCCGTTTCGCGGCAGCGGCTATGCCAACGTCTTCACGCGCTGGTTAAGCGGCTCCATTGTGTGGTTGCCCAGCAAGACGTCATCTCTCAGCCAGCTGATCTTTCGTCAGAATAACCAAAGCATCTGGGACCGTATGTTTGCGCCACGAACAAGCCTGGATTCGCTTGACCGGAATTCGGCCGTGCTGCGACTGGTCAGTCAGACGACGATTCCGGACGAAGTTGTCCACCACAACGTCATCGGCGTGAACCAGGGAAGGTCGATTGCGGAATGGACGGACGGTGTAGTGAAGCTGACCAGCGCTCGACGCCGCGCCGCCGATTCCGAAATCCGCGTGAAGGCTGCTCATGGCGCGGTGCATCGGCGACCAGAGACCATTGCCGAGGTGCGGCGGGTGCTGCTGCAACACCTCGAAGAAGTAAAAAAACGAGGCTTTCCTGTTGTACCGCTGAGTCATTCCGTTGAGAGCAGTCCGCCAGGGAACAACTCCCGGATGGCGCCGTAAGCCGTCACCATGCTGGTCCAAATCCGCTGACTGCGGTCCCCGCGCCGATTTTGCCCATGCGGCACTCGGTTTCACCAGCCAGCCACGAACGCGAGCCGCATGCTGTGGTGTCCATTCCTGAGAGATTGGCGAGCGACAGGCAGGCTTTCGATTTCAGATCGTTGCCGCAGTTTAATGGGCTTGCCACACTCTCCTCGATGCGAAATTCGCACTATGCGATATCTGGGTTGAATAGGATAATTACGCATTAATCCTCGCGTATCTTCCGTTGCTGCGATCGCAGCATTTTGATACTAACAAAGACTGATGACCTGTGTGCCGAACGCCTCTGTCGCCGTTATGGGCGGTCTGTTCGATTATCACATCAATTGACACGTAAAATCACGCTTCGAAAGGAATTCGGAGCATTTTGCCATGGAGTTGGCAGTGGCTGGATCTGGGAAACATAAGTTGAGAGTTCTGTTCGTTGATGACGACGAATCGATCTCCGCATTGCTGGAATCTGAACTTCCACGGATGGGGCATGCGGCGATCGTGTGCCGATCGCCTGGTGAAGCGATGGATGCCGTCAGCAGGAACACGTTTGACGCGGCGATCGTCGATCTGCGAATGCCAGGTGGGAGCGGATGGGACGTTATTGATCACCTCCGCGAACACTCACCTGACACAGAGTACGTGATCAGCACCGGTCACGGCAGCATGGATGATGCCATCCGCGCCGTGCGAATGGGGGCTTATGACTTTTTGCCGAAGCCGGTCTCGTTGTTCGAAATCTCTGCCGTGCTGCAGCGGATCGGGGACAAGAAGGCTTTGCAGAACAAGAACGTGGCGCTGGAAAGTCGGCTGTTGCAAGTCGAAGGGCGTTCCGATCTGATTGGTGACTCTGCGGGCATGCAGCGTGTTAAGAAACTCGTCGACAAGATTGCGCCCACAAGTTCGGCCGTGCTGATTCTGGGCGAAACCGGCACGGGCAAAGAAATGGTGGCGCGACGGGTTCACGAGCAAAGCGAACGCGCCGACGCTCCGTTTGTCGCAGTCAATTGTGGTGCGATTCCGGAGAACCTGGTCGAGAGCGAGTTTTTTGGGCATCGCAAAGGCGCCTTTACCGGAGCTGATTCGGCTCGGACAGGGCTGTTTGAAGTGGCCAACGGCGGCACCTTATTCCTTGACGAACTTGGAGAGCTGAACAAGTCGATGCAGGTCAAGCTGCTGCGTTTTCTGGAATCCGGCGAAGTGCGACGTGTCGGTGAAAACGAACCGTTCAAAGTTGATGTGCGTATCGTCTGTGCCACGAACAGCGACTTGCAGGAGATGGTTGCAGCCGGCACATTTCGCGAAGATCTTGTTTATCGAGTCAACACTTTCGAGATTCATCTGCCACCACTGCGCGAACGCCGCGACGACATTCCCGTTCTGGCCCATCACCTGGTGGCCAGACATCTTAAGCGTGAATCTGTGCCGGAAAATTTTCTGCCACCCGAAACACTGGAGGTACTGAAGGCGCACTCATGGACGGGAAATGTTCGTGAATTAGCGAACGTCATGGAACACTCGCTGATCCTGTCAGACGGCGAAGCGATCACCCCTGACGACCTGCCTCAAAGCCTGATGCGAAATGGACGGACTACAGGCATGACTCAGCAGTCGAACCTGTTCGACGATCAGCCGCGAACTCTGCGCGAAATGGAAGACAGGATGATTCTGCACGTGCTTGACCGACACAGCGGCGACAAACCGGCAGCGGCCAGGGAACTGGGCATTGCACTAAAAACTCTGTACAACCGCCTGAGTCAGCTGGAAGTAAAACGTCAGGCTGGATAATGGCCTATTTCTCGTCGTCTTCTTCACCAGGCGTCGCTTTGACGCAGTCGCGAATTACGCTGACAACAACGCCCAGAATCTGACGGGTGGGAGCAGGATCTGCTCCCGGAATTGCGGGTGCTGGTTGCTTTCCATCGCTTTGAATCCGGCACAGAGTCACACAGTGCTGGTCATCAAGTGCGGCGACCAGATTTCCTGGCTCTCCCGCAGCGCCACGGTCCACGATAATGCAGTCACCGTCGCAGATACCCAAGGCGCTGAAGGCGGAGCCGTGGATGTTCAAACAGGCTTTGTGTTCGCCCTTAAAAATATCTTTGAATTCTACCTTTTCGTCTGATGACACAGCCGCTTGAAGCGGATTCCCGGCGACCGCCGTGCCGATGAGCGGCAGGCTCAGCGATTCCTTCGGCCCCTCCGTCAGACCGATTGCGCGAGACATGTTGCACTCACGATGGATCAATCCCTTCTTTTCGAGTGCTTTCAGGTGGCACATCACGCCGTTTGGCGAACGAATGTTGAATTGTGTGCCAATCTCGCGGACCGTAGGCCCGTAACCACGATTCTGAATCTTGTCCTTCAGATACTCATAGATTTCATGTTGCCTCTTGGTCAGCGAGGCATTTTTTACCGATGAGGCCATTCGTTCAGGTCGTCTTTCCGAGTCTGGTTGTACGTTGTGCTGCTGTAGCTGGGCCTCCGTCCGGGATTTCACACCATCGCTCTCCGAAGAAACGACCTGCATATTTGCGCCCAATACAATAAGAAAACACAGTCACGGGTTCAGGCTGCTGTGCTCACCTGCAGCAAGGCCCGTGGGTGGATGGATGATATAACGTGTTGATGTTAATTGGTTTACGTCAAGACGATTAACACAGGTCGATCACACGTAGATCAAATGCTTTCTGCCCTATCGATAAATGGCCAGGAACCCCGCCATAGGCACTGAACAATTTTACACGTGTTGGCAATTTGTACATCATGGGATTCCCGCTTCGACTCACCCAAAAAGATCCTCCAAGTCTCGAACGGCGCGCAATTGTCAGCGTTTCCAGGGGACATGACCCCAATCGCCCGGCTCAGTTGGGACGCACGGTGCACGCCGTCGTGGCCGTAGAGATTTTCGGATTTCTATTGCGCATTGATGACAAGGGGCCTCCGGGACTTTAGAAGACTCAAACAATTCTGTCACTCAAACAGCTTTCGCATTTGCTCCACCAGTTGAGACGCTGTCACATCGACGGCGGTGACCGTCCCCTCGCGATCGATCAGCCAAACACTGGGACAGGTGGAGACTCCCCAAAAGCGGATCAGCGGGCTGTTCCACGAACGCCGTTCCTTTTCGGCAAAGAAAATCTGTTCGCCAGGAAGCGTTTCATGCTCCTGAAATGCTCTGGCCAGCGACTCGTCCTCATCCAGATTGACCCCGACAAACCGCAGGCGATTTGACGACACTTTGTTGGCCTGCAGCAGCAACGGAAGCATGTTCTGTTGGAATTCCGTGTTCTCACTGTCCCAGAAGTAGATGACGGTGACCTGTCCCTGAAAGTCCTCACAGTCGATGTAAGTGCCGCTCAGCGTAGGGCCGGCAAACTGAGAAATCTTCCTGCCGGGCAACAGCAACCGTCTGAGCACGGCTACCGCTTCGTGGCCCTGCGACGTCTCACCAAATTCGTTTGCCAGTGTGCGGTAGCAGAGTTCGGCTTCAGTCATCAACCGTTTGGCGTCTGTTTCGTTCTGCGACACCGCAGCGTGCATTTCACAACTTCGTCCTGCACCAAACAGCAATGATACCGCCCGCTGTTCCTGGTGGGGGAAGCGATCGGCAAACTCGCGTGCCCATCGTGAAAAGTTCTGCAGCCACATCAAGTTGGAACGTTCCACTAAACGCGCCTTCGTATGGGCGAACCTGGCCAGATAGTAGACACCCTCAGCGGCGGCTTCTGACGTGCGTCCATGATCATTGAATGCCTGTACGTCAGCATACAGCCGATCGATATCTTCTTTGTGGCCGCTCAGTGCCAGTTGAAACCTGGCCTCCAGAAGATGTCCAACGGCCTGGTTAAAGTGAGTCTCTCGTGACTCGTGTTCCACAGTCAGTTGCAGCGCGTGCGATGCCATTCGCACGATATTCAGATTACGCTCTCGGCGATCCAGCTTTGCCTGTTCAGGTTCTGTCCGTGTGGGTGCAATTCGCAGTTGCTGCATTTCGTCCAGCAGTCGTGCCACTTCGTCCGATTCCAATGGCCGTTTGGTTGGAGCGTCAATGGCAGTGGCGGAGCCGTCGTCCGGTAGCTCCGGATCAACCGGATTCGGAAGTGAAACAGTCACGGCCGTCGTTGACGTTATCGGCTGAGTTACATCTTCGGTCTCAACGGTTGACGACGAATTGAACTGGCCACACCCGCAGACAATCAGTTGGAACAGGAGCAAAGCGGGAAGACGCATTGTTTCGATCCTTCGAGCGACATTCAGAATTCTGTCTCCTGACCGGCGCGCCTACCATGAGCGTCGGAATTGTTCCTGAACTGTATAAAACCGGGAATCTTCCGAGAATACCAAGTTGTCCGGATGCCGGATGTCCGCTCGTGAAAACGACCCGGACGGAGAGATATTTCGCAGAGGACAACGTTTCCGGGTATCCGGCTTCCTGCACCATCGGAAGTCCTGGACCAGAGGGATGTCGTGGGGGCAGGGGGCAGATTTCACGAACTGTCGCGAACACGGTCGCATGTGCTGAACACGGTCATATGCGTTGACGTAGCGCGTTCAGCGAATGTCGCGTCAGTTTCGCATTAATCTTGTCACTGAGTGCGTGGCACATTTGGACGAAGCAATCGACGGCGCGGTCTTCGTTGAGTTCGTGCGCGGTGAATTCGGACAGGGCCTCCTGACGCAGAATTGTGACTTCATCAAGCATTGTCTGCAGTCGCTGCGATTCTTCGGTATTGCCTTCGCCGTCGACGTCCATTTGCTGTCGTTCGAGTTCAAGCAATTGACGGATGTAGCGATCCAGTCGATGTTCCTGGCTGCGGTCCAGACGCCGGGTCCACCAGCGATGCAGCAACCACGCCGCAGCGATCAGCGACACAAGGAATGACCGAATGCCTTCCGTACCTTCCACGAAATCCGGATTGATGAACGGTTTCAGGTCGGGGTAGTAGACATTGGCGGCACCCGCATGCATGTCAAATTCAGGACGTTGCATCGCGTACGTTGTGCCGCCTTCAAACAACTCGGTCAATCCGTGCCGCCGCTGAAAGCGAGGGTCTGTGACAATCCGAGTCACTTCTTCCACCAGACCCACCGGGGCATTGTTGCCGGCCAGCAGCTGAGCGTGCAGAGAGACGGTGTGAAAGTTTTCCGGAGGTATGGCAGGCGAAACCTGAAAATATCCGGCAGGAATAACGTCTCGCGACAATGACGTGTTTCGACGAGCGAGAGCATCCACGGACGGGACGTCGATGAGTTTTGCAAGGGAAGTGGTCAGCAATTCCTGCAGGACCGGGGCCTGCAGCCCGCAACAGATAATCCCAACTTCAACGTGACCCTCAGCGATCTGTTTCGGCAGATCGGCGTAGGACACATGTTCGACGCTAATTGTGTTCCCCTGGTTGCCAATATGGCGCAGCAGCAGCTGTGTTATTGCAAAGTCGCCTGACAAGCGATCGTTACAGCACCAAATCCGATTCTCAATACGGTCGAGTGCTGCGGACGAGTTCATCGGCGCGACAGGCAACAGAAACTCGGGGTACAGGTTGCTGACGAACGCCGCAGGTTCCTCGTCTCCGTTCGTGCCGTCTCGTCCTTCCAGTATTTCCCGGGTTTCAGGTTGGTACAGCGCGAAGTGGACCTGATTCGTTTCAAGTTGGTGCAGATTCTCCAGAGACCCAACGGTCTCACTGACCTCAACCTCAATCCCCAGTCGCGTACGAAGCTCCTGCGCCAAGCCGTTTGCCAGCGCCGCATACCGACCGTTCGCTGGACCACCTGCGATTCGCACGACGGCAGGCAAACTCGTCTTCCACCAGTATGCCCCAACGATCGACACGGCGAGCAGAAATACGAAGATCGTAAACCATGGGGGCGAGCGATCCGGAGCGGACAGCCGCTGTTGATCTTTAGTCGCCGTGGTCCGGGACATCAGTTTCTCCTGTGGTGGGTTTCACTCCGGAATGTTGGGCGTTTTGAACGCCTCTGTCGGTTGCCAAACTGTACCGCCTTTGGCTGTGGCGACAAGTTGCCGCAGGCGTTCAGCGTGAATGACCTGGGTGATCTGATTGATCGGTTGACTCCGTCGAGCCGACGGAATGCTGATGTGGCATGGCCCGCTGACGCTGGTCGCAACAACGATCCACAAGAAAACGGACCATTGTTTCTTCACCAGGCTTTGCCGTGGAATCCGTGCGATTGTGTACGCGACGAACGCGTTGTGAGGGCCGAAATCCAGACTCCCACGTCCGGAAGTGTACAAACCGATTCGGAAAATGCTTTAATGTGAAGGAAAATCCATATCTCACGGAACCCGGAATTGCAGAGTCGGTTGCGGAACATCAATATTTGGCGCCCTATGACCGCCTCCGTCGGAAAACTGAAAAGTACGTGCTGTAATGTCTCCGGAACGAACCTGTCGATTGATCACCCTTGGCTGCAAGGTTAACCAGTACGAAACCCAACTGGTGCGGGAAACCCTGCGCGAAAATGGGTATCGCGAAGCGCTTGATGACGAACATGCCGATTTATGCATCGTGAATACCTGCACAGTCACCAATACCGGAGACAGCAAGTCCAGGCAGGTCATCCGGCAACTCGCTCGAAAAAATCCTGGCACAAAAACGATCGTGATGGGTTGCTACGCGACCCGTGACCCACAGGCCGTCAGTGAACTGCCCAATGTCATTGAAGTGGTGACCGACAAGCGTGAGCTGCCTGACGTGCTGGGTCGGTTTGGCATTGTCGACATGCCGGCGGGTATCAGCGAATTCGAAGGGCATCACCGCGCGTTCGTTAAGATACAGGACGGTTGTATTCTGAAGTGTTCGTACTGCATCATTCCCAAGGTTCGTCCTGGCATTCGCAGCCGCCGCCCGATCGACATCGAAGAAGAACTTCGCCGACTGATCGACAACGGCTACCGGGAAATCGTGATCAGCGGAGTTCACGTTGGACACTTTGGCATCGACACCAACAATCTGACGCCCGGCGACAAGCCGGAACGACTGTGGGATTTGTTTCGGCGACTGGATCGGATTCCAGGCGACTGGCGAATGAGACTGTCCAGCATCGAAACGGTGGAAGTTAACGACGATTTCATCAAGGCGGCTGGTGACTGCGAACACCTTTGCCCTCAGTTTCACCCGGCACTGCAGAGTGGATCCGATACCGTGTTGCAGCGAATGCGGCGGCGCTATCGAGTTGGCCGTTTTCTCGATCGGCTGGAACAGATTCGGGAGACGCTGGGTAACGATCCAGCGTTCACGACAGATGTCATCGTCGGTTTTCCCGGCGAGACAGACGCTGAGTTCGAGGAAACTCTGGAAACCTGCCGACGTGCGCGTTTTATGAAAATCCACGTCTTCCCGTACAGCCGGCGCGATGGCACAGCGGCGGCGGACTTCAACGGTCAGATCCCCGGCAATGTCATCAAGGAACGCGTCCGTGCTCTAAGTGAGCTGGAACGTGATCTTGCGTTGGATTTCTATCGCAGTCGAATTGAATCCGGTGCCGAGCAGGTTGTTCTGGCGGAGCGAACGTGTGACGGACGCCCTGGCTGGGTGAAAGGGATGGACCAATGGTACATCCCGACTCAAGTACGCGGGACCGACGCCGATCTCGGCAAGTTCATTCGTTGTGTCGCCGAAGAAGCGAATCGAGAAAGGATTCAGGCGTCTCGTGTTGAGGCCCCTGAGCAGATCGCGACTCACACACCGTCTGCTCAGTCGCTGGTGTCCCGGCAGGTATACCACTGAAAGATTTACCCATTCGTCTGACAGTGTCAGCAAGACCCGCGTTTCGAATACCGGCAAAGCGCCCGATCGGCACGAGGCCAAACGAGCAATGACTGCCCGACGTCCGAATGTTAAACCCACGGTCCGCAGACCTAGACACGAACAGATCGCAGTATGACGACACTCATCGCCATTGAAGGCATCGACGGATCAGGCAAAGGCACGCAATCGAAGCTGCTGGTCGAACGACTTGTTGCGGCCGGCGTCAGAGCTACCGTTCTGCAGTTTCCGCGGTATTCAGAGACCACTTTTGGCAGCGCCATCGGAGATTTCTTGAATGGTCATTTTGGTTCTCTGGATCAGGTACATCCTCAGTTGGCGTCGGTGTTGTACGCAGGCGACCGCTTTGAATCCCGACCCGTCCTGCAACAGGCGATTAATGATCACGACGTTGTGATCCTTGACCGATTCACTGGCTCCAACCTGGCTCATCAGTCGGCCAAGCTGGAGGGGCAGGAACGGTCAGAACTGGTTGCGTGGATTGACCACGTTGAACACGTTGTGTTCGCGCTGCCGCGACCAAACCTGAACATTCTGATCGACATTAGTTCCAGCTGGAGCCGGGAACTGGTCAGTCGCAAGGGGGAACGCGACTATACCAACGATGAAGCGGACATCCAGGAATCCAATTTGCCGTACCTGGAACGTGTCCGTCGTTGCTATCTGGGCATTGCTGAGCAACGAGAGGATTGGCAAGTCGTGGAAAGCCTGAGCGAAAACAACGAGCTTCGTTCGGTCAGCGATATCAATAACGAGTTGTTCGACCTGATCAGGCCGCTTGCCGGTCTTTCGCAGAATACGGCTGACGTGTAACTGCGTACCGGTTTCGCACGTCCTCCCTCGTAATTACCGAGGGCTAACCTGTGTTTCCTTGTTCGGCGTGGCCGAGTCACTGTCGGCGTCCGCGTCTTCCTCCTCTTCAGCTTCTGGTTGACGACCGATGGTCTCGTAGTCCGGCAGGTCTTCAACTCGGCCCAGGCCGAACATGTCGAGGAATTGTCGCGATGTAACGTACAGAAACGGCCTGCCCAGAGAATCCTCTTCGCCTCCAACCTGCACCAGACCGCGGTCAATCAATTGACGGATCATTTCCGCAGACTGGACACCTCGAATGGATTCCACGTTTGCTCGAGTCACGGGCTGCTGGTACGCAATCATCGTCAGCGTTTCCATCATGGGCTGAGACAGTTTCATTTGTGACTGTCGTTGATGAAGTCGATCCAGCCAGCTGACGAGGGCGGGGCGGGTCAGCAACAGAAAACCAGTAGCCGTCCGTTCCACACGAAACGCAGAATCAGTGCGGTCGTAGTTTTGGTTCAGCAGGTCAATCAGCTGGTTTACTTCCTGGGTGTCGACCAGTCCGGCCTGCTGAACCAGTTTTCGAGCCGTTACAGCTGCGTTCGAAATCAGCAGGACCGCTTCCAGCCGAGCCAGACGATTTGATCGAATCAGACGTCCGTCCGCCAGAAAGAAGGAGTCGTCAATGGAATCCTTCAGGGTAAACAGTGGCCCCGAGAGAAATCGAACGGCATGAAGTTGCTGTCCGGCCTGGGAACGGTGATCATTTCGCAGTTGCTCCCACGAGGCAGAGCCACGAGGGTAATGGATCGTTTGTGTGCTGAAGGAATTGGTCATAGAGACACGGACGGAGGACTGTTGGGGCAACTGATACCGGCATACGTCAGCCAGCGTGCGATTGCGGCCATGCGGCATAAGCGTTCGTTCGACATCGGCAGGACGCTTCTTCGCCGCTGCCATACGCAGAATGTCGGTCCCTTCAGAAAACAGGGATTCAGTTCCTTGCTGACTACGGGGTCTGCGATGATTTCCATTCGCTGGCCTGATGTATCACATCCCGTACGGCCGCAGCTTTCGAAGTGGCAATCGCTTCGAACCTGTAGCGAACGATTCCCTGACCTGCGGGGAAGAATGCCACGAACCCGTATATCGAAGTTTCGCCTGGAGAAAACCACAAGGTGTGAGTGGCTCCCAGTGACCGAAGCTGAACGGTCAGTGCTTCGACGTCGGCATCAGCCGCCAAATCCGGAAACGGGGGAGTCCGGATGAATGCCGACGGTGTCGCGACCGACGGTGCATCGGCCCTGTCGGAATCTGACGGAAGAGATCGTTCTTCTGAAAACAGGGGAGCATCAGCACCGCTGGCTTTGTCGTCCAGGTCTAATATCTCCGCAAATTCGCCCTCAAAGTCGCTTTCGGAGAAACCATTAAAGTCAGGTTCATCGCCCGTAGATTCCGAGAGCGATGACTCGCCGGATCCGGCCGAAAGCAGCGAACTGAGAAGGCCACCCTCGGGAGAGGATGGTCTTAACATAGCGATAGCCGGTACCACGATTAGTGGCAGCATCATGATAAATGTTGTGAGCGGTCCGCCGCGTGAAGATTCCATTCTGTCTTCCACACCAATTTCGGGAGATCCTTCTCCGATGAGGCAGATTCTGCCGAAGTCTAAGAACAAGTGGAATTCACCACAATCTCAGTTTTCTCGTACAGCATTCGGAGTCCCGCTGCTTTCGACAAGCTGAAATTCCTGCGAAACACGACATCAACGCCGCTGTCATCTCGCCACAAAACGCAAAATGCACGACAATGGCCATGACGTGCATCCCAGCTACCGCGGTGGAACTGCCGATACACTGTTTTGAACCGCGGTTTTTCACATACCGCATCCGGCTCGTCGGAGAACTATTTATGAAATGCATCAAGTGTCCTGTCACCTTCGCCATGATGATCCTGCTGCTGGCAGGCATTATTCAGGCGGATGAAGCCGACAAGAAGGAACACCCACTAACGCCAGCCATCCGTTACGCGGAATCGTGCCTGAAGAAAATTGAGGCGATTCCCAGTTACGAAGCCGCCTTCTTTAAACACGAGGTCGTGGGAACCAGCGTGATCAAACAAAAAATCAAGATCAAGGTTCGGCACAAACCGTTCAGTGTTTATCTTTACTTCGAAAACCCCCACGAAGGCCGCGAAGTCCTGTACGTGGAAGGTCAGAACAACGGCAACCTGCTGGCCCATGAAGCCGGGTTGCTGAGCATAGTCGGCACGATGGAACTTGTGCCCACCGATTCGACGGCGATGAGTGAAAACCGATATCCCATCACCATGGCCGGTATCGGTAATCTTGTTGATGCCGTGATTGAGCAATGGAAGGAAGAACTGAAGTTCGGCGAGAGTGACGTCAAGTACTACAAAGACGCCCAGTTGGGAAAAATGACGTGTCGTGTGATCGAATGTTCGCACCCACAGCCTCGGCGTCAGTTTCGCTTTCAAAAAACGCGGCTGTGGATCGATGACGCCACCGGCTTTCCAGTCCGCGTACAGCAATATGGTTTTCCCAAAGTGCCCGGCACCAAAGCACCAATTGTTGAAGACTATACCTTCAGTGACATCAGGACGAACGTTCGCCTGACCGACGCTGACTTCGACCGGACTAACGCGAAGTACGCTTTTTAGTAAGGCACGATGCAGGTTGAAGCCTTACCATCGGCGGTCCGGAACGTCGTACAGAGCCACCGATGTGGTGGCAGACGCATCGGCCTTGTGCCCACGATGGGCGCGCTACACGTTGGACATGTCAGCCTGATGGACGCTGCGCGCAGGGATTGCGATTTTGTCATTGCCACGATCTTTGTGAATCCCCTGCAGTTCGGGCCGAAAGAGGACTTCGAACGCTATCCTCGTTCGCTTGAGAAGGACCTGCAGGAATGTGAGGCTGCCGGAGTGGACCTCGTCTTCACTCCCCAGACATCGCAGATGTACGCTAAAGGTTCGGAATCTGAAGTGCGGCTGACTGGATTGCCCCGTTTGCTGGAAGGCCGTTACCGTCCTTCCCATTTTGACGGTGTGACAACCGTGGTGGCGAAGCTGTTCAACATCACCATGCCGGACCAGGCGTATTTTGGTCAGAAAGACTACCAACAGCAGCTGATCATTCGGCGGATGGTCAGCGACCTGGATTGGGATGTCGAAATTGTCACATGCCCCATCGTTCGCGAAGACGATGGACTGGCCATGAGCAGTCGCAACCGATATCTGTCACCGGCGGACCGGGAAAGGTCGCTGGTCCTGTTCAGTGCGATTTCGCTGGCACAGGATCTTGCGCAAACCGCATCCGAGACACCCGACTCGATCGCTCTCCAGATGCAGCAGCTGTTTTCGGATACCGATGGCGTCGATCTGGATTACGCCGTCGTTGTTGACTGCGAGACGCTTGAACCACTGAGCAAACGCCCGGAATGTGCCGTTGCTCTGATTGCCGCCCGCCTGGGAAAAACGCGGCTCATTGACAATCAGATACTGCGATTTCGCTGAACCGCCCCAATTCGCTAAACTGCGGTCTAACCCAAACCAGCAGGTCGGTGCTGTTGAGGTGTCCGAGTCGTGAGACGGCGACAGCAAGCCGTCGGTTCGGGCAGGACTGCGATTCGACCTGTCATCCGACGACAACAAATCATGCGAAAAGTTTTTCTTCGAATTGTCTTTGACCAACTCTGGCACCTTGAATCTGTCGGCAACGAACTGCTGGTGGGTTACGGCTGGATGATCGCTGCCTGGCTGATGGTTGCGGTTCTGAGTCTGGGCGTGCTGTGGTGGGTCACGCGTGATTCGAAGCAGTTTTTTGCTTCGCTGTTCTTCTGGGCGGCGATTCCAACGGTCGTTGCCCTGATCCCGGTCACCGGTCTGCCGATCGTGCAGAATGGCATCCCGCTTTTTGGCTATGGTCTGATGCTGTGCATCGGATTCATGACAGCTACGTTGCTGGCCAGCCGACGTGCCAAATCTGTGGGGCTGAACCCTGATGTTATCTGGGATCTGATGATGTGGCTGATGATCCCAGGCGTCATCGGTGCGCGAATCATTTATCTGCTGCAGAATGGTGGCCGAGTGTACGCGGGCAAGAGCGGTGCGGAGATTCTGCAGGCCACCGTCGCACTTTGGGACGGCGGAATCGTTTTCTACGGCGGAATCATCGGAGGTGTCGTTGGCCTGCTGATATTCTGTCGTCGCAACCAAATCCGGCCACTTCAGCTGGGCGACGTCATTATGCCGTCCTTGTTTGTCGGGCTGGGCTTCGGACGAATCGGCTGCTTCTTGTACGGCTGCTGTTTTGGCGGGGCATGCACGCTGCCGTGGGCCGTGCAATTTCCGCCGGACAGCATGACATACAATGTTCTGTCGCACCGCGGAGCAGAATTCCTGACACCGGATAAGACGGCCACGATCGCGCTGCATCCGACTCAGGTCTACAGTTCGATTCTGGCGTTTCTGCTGGCCGGGTTTCTGATGTGGTTCTTTAAACGACGGCCATTCGAAGGAGCTGTGTTGGCACTTGGCTGGATTCTGTACCCGATCAACCGGTTTGCCCTGGAAGTCATTCGCGACGATGAACCTGGCCGAATGGGGACGAGCCTGACCTTTTCTCAGTTAATGAGCATTGGTCTGTTCGTGTCCGGCTGCCTGCTGATGTTGTGGCTGCAGAAGAACAGCAGCCCACGGCAATTGAATGGGGCAAGTCGTCCCAGATCGGATGCTACGTCGTAACGACGATCGTTGCTTTCTGAAGAACAGGTCGCCACAACGGAATCGCAGTGAGCGGAATGCCGCTCGCCGCTGGTTATTGGCATTGTTTTCACCCGCGGCTAGCGCCTTGCGGCTCACTGTTTCACGTATCCGCACAGCTTCCTATGCGGCGTTGTCGACGTGTACGTCGATCTGTGGATAAGGAATGCCGATCCCCGCTTCGTCCAAATGATTCTTGATGGACTCAGTCAGTTCTTCTTTGACGCCCCAGAACTGGTCGGCCGTTGTCCACAGACGTACCGTCCAACTAACTGCGGAATCACCCAGGTCGCCAAGAATTACCTGGTAGCCGCGTCCATCGCCGGGAATTGTTTTTTCCGTCAGTGCTTCTACCGCATCTGTGAGGACTTCTCGTGTTCTGCGCAGGTCAGAGGAGTAAGCACAGCCGACCTTAACTTCAACGCGACGTTCTGTATGGTGTGAGACGTTTTCAATCGTCCCTGCAGCAATGGCCGTATTGGGGACGATAATTCGCCGATTGTCGGGCGTATCCAGCGTCGTGGTAAACAGATCAATCTCATTGACCGTGGCCCTGATTCCGGCGGCGCTGATGAAGTCGCCCACTTTGAACGGTCGGAAGACCAGCAGCATGATTCCCGCGGAAAAATTGCCCAGCGTTCCCTGAAATGCCATGCCAATCGCAAAGCCAGCGGATGCCAGAATCGCGGCGAAACTTGTCACCTGGAATCCGAATTTGCCGAGGACTGCGATCAGCACACTGACCATGATCGCGTAGTACACAGCCTTCCCGATGAACCTGCCGAGAGTTTCGTCGACACGCTTCTGCACAGGAACGCTGACGATTCGTGAAATGAACTTTGCCGCCATGTAGGCAACGAGCAGCAGCAGCAACACCTCGACGGCTGGCACGACGTAACCCTGCAGCAGCGGCCAGACCTTTTGAAAGTCGCCGTCTTTCAACCCCTGCAGGGCATCGCTGACATCCTTGCTGGCTTTGGCGGCGACGGATTCGGCTTGCTGCTGTGCAGCGGGATCGTCCTGAAACAAAAACATCCGTGTTTCTCCTGAGCCATCTTCGATAGTGTCTACACGGCCATCTGGTGTTGAATCTGTAACGTTATTTGCCGCGTAGTGTTTCTTACTTCGCAAACGTCCCGGGGGACCAATAGAAATGAGGACGCTGGAGTTGTTGTGCCGTCACGGCAGATGCCGCTCAGCGCCGAGTGCGAAGACTACCCGTCACACGAATTGAAGGCCATAGCATTCATTCCAGGTACGGTCCGCGTGGCTTCGGCGGACTACGAAGTCGGTGACACGTCAGGAAGATTCGCCAGCAGAGCGTCCCAGGTGTGGTGGGCGTGCAACGCATCAACGATGACGGTCAGCGGTCGAGAATGAATTTCCGGTAGGTCGTATTCGTGGGGCAATGACGTCCGAAAAGCGAGCTGTTCCGTAGGCGGCGCAAATTGAGCGTCAACGTCGTCGCGATTGCCGCCAGAATCACTGCGATACCAGCCGATATCGGGCAGAAGCACGGCGGTCATTCCGTGCAGGCAGAATGGTGGGCCCATTCCATCAACGCTGAGCCGCTGGTAGCACAGCCCCGCCGGAATCTGATTGGCCCGCAGCAGCAGCCCACACAGCAGATGACTTTTGGCGTAGCAATATCCTGTCCCGTAAGCCAGAACGTCTGATGCTCGACACGTGACAGGATTCAACTGAAAGTCTGAGCTATGTTTGATGTTGTCACGCACCCAGTCAAAACAGCGTTGGGCCACCGTGGTGGAGCAGGTGTCATCGCCGGCAAGGGTTGAGGCCAACTGTCGCACCGAAGGCATCTGCCAGTCAATGACTTCGCAGCACTGCAGAAAGGCCTCAGGATCGACGCCAATGTTGCTAATTTGTTATCTCGTGGCTGTCACTACCGTTTCCACGCCGTTGATACGTTTTCTCAGCATTTTTGAAGTGCGCAACGGCAGCGGGCTATCGATCTTCGGTCGGCAGCTTGACAGATGATGAGGGCCGACGTCCGAAGAATTTGGCATGGTATAAAACTGTGACTGAGGTTTGTGTTGCTCAACCGATTCGTCCGATTACAATGCCGGACTTCCGTATTCCCCGCCAGTCGCTGTTTCACGACTGGTCCGATCGGGCGGTTTGCCTAACTACTTGACATGGCAGGCTTTACGGGGACTTAGCCCGTTCCACACATTCGCTTGAATTAGAAAAGGCGAACTCGGTTTTATGGCCACAATCTCGAAATCAGATCTCAAGAAGCTCAGAAAACGCCGCGCACGTCTCAAAAAGAAGACGATGACCTGCCCATTTACCGCGGGAGGCGTCGTGCCTCGACCGGTTTATGTTGACTACAAAGACCTGAGAACGCTGAAGACTCTCATCGACCGTGAAGGTCGCATCTTGCCACGCCGCCGCACCGGCACGTCGGCTCTGTATCAACGAGCCGTCCGGACCGCGATCCTGCGAGCTCGCTTCATTGGTCTGTTGCCTTACGTGTCTGACGACTAAAGTCGCTGACAGTATGGGGTTAAATCAAGCCGGGTCTGGTGCATACCATGCCCGGCTTTTTCGTGCGCGTCAAGGGGCGCTGTCATGAATGGTCTCGAAGTTGGAGAGGTGGGTCGGAGTTAGAGCGAGGTACGAGCCGAGTAGGGTGTGTGCTTGCACGCACCAGGTTGCTTTAATCGGCGTGTTTTCCATTCGTGCTCCTGATCGAAACCGTGGTGCGGTTGTGGGGTTAGGTGCCTGCAAACGCGCAATAGTGATTACAGCGGGGCAGAGCCGCTCCGAGACGGGTGCGTGCGAGCTCACACCCTACTGTTCCGGCATGGACTCTGGAAAATTGTCACCCAACACCCCCCGCCCACGCGAACGGAAGCACTCGCGTGCACGTCGCAACTCGCAATTCACATGTATTTCATATGGTCAACATGTACACTGATCGTCCCCACCTGTTACTCCAGTCCTCTCCTTCCCACCGACTGAAGGTCTCGATCCAATGTTGTGCCGCAGCCTCACAACACGATTTCACCTTACGTTGCTACCTGTCCGGGTGGGGACTCGATCTTTTTGCGTCGTCGCCCTGTTTTTCTTTGACGGCGTCAGTCTTAACGCTTCGGATCTGACATTCGAACGCGATGTACAGCCAATTCTCGCTGCACGCTGTGGCAAGTGTCACGGGCAGAAGACACGAAAGGCAGATTTGAATCTGGTTGATTTCGCCGCCTTCAAACGCGGCGGCGAATCCGGTGACCTGGTCGAGGCTGGTGACGCGGTCGAGAGCTTACTCTTCGAAATGATTACTGACGGCTCGATGCCGCCCGAAGATGAACCGTCGCTGAATGCCGAACAGATCGACGTCATTCGGCAGTGGATCGAATCCGGTGCCGACGGGATCGGGCATCCTTCCGGCCAGTCGCCGGAAGTCAGCTATGCCGAAATCGTTCCGCTGATGCTGCGGCGGTGTGTGATGTGCCACGGACCGGAGTATCAGTTTGGCGGTGTTGATCTGCGCGAACACGCACTGATGTTGAAGGGTGGTGCAAACGGCTCAGTGTTAGTTTCCGGTGAGCCGGAGGAAAGTCTCATGGTGACGCGAGTTGTAAAACAGCTTTGTCCACCGCAGGCAGACATTGGCGAGTCGGGCATCGAGCCGATGACGCCGACGGAACTAAAACGGCTGAAACAATGGATCACAGGCGGCGCGAAAGCGCATCCGATGCAGGAAGACGTCGCCACCGCCGAACCGGATCCTTTGGTGACCGACGACGAACGACAGTTCTGGTCGTTTGTCCCACCGCAGAAGACGCCGCCGCCGACGGTCAATCCGGAATTAATCAGAACAGATATTGACGCCTTCGTCCTGGCGAAACTGAACGGTGCCGGACTGGCGTTTTCAGCCGAAGCCGACCGCACGACATTGGCGCGTCGCGCTGCGTTTACTTTGACGGGTTTGCCGCCGAGTGATTCACTGTGCAGCGATTTCGTCGACGATGACAGCGCTGAGGCCTGGCCACGTTTGCTCGATCGATTGCTGGATTCGCCTCGCTACGGTGAGAAATGGGGCCGGTTCTGGCTGGATCTGGCCGGCTATTCCGATTCCGAAGGCAAACGCAGTGCCGATTCCGTACGACCATTTGCGTGGAGATACCGTGACTGGGTCATCAAAGCCTTCAACGACGACAAGCCGTACAGCGATTTTCTTGTGGAACAACTTGCCGGTGACGAACTGGTCGATTGGGCCGACGAGTCCTCGGTCACCGACGATGTCATCAGCAAGCTGACTGCGACGGGATTTCTGAGAATGGTGCCAGACGGGACCGCAGCCGATCCGGTGAATCGGTTTCCGGATCGCATGGAAGTCATCAGTGACGCAATCGATGTCGTGTCGCGCGGCGTGATGGGACTCACGATGAATTGTGCCCGATGTCATACGCATAAGTACGACCCCATTCCCCAGCGCGATTATTATCGGATGGTGGCGGTGTTCAAAGGGGCGTACGACGAATACGACTGGTTGACGCCGCATGCGTTCAACAACCAGTGGAAGAATTCAAAGCAGCGGTTACTGGAAGTATTTCGACCGGATCAGCGCGCTGAGATTAAAGAGCAACAACAGCAGACGCAGCAACGGCTTGATGAGATTACCGCTGAGCTGAAGCAGAAGGGGCTGTCGGGCGACGAGAAAAAGAAGCTGAAGACTGAGCAGACACAGTTGGCGGCGAAGCTGCGGCAGTCGCCGAAGATTCGAGCACTCTGGGACCGTGGTCGACCGTCGCCGACATTCCTTTACCGTCGCGGCGACGAGACTCAGCCCGGCACACTGGTGGGACCAGGCGTGCCATCGATGCTGACGGATGGCCGTACTCCGTTTCAGCCGGTCGTGTTGAAACATTCCACTCCCAAAACCGGGCGTCGCCTGGCCTTCGCTCGCTGGCTGACCACGGACGATCATCCGCTGACGTCGCGAGTGATCGTAAATCGCATCTGGCAGCAGCACTTTGGTCGAGGTCTCGTCGAAAGCGGCGACAACTTCGGCAAATTAGGGACACTTCCGTCTCATCCGAAACTACTGGACTGGCTGGCCGTGGACTTCGTCGAACATGGCTGGAGCATCAAGCGTCTGCACCGTCAAATCATGACGTCTGCTGTCTGGATGCAACGTTCAACTGTGACGGATGTCCATCGGCACCAGGATCCGGACAACCGACTGCTGTCGCGTATGCCTATGCGTCGCCTGAGTGCGGAAGAAGTTCGGGATACGATGTTGCTGGTCGCTGCTCGTTTGAACGAAACGCCATACGGCAAACCGGATGCGGTCGACGTTCGCAAGGACGGGTTGGTCACTTCAAAGCCCGTCGATGGTAAATGGCGACGCAGTGTTTATGTCCGTCAGCGGCGCAAGGAAATGCCGACGGTTTTCGAAGCCTTTGATCTGCCTCAGATGACACCGAACTGTACTGAACGGACGGCGTCCACGGTCGTGACTCAGTCATTGTACCTGTTGAATAACCGTATGGTTTTTGACCTGGCCCATGCGTTTGCGACGCGAGTGCAAAGCGAAGCGGGCGATGATGAGACTCAGCTGGTGACTCGTGCCTTCGAAATTGCATTGAATCGTCAGCCATCGGATGAAGAGCGAGAGGCATCACTTTACGCAATACGCAGTATCGAACAGGAATTGGCTGCGGAGGCCACTGGCGAATCAGATTCGGAATCAGAGTCTTCCGCAGGCGTCGATGTTAGACTTAATGCCCTTGCCGGTTTTTGTCATGGGCTGCTGAATTCCGCGAGTTTGCTTTATGTCGATTAATCAACACACCACGCGTCGCAGTTTCTTTCGAAATACCACCGACGGTCTGTTCGGTGCGGCCTTAGCATCGCTGTTGAGCAACGATGTCTACGGGCAGTCCCTGGGATCCGGTCTCGCCGCACCGAAAACACATTTCGCGCCGAAAGCGAAAGCCGTGATTCATCTGTGCATGCAGGGAGGACCGTCACAGGTCGATCTGTTCGATCCCAAGCCGGCGCTGAAGAAATATGACGGCAAAGAGCCGCCTCGTGAACTGACAGAAAACGCCGTTTTCGAAAATGATCGTCGTGGTCAGTTAATGCAGAGTCCGTGGAAGTTCAGACAGCACGGAACGTCGGGTGCGTGGGTTTCCGAAGTAATGCCGCACATTGCCCGCGAAGTCGATGAGCTCTGCATCGTCCGGTCGATGTACAATGTGCATTCCAACCACGAACCGGCCATTTTTAAGCTGGTCTCGGGGCAGACGTTTCCGGGACATCCCACGTTTGGGTCGTGGATTTCGTACGGACTCGGTTCCGAAAATCAAAACCTGCCAGCTTACGTTGTTCTTGCGGATCCTGCCGGACGACTGCCCACAAACGGGGTCAGCAACTGGATGTCCGGCTACCTGCCGCCCGTCCATCAGGGGACACGCATGCGCGCTGGTGATTCGCCGGTGCTGAATCTGAAACCCGATTATGACGAACTGCCCGCGGTCACGGCGGCAAAACGAGACCTGGTCAGCCGACTGGATCGTATTCATAAGAAGTCCCGACCAGGCCAACAGGTTCTCGACGCACGACTCAGCAATTACGAGATGGCCGCGCGGATGCAGCTGGAAGCCACTCAGGCGCTGTCAACCGCGGACGAGACAGAAGCGACTCAGAAAATGTATGGAATCGGCAATAAGACGACGGACGAATTCGGGCAGCGTTGTCTGCTGGCCCGTCGTCTGATTGAACGCGGTGTGCGCTTTGTGCAGTTGTTCCCGCGAGGTCAGGCGTGGGACAATCACAGCAATATACGCTCATCACTAAAAAGCATCTGCGACATCACCGACCAGCCCGTTGCGGCCCTTATTAAAGATCTGCGGGATCGAGGCCTGCTGGATTCCACACTGGTCGTCTGGGGTGGTGAGTTTGGACGCTTGCCGATGTCTCAGGGCGATCAAAAGAAGGCGGGGCGTGATCATGGGCCGTACGGTTTTACCTCCTGGATGGCTGGTGGTGGTGCGAAGGCGGGAACGGTCTACGGAAACACGGACGAGGTGGGTTATGCGTCTGTGGAAAACCGAGTGAGCATACAGAACTGGCACGCCACGATTCTGCATTTGCTCGGTCTGCATCACGAAGAACTCGTCTTCAACCGCAACGGTTTGGGCGAACGATTGACTCACCAGTTTGAAACACGGGTGGTGCATGACATCATTGCATGATCCGTCGGCGAAGGTTTGTTCGATCCGTTTGCGACGGTCTGTCCGAGCTGACGCTCGGAAGGTGCAGGCAGACGTCCGTTGGTCGTTTCGGTGATATGCGGCAAACAGATAACTATTCTTTGGGCGAAAACTAACCGTTGTTAACACACTCCGCCGTGGGCACGAATGCAATTCACATGACACGACTGATCTGTTCCGTCTGGATGGCATCTGTATTCGTCGTGGTCGCTTCTTCTGCTGTGGCTCAGGAGCAGGCAACGGACTCCGTTGGGACTAAGTTTCGATTGCTTGAAGGTGGCTGGTTCATTCAGGGAACGTCTGGCGGTGAAAGCGCTCTCAAACGGGGCTTTCCATTGTCCACAGCGGGACAGTTCTTTGGCAACGCCGAAGACCCGGCTCATGTGACCTGGATTACAAGGCCGTTCTACCTGGCGGAAACCGAAGTGACTGTCGGACAGTTTCGAAGCTTCGTGGAAGACACCGGTTATGAAACGTCGGCGGAACGAGGCGATACGCAGATGGTGGGTTGGGAGCCCACACCGGAAGACAAACCACTCTATCAGTCGCATGATTTTCTTCGAAACGCAAAATTCAGCTGGAAGAATCCAGGGTTCACGCAGGATGACAGTCATCCGGCGGTCGGCATCAGCTGGGCCGACGCCAAAGCCTTCTGCAAATGGCTAAGCAAAAAAGACGATGTCCAGTATCGGCTGCCAACTGAGGCGGAATGGGAGTTCGCGTGTCGAGCAGGAACGGCGACATGGTTTTCGTTTGGTGACAAAGCCAGGGGGGTCGTGCACCGATTTGGAAATCTTGGCAATGTGGAACTGGAACGCCATCGCAAACATGCTGCGGAACGACAATGGCTGCTTGACTGGGACAGCGATCCGGAAGACGGACATGTCTTTACGGCTCCGGTGGGCAGTTATGAAGCGAATGCATGGGGCCTCAGGGACATGCATGGCAACGTCTGGGAATGGTGCGAAGATCTTTGGTTGGACACCATCTACAAAGATTACCGGCGTCCGCGATACGACCAGCCGGACAAGGTGGCCGTTGATCCTGTCAATTCGGACCGTCCGCAAACACCAGCCAACGATTTTCACACCATTCGTGGCGGCAGCTGGTTCAACGGCGATTTGATTGCCCGCTCCGCGAATCGTACATACTGGGATCGTCAGGATGCGGCTTGCTACGTGGGTTTTCGACTGGCACGCGACGTCGGCCCCAATGCTTCCACGGCCGCTCGAAGAGCATTTGAGGCAGAACTGGCGGCCATCAGACATATCGAAGCTGCCGGCGGAAAGCTCTATTCGTCGCGTGGTCTTGATCTCGAAGTCCGTTTTGCCGGGGAGGCGTTTGACGAGTCTGCACTGAGCCATCTTGATCGTCTTCGCAATTTGCAGCGACTGCAGATTTCCTGGCGAAAGCGAGACGTCGTCCTTTCACAGGCCGGACTTGATGCGATCGCGGGTCTGTCCGAACTGCGATTGCTCGATTTCTCCGGTGCGATCGACCCGGACGTGGTCGATCTTTCCGTTTTGGCTCGCCTGCCGTCGCTGCAGGTGCTGAAGTTTCCTCGAGTCGCACCATTGAACGACACGCATCTTGCGTCCCTCGCGGATTTTGATTCATTGGTTGAGTTTGAATGCTTCGGGACGAATGGAGGTCTCACGGACGTCGGCATTTCCCAGTTGAAAAACAACCGGCAACTTGAAACGTTGTTGGTGTGGGAGAATCAGGCCACCGGTGCCTTCCTTAGCGACTTCGTCGAGTGTCCGATGCAGTCGTTTGCCAGCACAAGGATGTACAACGGCATTGCCACGCTGACTGATAAACACGCCGCAGTTCTGTCGGCATTTCCGAAGCTGACGTCGTTGACGCTGGACGGACAGAATCTATTGACGGCTGATACAGTGAAAGTCATCGGTCAGCTGTCACAGCTTCGTCGCCTTGGTCTTGATCGCTGTGACGGGTTTGCGGACGAAGACTTCGATCCGCTGGCGGACCTGCAGCGGCTACGGGAATTGAATCTGTCCGACACGAACGCCGGCGACAAAGCCGCTGCAGCGATCGCTGGAATTCCTCGCATTCGGTCTGTCCGCATAGGAAGCGACTACCTGACGGATCGCGGCGTTGCCGAACTTTCCAGAGCCTTCTCCATCACTGAGCTGCAACTGCAATCCAATTCGATCACGGATCGAGGCCTGCGGGCATTGGGCAACGTGAACCGACTGGAAAAGCTGACCGTTCTGTCACATCAGGTGACCGGTTCCGGGCTTGGACCGCTGACCAGGCTTCCCCAACTCCGCGATCTTTCACTGGTGACCTCCGGGCTTACCGACGTCGCTTTTGATTATCTGTCGCAGGCCAGAACAGTTCAGAAGCTGCGGCTCGCACATCGAGGTCACAAGCCTCCGGCCGCGCTGACCAATGAAGGGCTGATGAAAATGTCGCAGGCGACGTGGCTGAAGGAGCTATGGCTGCCGCGCAACGATACAGGAATCACGGAAGAAAAAATCGACGAGTTACAGGCCTTGATGCCGAAGACCGGAGTCATTCCATATACCGTCAACTGGAAGTAGATGATTCGATGAAGTGTGCTGTATTCATGATCGTTCTCGCAGGCGCCGTCGTCGACACGAATGCACGCGCCGCAGAACCGCTTGATGTTGCCACCTTCAAGTCCGCCGTTACTACTTTGGTCAAAGTTCACTGCATCAGTTGTCATGGTCCGGACACTCAGGAGGCAGACCTTCGTCTTGACACGCTGCGACCGGACTTCACCGATTCGCAAACGGTCGCGAAGTGGATTGAAGTCATGGACAACCTGAACCTGGGCGAAATGCCGCCGGAAGGTGAGGAACAGCCGGCACCGGAATTGTCCGTCCAGGTGACAGACTGGATCGCTGGTGAACTTCGACACGCGGCGACGTTGTCAAAAGGAACGGGCGGACGCGTGCTGATGCGGAGACTTAGTCGTACGGAATATGCCAATATCGTGCGAGATCTTCTATCTATCGACTTCCTGCCGGGCGAAGGCCCACGTGACCTGTTGCCACCGGATGGAACGCTCGGCGGTTTTGACAAGGTCAGCAAGGCGCTGTTGCTGGACCCGTCGTTGATGCAGAAGTACTTTGAGGTCGCGTCAGTCGTCGCCAACAAAGCCGTTGTGACCGGATCGCCCCCGGTTCCGACGCGGCGTAACCGCATGGAGTTTGAAGAAATCACGGGCGGCATCGAGTACATCAAACATTCGCGAACGACAATCGTCACCGACAACGGCATCATCACGATGTCACAGGGCATGCGGACAGACGAATATCTGCGCCATCCGTGGAACGATTCGCTGATTCCGGTCCGCGGTCGTTACAGGCTGCGATTGCGACTCGGTGCGGATGCGAAAAATCGCGATGCTCTCTACATCCGCGTCACACGTGGTGGGGATGGAGACATCTACTTCGGCAAGGTGCCCGGCACGCTGGACGAACCCGCGATCATCGAAATTGAACGGCCGTTTGATGTTCCCGGTAGCCAGGAAATTGGCATTCGCTTTGAGGACGCTACTGATTTCAGCAGGGTTAACTACCACTTCAGCGACCTGCGCAGGGCCGCCGACGATGCCATCAAAGGCGGAAATGCAGGACTGGCGGGACGCCTGCGTGCTCAAACGGGAGCTCAGGGATTTCCCAATCAGGGGCGTGAGACTCCCGAGACTCGTACCACCGACCATTTGCCCCGAATCCTTTTCGATTGGATTGAACTGGAAGGACCGCTTTACGAACAGTGGCCACCGCAAAGTACACAAGTGATCTTTCACAAGGGCCTGAGTGAATCCGAATATGGCGAAGACTACGTCCGTGAAATATTTGCTCGATTGTTGCCGCGCGCATTTCGGCGACCTGTGACGGCAACGGAAGTCGATCGGATCGTCGGAGTCGTCACCAGTGAATTACAGCATGACGAAACGTTTTCGGATGCTGTGAAATCCGGCATCGTTGCCATGCTGTGCAGTCCGGGATTTTTGTTGGTGAATGAGCCGCTCTCAGACACACAGTTTTCTGTCTATGCTTCGCAGCCACGTCGGCTGAACAGTCACGAAGTCGCTTTGCGTCTTGGTCTTTTCCTGTGGAGTTCTATTCCTGATGTAGATCTTCGGGTTGCAGCGGATTCCGGGAGCCTGCGATCTCACGACGCACTGCTACGGCATGTTCGTAGAATGTTGCAGGACGCAAGAGCAGAGGCGCTGGTCGATGGTTTTGCGCGGCAATGGCTGAAGGTCGATGAATTTGATCGCTTCGCTGTTGATCGTAATCTGTATCGCGACTTTTACAGCACTCAGAATGTCGGCCTCAACGACGCAATCAATGCTGAACCGGTCGAGTTTTTCCGACGGCTGCTTTCAGATGGCGGCAACGTTGTCGACTTTCTCGATTGCGACTGGACCATGGTCAATGAGCCGTTGGCCCGGTATTACGGCATACCTGACGTGACTGGCAGTGCGTTCGTGAAAGTCAACACGCCCAGGCAGTCACATCGCGGAGGACTTGTGACGATGGCGGCCGTTCATAAGTGGGGCAGCGACGGCAATCGAACCAAGCCGGTGGAACGCGGCAAGTACATTCTGGAGGTCCTGTTCAACGATCCCCCCAAACCACCGCCTCCGAACGTTGGTGAAGTCGAACCCAATGTGCAGGGAGAAAACCTCACGGTGCGGCAGCGACTGGATCTTCATCGCACCATTCCCGCATGTGCAAGTTGTCACCGAACCATTGATCCCTACGGTCTTGCGCTGGAAAACTTTAATGTTGCAGGGCAGTGGCGAACGAAGCAGGATGGGGAGCGAGGCTGGTGGCCAAATGACGCCGCCATTGACGCCACTGGTACATTGCCGAACGGGACGCGTTTTGAAACCATCGAAGAATTTCGGGCAGCTCTGAGTTCTCAGAGCGACCGATTTCTTCGAGGTCTCAGCGAGAAGATGTTCACGTATGCACTGGGGCGAATTGTCGAACCGGCCGACCGTACCACGATTGACGGTCTTGTGCGTCAGATGAAGGCCAATGGAAATACTCTCCAAAGTCTGATCGAAGCAATTGTTCTTTCGGATGAGTTTCTGACGAAGTAGAATCTATACAGGCGTAGTTGCAGGTTTCAGTCTGCAACTGCGGTCATCAGTTGATCGGAAACCACCATGCGAAACACTCACGCAATCACAGTCGACCGCCGTACCGTCCTCTGCGGTACCGGAGCGACGATGGCTCTGCCGTTGCTGGAAGCCATGTTGCCACAGACGGCTTTCGGCGGCACGGTCGCTGCGATGCCGAAACGGCTGGGCATCTTCTATTTCGGCACCGGCATGAACATGCGGGAATTCGAACCGCGGGACGAAGGGAAAGATTACACTCTTTCGCCAACGTTGAAGGTCGTGGAAAACCATAGAGACGATTTCACGGTGTTTTCCGGAACTTATCTTGAACATGGCGGCGGCCACGCCGGTGACTACACGTTTTCGACGGGAGTCAAAGCCAAAGACGGCGGCTCGATCAACAATTCCGTATCGATGGACCAGATCGCCGCGGAACAGCTTGGCCGTGAAACAAGATTCCCTTCACTACAGATGTGCGTCCAGCGTGGGACGGGCTTTGGCGGAAACCTGAGAACACTTTCGTGGAATCGCAACGGTGTTCCGCTGGCGTCCGAAAACGATCCACACGTGATGTTTAACAGACTGTTTAAGGTGGATGGCCCGGAAGAACGGGAACTGCGGAAAAAGGGGTTCCGTCAGCGCCGCAGCATTCTGGATGTGGTCATGGAAGACGCGAAGCGTCTGGAACGGCGGGTCAGCAAACAGGACGGCGTCAAGCTGGACGAGTATTTCACGAGCGTTCGTGAAGTGGAAAAGCAGCTGGAACGTGACCTTGAGTGGAACGTCAAACCGAAACCGTCCGTCGACACAAACGGTATGAGTGACTTTTCGGAGAGCTATCAGATCCGCATGCCTTCCGGGCAGTTTGTGTACGACAAGTACGCGAAAATGATGTACGACCTGATCGCGCTGGCCTATGAGACGGATTCCACTCGAGTTGTCAGCTATGTTGTTCGCCAGGAGAGTTCCGGCGGCACGTTTTCTGAATTCGGAGTTTCGAAGGGTTTCCACGAACTCACTCACCATGGAAACGACTCTAAGAATCTCGCGGAATTGGCGAAGGTCGACCGCATCTATTTGTCTCACTGGAATTATTTTATCGATCGTCTGAAGTCGTTCCGGCAGCCGGATGGATCGAACCTGCTGGACCACACACTGCTGGGCTTTTCCAGCGGCATGGGGATTGGCCATTCCAAGGATCGTCTGCCAACCTGCCTTTTCGGCGGCAAAGCTGCCGGTGTGGCTCATCAGGGACATCTGCGTCTGCCCGAAAAGACGCCGTTGTCGCGTGTCTGGCACACGATGCTGGATCGGTCGGGGATAAATGTTGATTCGGAGTTTCAGGACTCAACGGGTGTGATTGATGAGTTGCTTGCGTAGTGGTTTGTCAGGCCTTGATGCCTGACCCCTTTCTTGGCGTTTTCACAGAACAGGAAGCCGTTCATGAATGCTGAATTCTGCGATGGACTCAACCGACGAGGTTTCGTGAAGGCTGGTCTCACCGGGCTGGCGGGACTTTCGTTGCCCGAATTGCTGCGACTGCGAGCGGAAGCTGCGGCGGGCGGTATCAGAAGCGATACGGCGGTCATCTTTCTGGAATTGGCCGGCGGTCCAACTCAGCACGAAACCTACGATCCGAAGCCGGATGCGCCGGCCGAGTATGGCGGCCCGTTGGGCACGGTTGAGACCAATGTTCCGGGAGTGCAGTTTTCAGAACTGATGACGGAACAGGCGAAAATCATGGATAAGCTCGTCATTCTGCGAGCCGTCCATCATGATTCCGGCAGCCACCAAACCAGCGCGCATTTGACTCAGACCGGGTACTATCTACGGGACCGGCAGAGTCGCGAAAACGACATGCCGTGCATCGGCTCGATTGCGGCGAGGGTTTGCGGAGCCAATCAACCAGGTCTGCCGCCCTTCGTCTCTATCCCACGCAGCATGCGCTACGGTCGAGCGGCGTGGATTGGCAAAGGACACAGCCCGTTCGAAACCATCAGGAGTGCTGACACAAAGCCCTTCGTTGTGGCCAA
>JBDONA010000296.1:0-8167 GCA_039831575.1 Fuerstiella sp. | reverse complement strand
GCGAGCTGCACCATGGTGTCATGACGGTATTGAAAGACAGTATTGAATCAGGCAATGTCAATGCGTTTGTCGAATCCTGGCTGAATGCCAAAGACGAGTTCGTCGCTGTGGGGGCAGTTGCTGCCACCGATGCCACTCGACTTGATGAAACGCTGGCCCTGATCGCCAGGACGGGCAAGGGCAACAAAGTGGAATCCGCCATCGAAAAAGTGGGGGACGTCACCATACATCGCATCCAGCTGGGTAAAGGTTTCCTCAAGTTCCTGGACCGGGTTTTCGGTGAAGAAACGGCCGTGTTGATTGCGACTTCCGAAGACACAGTCTGGTTTGCCACGGGACCGGATTCTCTGGAAGTGCTGAAGAAAACGATCGGCGATCTGCAGAAACCGGCTGATTCTGATGTGATTCTCAGAGTGGAAGCCAGGCTTCTGCCGTGGATAAAACATGCTCAAAAAGTTGTGGATGCGGCACCAGAACCTACATCTGTCGACGATAAGCGGATTCGACGCGATCAACGGCGTGATCTGGCTCGGGCTGTGCAGGCGCTCGGCACTGGTGACCAGGACGATATAAAATTCGACGTGACTGTTGATGACGGCACGGTCTCAGGCGAAATTCTTGTGAACACCGGCCTGCTGCGATTCGTTGGCAAGCAGCTTTCCGCGTTCTCAAAAGAAAACTTCGAATAGCAACTGGAACGCATGACGCGAAACGAAGCCCAGCCTGTACTCCGCGTGCAGGGACGCACCAATGGCTGAAGAAACCCACGAGCCGACTATCGACAATGACGATCCACCCGTCGACGACATCGAACTTGCGTACCGGGAAGCTCTGAAGTCGATCGATGAGGCCGAGTATCAGGTAGGGTCCGCTCTCCGCGAACTTTCAGATGATACCGACGAGGAATCCGACGAGGACGAGGAAGCCGCCTTCACGTCCATCGGGCGACAACTGGCAGATGATCTGACGGAAGAAGAGTCCGCCCTGGCCGCCGTCCCGTTGAACGATCCTGAATCCTTACCGGTGTCACCACGCGCGGTCATTGAAGCCGCTCTATTTGTCGGTGGCAACGTCTCATTGACGGCGCGGCGACTGGCATCACTGATTGGCAATGACACTGACGCCAGATTGTCCGTCCGCATGATCGATCAATTAAATGAATCGTATGCGACTGAGAACCGGCCGTACGAAATTCGCCTGCATGAAGGCGGCTTTCGACTGCAGCTGAAAGAGCAGTATGCCAATGTGCAGCTGAAAGTATTTGGCCTGGGCCCCAGGGAAGTCCGGTTGTCACCTGAGACCCTTGAGGTGCTGGCGTTCATCGCTTACAACCAACCCGTGGACAAGAAAGAAGTGGGGGAACTCAGTCAGCGGAATGCTCTGGTCGTACTACGGCAGCTGCTGCGTCTGAGACTTGTGGAACTGGAACGCACGGGCAGTCGTCGGTCTGATGTGACTTACCGCACGGGCCAGCGGTTCCTTGACCTTTTCGGCCTCAACGATCTGACAGACCTGCCACAGGCCGACGTGTTCAGCTTTAAGTAACGCGGCCGCCTTCGGCGGTCTGTTGTGATCCTGATCGGGCCCGCAAAACAAGCTCGAAACGCCAGCGAATGAGTCTCGTGCGCTTGTGAAATAAACTTTCTTAAGCTGCGTGCCTGTATCAAAAACAACAATGCCTCACGCGTGCTCACCAGCAGAGCTGGTGGTTCACGGTCGATAATTCGCCCGCTTTCGACAGTCGCTGTCAAACGGAATATTACTGGTGACGGATGAAGTTGAACTACTGAACGGCATGCGGTCCCTTCCCGCGTTGTTTGACGAGTTGCGGGAATTACCTGGCAGCGAGCTGGCTGTTCAGCTGAAACTGCGGACAAAGTACGATGCCGCTCTGGTGCGCGCAGCGATCGTTGTTCAGGAAGCGCGAGCGAAAGCCGAGGGCAAACTGCCGGAAGCCGACAAACTATGGCTGACGCGGGTGGGGCTGGAACAATCGACCGCCTGGGAAGTCGCTCAACACAAGGCCAGTCGATTTCCTGGCGGCGAACACGTTTTCGATCTTTGTTCCGGAATCGGTGTGGACACCGCTGCGTTACTGTCACGTGGAAGCGTGACATCGGTCGATGTCGATCCCGCGATGCTGTTGCGTTGTCTGTGGAACATCGAAACCTGGATGGAAAACGACGCTGTCAATGCAGGCGGCGCATGGCACCAGAACGCGACGGATGTCCTGAGCCTTGATCTTGCCGGAAAGCTGGTTCATCTGGACCCTGATCGCCGCCAGGGTCGTGACCGTCCTGCCAAACGCCTGGAGCACTACCATCCCGATCTGGAGTGGATGCAGCAGCTGGTACAGACCGCCGACGGTGGAGCCTTGAAGCTTGGCCCAGCCAGCAACTTCATGCAAAAGTTCCCACACAGTGAGATTGAACTCGTTAGCCAGCATGGTGAATGTCGTGAAGCGACGGTCTGGTTTGGCAGCCTGGCGAGCGAAAAATCATTTCGGGCCACCGTTTTGCCCTCCGGCGAATCACTTGCCGCCGACCCGCTGGACGCATGGTGTCCGATTGCGGACTCCTTCTCTGACTATATCTTTGATCCTGATCCGGCCGTCGTGCGATCCGGCCTGCTGGACATCGTTGGGGAAATGCACAGCATGCAAAGACTGGACAAAGAAGATGAGTATCTCACTGGAGCCACGATTCCGGAGACGGAGTTCGTACGGAGCTTCGCCATTGAGGCAGTACTCGGCAACAATCCAAGGGAATTAAAGCGATATCTTCGAGCGAACCCAGGTCGCGACTATGAAATCAAGTGTCGTCATCTGAGTGTTAATGCGAACACGTTACGAAAACAACTTCCCTGCGGAGACGGTCCCATCAAGGTATTGTTCTTTGTTCGCAGAGCCGGCAAGGCCACCGTGGTCGTCGCCAGAAGAATAAAAAACAGAAAAATTACTGAGTAAACACCGTCGACGAGTCGAGTGCTGCAAACTAACGTACTCCCTACGGAGAGTCCGAAACGGACGCGAACCCATTGATGGTGTTTCGCATAGAACTCAAGAAAGTGTCGTGATCGATTTCGCACGGCAGTCCAATTATGGCTGTTGTGACTCGGAGTCACGTGACGACGCTGACGTGAACACATGTTCTGCTGGTATGGAGAAAGCAATGAACAATGTTCTTTCGGTGGTACTGGCGGGAGGAAAGGGTTCCCGCCTGGAACCACTGACCACGGACCGCAGCAAGCCGGCCGTACCATTTGGCGGTGGCTTTCGGATCATCGATTTTTCGCTTTCTAATTGCATCAACAGTGGTCTCCGCAAGATCCTTGTCGTGACGCAGTACAAAGCTGCCAGCCTTGAACGGCATATCGAACGTGGTTGGCATTTTCTGTGCAATGAACTCGGTGATTTCGTGCGCGTACGTCCGCCGGAACAGCGCGTCGGCGAGAACTGGTACCTGGGAACTGCAGATGCTCTGTACCAGAACATTTACACCATCGAACGACTGGCACCGAAGCATGTGCTGATCCTGAGCGGTGATCACATCTATCAGATGAACTACCGCCGATTCGTGTCCGATCATATTCAATCCGAAGCGGACTGCAGCATCGCCTGCGTGCCGGTTCCGATGGAAGAAGGGCGACGCTTTGGCGTGATGCAGGTCGATCGCGACAACCGCATCGTTAACTTCAGTGAGAAACCTGATTATCCCGAACCGATTCCTGGCGAGCCTTCGCAATGTCTGGCTTCGATGGGCATTTATGTGTTTCGCACCGAGTTTCTGTTCGAGCATTTGTGCCGTGATGCGAACACGCCGAATAGTAATCGTGACTTCGGCAAAGACATCATCCCATCCATCATCAACGAACACCTCGTACGGGCGTGGTGCTTTTCCGACCAGGCAACCGGGAACCCGGGTTATTGGAAGGATGTCGGAACACTGGATTCATACTACGAAGCGAATATGGATCTGATTGCAGTCGATCCGAAATTCAATTTGTATGATCCCGCCTGGCCAATTCGTTCTTATCAAAAACCGCTGCCACCCCCGAAATTCGTCTTCAATGATCCGTCTCCCGGCAGCAAACGAGTGGGATATGCGGTGGACAGCATGGTCTGCCCCGGTTCCATCGTTTCCGGGGGAACCGTGGAAAGGTCGATCCTGGGACCATCCGTGCGGATCAACAGCTATGCCGAAGTTCGCGACTCGATCCTGTACGAAGGCGTGCTGGTGGGCAGGTCCGCACGCATTCGGCGGGCGATCATCGATAAAAATGTGCAGATTCCCGAAGGCATGCGGATTGGCTACGATGCAGATGAAGACCGTCAACACGGTCTGACTGTCTCCGAAAACGGCATTGTGGCCGTTCCAAAGGACGCTCGCTTTGACACTCATTCAAACGTCTTGAAGCCTCATATCGGCCAGCGCGAAGTCCGTACCAGCATGCTGCGTTCCGGTGCTGATCTGTGAGCCAGGCCTGATTCCGGAATCCCGTGTTGGCAGAAGATAAAAACAAGCCGGCCAGGCCAGGCCGACGTCGCATGTTCGTTGTCCTTGCCGTGGTCCTAAGCATCGTTCCTGTGGCGATGCTGGAACTGGGATTACGTGTGCTGGGCATCGGGGACGCTGCCGCTACGGATCTGCATGCCGGATTTGGCGATTCCGCCCGGCTGTTCGAACTTGACGAAGGCCAGCAGCTGTATCGAACCCGTCTGGCAAGACAACGGTTCTTCGTGCACCAGGAATTCCCCGCTGTAAAATCAAAGAGTGACTTTCGCATCTTTTGCCTGGGTGGGTCCACTGTGCAGGGTCGGCCATATCGCCCGGAATCGGCCTTCGGTCAATGGCTGGAGTTGCAATTGAATGCCGCCGACCCTTCTCGCAGCTACCAGACCATCAACTGTGGCGGACTCTCGTACGCCAGCTATCGCCTGCGTCCTGTGCTTCACGAAGTGCTGACCTATGAACCGGATCTGATCATTCTGGCGACCGGGCACAACGAATTCCTGGAGGATCAGACATATGCGGACGTCAAGGCACGGTCCGGCCTTCGAATCCGGCTTGAAAAATACGCACAGTCACTCCGCACCGTGATGCTGCTCCGAAAACTGGCTGGTCGTGAAGCTCGACAGGAACCCACCGAAGATTCCAGCGGCCCTTCAGACGCTTCGTCCGAAGGGGTGGAGGCGCGGCTTGATGACGATGCCGGCTATGCGTCTTATCACCGCGATGAAGAATGGCGGCACCGCGTGTCCGACAGCTTTGACGATTCGGTACGAGAAATGATGCGAATGTGTCAGGCATCGGGAGTACCGGTGATCCTGGTTCAACTGGGAGCAAACCTGCGCGACTGCCCGCCATTTAAGTCGGAACATCGCACGGGCATCGATGTTGCAGATGAACAACAGTGGCAGACGCTGTTCGATAATGCGGCAGCCAATGCCCTGTCTGATCCAGCAGCCGCGTTGTTGCTGTATCAGCAAGCTGCAGAGATTGACGATCAGTTCCCACTGCTGAACTTTCGCATGGCACGCTGCCAGGACCGTCTGGGGCTGTTTGGCGATGCCCGCCGGAGTTACCTGATGGCCAGAGATCAGGACATCTGCCCGTTGCGTATGCCAGGCAATTTAAGTGAGAAGCTGATTGCCATCGCAAGGGAAACACAGGTACCCCTCATTGACGCGAATTCGTCGATCGCTGACCGCAGCCCTCAGCAAATCCCTGGATTTGATGCGTTCGTCGACCACGTCCATCCGACGATCGGCGGTCATCAAAGAACGGCTCAGGCAATCGCACTGGCACTACAACAGGCCGGCATCGTTGCCACTTCGGAAGTGCCAGTGGAACAACTCAGACGCCTGTATCGGGATCACATGGAGTCGCTTGGACCAATCTACTTTTCCAACGGCCGACGACGGATCGGCTGGCTGGAAGGCTGGGCCCAACGACAGCGCTTGCTGGACGAAATTACTCCCGTCGACGCGCGAGGCATGGTTGCTGCAACAATTCGGAGTCTGGACCTGCACGATTTCCAGGCAGCCACGGAATCTCTGCATGACGCCGTTGCCACGGATGCCTCGGCCATACCGATGCTGCTGGAACACTCGGCTGAACTGTTCCGGCAAGGTAGAAACCGCACGTCACGCTGGGTGCTGGAAGAACTGTCTCATGTGACGCCGGAGGAAGCGTCGATCACTCCGATTGATCTTGGCTTCCTGATCATCGCGATTGACCAGGAAGACATTTCTGAAGCAGCGGCAGTCTACCAGCGCCAATCAGACAACTGGACGGCCATCATCAATACCGACATGTCCGGCTGGTCGCAGACGATGCCGGATGTGCTTGAACGAGTTCAACAAATGCTGCCGTGATCGTGTTATCGATGACGGGCCCAGGCGGCAAGTGCTTCCCGATCGATTTTGACATTGTGCCGAGTATCGACGGGCAGCGATCGGTGAAACAGAACTCGGTCGATACTCTTCGTCAGGTCATTGGCGGCTGCCAGAGCCAGCAATTCATCACGAAGCCGGGCCACATCGGTTTCTGATTCCGGAAACTGTCCCGGTTCCGGTTCTGCGACGATGGCGGGCGTCTGATTGCCATGCTCGCCAATCCCAACAAGTGCGCTGCGATAAATCTGAGGATGCTGGTTGAAGATGGCTTCGCAGCGAACTGAGTACAGCGTGCCGTCGGGTGTGAAGACGATGTGTGACTTGCGACCGCAGAACCAAAGTCGGCTGTGTTCGTCCAGATAGCCGGTGTCGCCCATGCGATGCCAGAACCCGTCGCCGTCGTTGATTTTCGCCAGCGCTGTGGCGTCGGGACGACGAAAGTACTCGCGGGTCGCGACCGGCCCCTTGACGACGATTTCGCCAATTTCACCAGATCGACATTCCCTGGTGTCGGCGATATCGGCAATCGGGTCGAACGTAACTGCGATAATGCGAACCTGCATCTGATCGAAGACCGTGCCGACACATGTCCCTGCTCCGAGGGCGGTTTGTTCTGCTGTTTCCGACAGAACCTGGCGACCGCCGATCGCCGCGACGGGCAGGCATTCGGTGGCTCCGTACGGCGTGTAGATGTCGGCGTCAGCGGGCAGCGCCGTCGTCATACGTCGCAGGACATGATCGGGTACGGGAGCACCGGCCGACAGAATTCGTTTCAAAGTCGGCAGTTGAATGCTGTGTTCCTGGCAATAGCGACCGACGGTGTTCCACAGGGCAGGCGAGCCAAAGGCCTGCGTGACACCGTTGTTGTTGATGGCTTCCAGAATCTTAATCGGATCCACATGGGCAGGTCGTGTCGGATCCATATCAGGGATGACCGTCGTCACCTGCATCGCGATGTTGAACAGCGCGAACAGAGGAAATCCGGGCAGATCGATTTCACCAGGCTGGATATTGAATCGGTCTCTAATCAGATCAACCTGACCATCAAACATCCCGTGTTCGTAGGACACGCCCTTCGGCGGTCCGGTGCTGCCGCTGGTGAAAATAATGGCCGCCTGATCTGTCGACCGAGTCTGTGGCAAATCTATCGAGGTGTCGGCGCCCGCTCGCAACAGGTCGGCATACGAAGGACAGCCGAACCGCCGCTTCTTTGGCCCTATGACAACATTGAAACGCGCCTTGCCATAACGTCGAAACTTCAGCCGCCGGGCAAACTGAACGATGGGAATCGCGATAAAGCCACTCGGTTCACACTGATCAAGACAGCGAAACACGTTGGCTTTCCCCATGCCCGGGTCGATCATCGTACAGACAGCTCCGGAACGAAACATGCCGAATGTCAAGCAGATCGATTCCAGCGAGGGCGGCACAAACATGGCCAATCGGTCGCCGGGCTGCACGCCCATACTGATCAGGCCACGAGCCACGCAATCGGCTTCTCGGTCCAGTTGGGCGAACGTCAACTGCGTGTAAGCAACTCGCCCCTCCTGATCGCGCCCCTCCGGAAAAACGACCGCTCGCTGGTGTGGCACAAGTTCAGCAGAAGTCCGCAGTCGATCGGCAATATTAAAAGGACGCTGCATTTTTTTGACGGAGGTTCCAATGGAGGGAGCATTTTCCGATTGAGCCTGCAAACGCCCAGGCGTGGGAGTCTGTGTTTTTCTTATCCGAGCGGATTCCGCCGCAATGATTGCGGTCATGAGCGATGGG
>JBDONA010000121.1:0-1944 GCA_039831575.1 Fuerstiella sp. | reverse complement strand
AACGGACCGGGAGTTCGTGTGCCGGCAACGAACTCGGAACCTTCCGAATTCAACGGGCGGCTGTAGGGGTTGAATTCGTCATCAGCCGACATTGCACTGCCTGCATTCAACGGACCTGTAACGGCTTTCCAAAAATTCGCCCTGAAGCCCTGCTCTCGTGTTCAGACCAGGGTTGTTCGATTCCTGGTCACACAGTTCCACACTGCTATTCCGGCAGATCCTCACCACGAGTCTCCTTCGCCATCAGCGTTACGACGATTCCGACCGCGAACAACGGAATCATGTAAGTCGACGACTGATTCGGCGTCCACTTCAGTATCCCGGAAATCAGGATCGCAGCCGCAGAGCCGACTCGACCGGCATTGAAACAAAAACCTGTGCCTGTTCCTCGTAGCCGAGTGGGAAATAATTCGGGAAAGTACACTGCATAGCCAGCGTGCATTCCCAGCGTCAGAAACCCAAAAACAGGTAGAAACACACATAACGTCGCCTGGGAATAGTCTCCCGGCCCTAAGACATAGAAGAGCAGGATCGCCGATATGAATCCGCCAAGGTGATAAAACACAAACGCGCCTCTACGCCCCAGAATATTGGAAATTGAACCAAACATCACCAGCCCCAGACCGCCCCCCAGAACCATCGTCAGAAACATGCCCGTCATTTCTGCCCGTTTGATCGTATCTTTTTCTGCCTTTAAGACTGCACCACGCTGTTTCGTCTGAGCGTCCGTTGCAGTTGGCCAGTCGACGTCCGCCAATCCGGCGTTCTGCAGCACCGCCTGTTCAGCCCGACGCTTGAGAGTATCCTTTCCGTAAATATGACAGCCCCAAAATGTAGTCAGTCCGATCGTTGCCAGGGAAACAGCGACAATCGTGTTTCGCCGGAAGGCGGGATCGAACAGACCTAACAGCGAGCCTGTTTTTTGAGTGGCGTCGACTTTCTCCCGTTCCCGAGCCTGCACCCATTGGTCCGGTTCTCGCAGTTTCCAGCGAATGAAGATGGTCAGCAGTGCCGGGACGACACCGATCATGAATCCCAATCGCCATGTGTTGTCACCCAAAACCTGTCGACTAATGATGAAGTAACCAACGGCAACAGCCATCAGCGTGCCAAACACACTCGATGCATGGAAGATGGAACTCATCACGGGCCGAGAACGTTTCGGCATGACTTCCGCGACCATCGCGCTGGCCACGGCCCATTCCCCGCCGACACCCATTGCGACCAGAAACCTTAAGAACACCATCTGCCACGGAGCGTTTGCGAACGCAGTGATACAGGTGAAGACCGAATAGAAAAGGATGGTGTAGACCATCGTCTTCGACCGGCCTATCTTGTCGCTCAGCATACCAAACAAGATGCCGCCAAAGGCTCCGCCCAGCAGAAACGATGCCAGAGCGTAGTTGTTCCACGAAGCGATAGTTTTTCTAGTCGCATCGTCGACGGTGGTTGAGCTGGCTCCGAGCAACTGCGGCATCGCGTCGTTCATACTGGCAACAAACACCTGCCCTTCGAAGACGTCGAAGACCCAGCCCAGTGAAGCGACCACCAACACCAGCCACTGGTAACTGCTGATGCCCTGGTTCCATTTGAGTTTCTGGCCCTCAGCTGCCGGGCTGACATGCGGATCGTTATTCGCAGAATCGCTGCTCATGAATGAATATCTCGGCGTGTTGTGTCGGACAGTGCTTCGCGTCAGCAGACAGTCTAGGCCGAGCGGTCACGGATTAGGAGCGTGCAGCGAGATTTGATGGTGCCCGCCTGGTCTTTTCGTTGTGGTACACGTGCTGAGCACATGGGTGGCCGGCGGCTGGACTGAGCTTGCGAAGGAAGCCCCGGGTTTTCACTCGTTCCTCGCTCCAACCACCGGCCACCCCACCGCGCTGGCAAGAAAAGACAGAATGGCCAATTTCGAACAAGGAACGACCAAAGTCCAGGTGGCGG
>JBDONA010000639.1:0-1948 GCA_039831575.1 Fuerstiella sp. | reverse complement strand
GTCGTGAAGAAGCTCGTCAGAGTATCTTCCGCTGGATCGAAACGTTTTATAATCGAACACGGCTGCACAGCACTCTGGGCTACATGAGCCCTGAACAGTTCGAACAGCAGCCGTGAGGAATCACAATCGTTTTTTATGGCATGGGAGGGACAAAGAAATCAACGAAGAGTAAACGACTGCCGCGGAACTCTGCAGCCGCGACGGATTTCCCCGCCCAAATCAGGCTACCCAACGACGAGTTGCTCCGCAGCAGAGCTCGTGTCTGTTTCGCCTGACACTTGATGTTAGATCACAAATGGAGCCCGCGCCGTGTGGACTCCAATGTTACCAATCCAGAGCGCTTACTATTTCTGGGGAACTTCATACTGAGTGTCGTTGTGTTTCGTCAGGATGTGTTCAAAGGGGATTTCGAGTCTTTCTCTTTCACAAAACGAAAATGGTCGCTTGTGCTGGGTCTAGTGCTGAAACAGAAATTCGTGCTTGTTCACGATCGCCCAGCAGATGTCTTCCAAAGCGACGACCTTGTCAGTTGCTTTGTGAGCGTATTTGAGAGCAGTCTCAATTTCTTCCGGCAATGGCTCTCGACAAATCGCTGCACAATACAGCTCTCGTATGATCTGATCGAGCGGCGTGTTGGCCTTTAACAGCTTTCGAAAACGGCTTTCTGGTGCCGTTAGACGTTTGTTCAGGTATTCGCCGTTCAACAACTCAAGTGCCTGGCCAAGACTGGTTTCATCGCCTCGTTCACATTCGCAGACTGACTGACGTTCGGGCTGACCGAAGACTTTCAAGAAGTCCACGCTTCCCAGTTCAGATGGATCATGGGGTTTTAGATCCGGAGCTGGCAGCCAGGTCGCTTTTGTTCCGGCCGGAACACCGACAAACTCGTTTTGAACTCCGACCACTTCACTGATTGCATCGACCAGTTGTTCCGCCGACAGTCGCCGTGGTCTGTAGTGACTGAAGTATCGCGTGTCCGTTGCATTAAACCGATTTGCCAACGACGACGCCTGATAAGTACGACTGTTCAGGATCAGTCGCAACACGTGTTTCCGATCGTATCCGTGACTCCGAAACTCGGCCGCCAGGAAATCGAGCAAGGGCGAATTTGATGGCGGATTGGAATCTCGGAAGTCGTCAAACGGTTCGACAATGCCGCGTCCCATGACATGCGTCCAGATACGATTCACTTCAACTCGAGCGAAAAACGGATTGTCCTCTGACGTCAGCCAGTCCGCGAATGCGTTTCGGCGACCTGTCTGCTCTGTGACCAGCAGTTCGCCACCAACAGGAACCCATGGCAGGACCGCCTGTCCGGTAGCAGGGTGAATCACGTCTCCGGTTGCAACATCCGAAATGATGGCGCCCCGCGGTTCCTCATTTTTCTTCTTCTTTTTGACCTTCTTCTCGTCAGTTTCAGGTTCTTCAGCCACCACGGCTTTGCGCTCAACACGATGAAAGACCGCAGCAAGACCATAGTAATTGTCCTGTGTCCATCGTTCGAACGGATGATTGTGACACTTTGCACACTGAATGCGCGTCCCCAGAAACAGTTGAGCACTTGTTTCCATTGCGTCGTTCGTATCCGCCGATGTCCGGTAATAGTTAGCCGCAGGATTCCGGGTCGTGTCACCGGTCGCGGTCAGAATCTGCCGGGCGAAAACGTTATACGGAACGTTGTCCTGAACAGATGCCTGCAGCCACGCCGCGTAACTCAACACACTGTTCAGGCCGATTTGCTTTCGCGATACGCGAAGGAGATCTCCCCACTTCTGGCCCCAATACCGAGCGTACTCCGGCCGGTCAAGCAGGTCGTCAATCAATTCACTGCGTTTGATTCCTGATGTGGATTTCAGAAAACGAAGCCGTTCTTCGATGGTCGGCAGAAGGCCAATGACATCCAGGTAGACACGGCGCAGAAATGTTTCATCGTCGCAAACATCCGCCG
>JBDONA010001008.1:0-33415 GCA_039831575.1 Fuerstiella sp. | reverse complement strand
TCGGGCAACGACGCCGCCAATCCGTTGAAAATCGATTCCCTCGCCCGCGATGCCCTGCTCACCGTTCGCAGAGAATCACGAGCGGCATTGCGCACGGAAGCAAAAACGTAGTTCGAAAAATCTCCGTACGGCGGAGTGTCCAAACGACAAAGTCGTTCAAACGCCGTCTGAATGGCATCTTCCGCCAACTGACGGCAACCAGTGATCGACAGCGCCAGAGAAAACAATCCCTGTCGCTGCAAACAGTAGGTTTTTTCCAGCTGATCTCGCACAAATGTCGTCCACCGTCAGATCCATGATCGTGTCGTCAGAAGACTACACGTATGAAACCCGATTGGTTCTTCAGAAAACCTGGTGGTTTTCACAGAACTCTCTATGACGCTGATAAACCCGGCCGGTCCAGCCTCAGAAAGTCGACGTCGATCGAGGAACGTCCATCCAATGTCAACTCCGCCAGAACCTGACCCAGCACCGGGGTGAATTTGAAGCCGTGTCCCGACAGACCTGCAGCAAAGCAGACGGAAGCATATTCCGGATGCTGGTCCACGATAAAATGCTCGTCCGGCGTCATCGTGTAAAAGCAGACGTCGTGACGAATTTTTTTCGCCGAGACGCCTGGCAGATACGTCCTCAGAAATTCCTGGATGCGTTGCGTGTCGCCCGCCTCCTCTTCGCGCGAATCGACGAGTGGATCAGCGACTTCTGTACCTCCACTGTGTTCGCCCACTTTGACGCCGCGTTCTCCGCTGTCGGGAAATCCATAAAAATATCCGCCGTTCGCTTCGTAGAAGAAACACGGCCCCCCTTTCGACTCGCGGTACGTCTGTTCCTCATTCGCGTACCAATGCAAGTGCTTTCGAACAACTCGCAGCGGAATCCGCAGTTCCTGCAGCAGGCCGTCGGCCCAGGCACCCGCGGCGATCACAAGTCGCGCCGCTGTGTATTTGTTCCGGTCCGTCTCGACCACAACCGAATTCTGTTCGGCGGACCAACGCAAAACCGTTTCCCCGTGACGATGATCCGCTCCCAGTCGCACAGCTTCCTCGATCTGCGCACAGACACATCTTTCGACGGCCAGATATCCGGCGTCCGCTTCAAACAGGACTGTGGCGTCCGACGGCACAACGAATCCGGGAAACCTGCTTCTCGATTCGTCCGCACTTAGCGGTTCGACAACAAGCTGATAGTCCCGTGCACTCTTCAAAACTCCAGGCACGACGACTCCGTCCTGTGGTCCAAAGTACAACAGGCCAGCGCGGTGGAAGAACTGCTCGTTTCGTCGCTGCCCGAGTTCGTCCCACAGTTCGAAGGCCCGATTGACCAGCGGTACGTAGTCGGCATGTTCGAAGTACGACCGCCTGATCATTCGCGATTCGCCGTGTGAACTTCCCTGATCGTGCCCGGGTGGAAACCGGTCCAGGCCAAGCACGCTGGCTCCACGTTTCGCACACGCCAGCATCGCAGCACTGCCGACACCACCCGTGCCAAGAATAATAACGTCGTACATTTTCCCTCCCGACAGCTCGTTTCAGAATTCAAGTTGGCAGTGCATGAGCGACCCGGTCTCCGGAACAGACCGGGACATTGTACTTGTTTTGAAAAGTACAATGTTCCCGTTTTGTGGCCGCGGGGTTCGCGCCGGACGACATCGCAGCTTTCTCGTTGTGAAAACATCCTCGCGCAAATCCGCAAAGAGGAATCAGGAACGTCATCCTTTGCGGCTTGGCGTCTTTGCGCGAGACTTGTCCGTCCATCCCCACACGGTGACAGCTAAGGCGAACGCGCAAGCGTTTCCCAATGGCAAATTCCGAGCACCTCACGGAAGCACCATCCGGGCACTGACGTACCCGGCTCGCCAGGCAGCGTGCGTGCAAGCACGCACCCTACTGTTCTGTGTTCTGTTGTCGCAGCGCATTCGCATATTAAAATTTGAGCGGTGCACCTCGTTTGCCTGCAAATGCCAGCGGGTTGCAGTACGATACCGGCAGACAATCTTCCCGAAACCCACGGGTTTCAACTCTACACAACTGACACGAAGCGGATCCACCAAAATGGACAAAGTGCTGATCGTCGTGGGTGATGCCACGGAAACACTGGACACGATGTACCCGTATTATCGACTGATGGAAGCGGGATTCCAACCCGTCGTGACGGCACCGGAAAAGCGGCTGTATCAGATGGTGCTGCACGAAGTCAAACCGAACTGGACGATCACGAAGGAATGGGAAGGTTACACAATTCAATGTGATGTTCCCTTCAGCGAAGTCAAGGAAGAAGACTACGCGGGCATTATGTTCAGCGGTGGCCGGGCTCCCGAGTACATACGATACGATGAGGATCTCGTCCGCATCACCAAACATTTCTTCGAAACCAACAAACCAGTGGCCAGCGTGTGTCACGGCGTTGAAATCCCCGCCTACGCCGACTGTGTCCGTGGTCGAAAAATGGCGACCGTGCCGAAGTGCAAATTCGATCTCGAAGTGTGCGGCGGCATCTACGTCAACGAACCGTGCGTGATCGATGGCAATCTTGTCAGCGGCCGCACGTTTCATGACAACGGTCACTACGTCGCGCCATGGATCAAAATGCTGGAAGAAGCACGGGACAAGTAGCCCGCGGGTGCGACGTTGAATTCTGAAGACGGTCTCCCATCGTAGTGGGCAGCGTAAAAAAAATCACGGCAATGTCGTCCTCGCTCACGCTGTGTGTTCCCGATGCAGCTTCATCTGGGTCGTACACAATACACCAGCCTCGTCCTGGATAATCACCACAGCCGGTGAAGGAGTAGCTGAAATTGAGCACCAGGTTCATCGCGGTAACGATCATCTGTCTGACATTGCCGACAAACCGGACTCTTGCTGACGGTCCGTTCGTCGCAGCATTCGACCGCTTCGCCCGACATGGCGACATTGAAAGTGCGATTGGCGGACGTCTGCTGCTGAGTGAACTGAGCTGTACGGCCTGTCACTTAACGAAGGTGCGGGAACTGCAGCCCAAAGGTGGTCCGAATCTGGATGGGGTTGGTAACCGAGTGCAGTCCGATTGGCTGAAAAAGTTATTGGACTCACCACAGACGACAAAACCGGGAACAACAATGCCTCACGTGCTGGCATCGTTGCCCGTGAAACAGAAGAAAGCCACCATCAGTGCGCTGGCGGCATTTCTGAGTTCGTTACGGCAGCCATATCCGGAACTGAAAGCCAACGGCGCGACGCCTGTGCCGCTGGAATTCTGGAAACACGGTAATGTCGAACACGGTCGGACGCTATATCACCAAGTTGGCTGTGTCTCCTGTCACGATGCGGACAATGACTATGAAGTTGTGAAGATCAAGCCGTCGCCGATCGACCAACTGCTGGAACAACTCGATCCGGACGAGATAGCGGAAATGGGGCTGACGTCAGCTGCGCGACGGGTCAAGTCAGTGCCTCACGGTGAATTGCCAACAAAGTACACGGACAAATCGCTGACGTTCTTTTTACTGACTCCGGAGAAAGTACGACCGTCCGGGCGCATGCCGAACTTCCGACTGGGCGCAGTTGATGCTGCTGATATTTCTGCGTACCTATTGAGGACCGCGAATAACGAAGTTGCCGCCAGCAAAGGTGAATCCGCTCGTTCCAGCGAAGTAGATCAGAATGATGCCGAACTCGTGGCACAAGGTCGAAAACTGTTCATCGAATTGCAGTGCGCGAACTGCCATTCCGTTACTGGTCTGAAGCCGACGCGGCATTCGAAGCCACTCGCAAGTCTGCCGACAGACGCGGAGGCCACCTGCTTCGGCACGCCGCAACCGGATCGGCCTCACTTCGAACTTGACGAGTCCGCCGGCAGCAGTGTCATGGCTGCGCTCACGGGATTGCGACGCTCGACAGGCCCGAATGCGGCTGAGTCTCTGAACTTCCGCATGCTGCAATTGAATTGCTACGCCTGCCACGAACGAAATAAACAGGGCGGAGTCGGACGGTTTCGCAAACCGTATTTTGAAACGGTCGGACATGTCGACATCGGCGACGAAGGTCGGCTGCCACCCCCGTTGACGGGTGTCGGAAAAAAACTCACAACGTCATGGATGCGAAGTGTATTCGACGGCAAGGCCGACATCAGAACTCACATGCATTTCCGCATGCCGCACTTTCCAAAGTCTGCCACTCAGGACCTACCGGCTTTGTTTGTGCAAACTGATGACGGAGCCCAACAGCCTGCGGAACAAACGCTCTTCCCGGGCGGCAGCAAAGCGGAAATGGTCGAGGCCGGTCGCCAATTGATGGACGTCGGGTGTGTGCAGTGCCATTCGTTCAAAGGCAATTCTCTGCCAGGAACGGTTGGCGTCGACCTCGCAGGCATCGCAGATCGAGTGCATCCGAAATGGTTTTACGATTTCCTGCTCAACCCGGCGGAACTCAAAGCACGAACTCGGATGCCGACGTTCTTTCCGAACGGCAAGAGTCAGAACAAGGACCTTCTGAACGGAGACACGGAAAAACAGATCGCGGCAATGTGGGCCTACCTTCGCGATCTCGACCGTCAACCGCTGCCCGAAAAGATCGTTCAGGCACGCAATCAAAACTACGAACTGACGCCAACGGATCGGCCCATCGTCTTGCGTACTTTTATGAATTCCGCCGGCACTCACGCAATCGCCGTTGGGTTTCCTCAGAAGGTGCACTTTGCGTTTGATGCAGAGCAGATTTCACTCGCTCAGGCATGGCGTGGCCGGTTTCTGGATGCTGAGGGCACCTGGTTCGTTCGTTTCGCCCCGCCGGCAGATCCAATCGGGGAAGATCACGTACGTCCGCCCAGTGGTGTTCCGTTCGCAATTCTTGCCAGCAGTCTGCAGACGTGGCCGACCGATTCCGAAACCGCGGGATACCGCTTCAGGGGTTACCGACTGAGCCAGGACGGAGTGCCCACGTTTCTGTACCGAATTCATCAGTATGACGTAGAGGATCGGATCCAACCATCCGACGATGGCGGACTGGTCCGCCGGTTCATCCTGCGCAAGCAACAGGCTTCGTCCGAAATTTCCGACCGACTGTATCTTCGCGCGCACTTCGGAAAAGCGTTAGTGTTTGAGCAAGTCGGGAGATACTCGGACAGGGACGGGATGACGGTTTCTGTCAACGTGCAACCTGGGCATGCGGGCGACCTGCGGAACAGCGATACCGGAACCGAATGGATCATTCCCCTGAAAGTCAAATCGGAAACACAGATTAAGCTGCGATACTCATGGTAGATCAACAAGCAAGGCGAACCCCCGTGACATGCGGTTGCAGAGTCCCGGTCTCTTCAAGAGTCCGGGACTCTTCGATGATCGCACTGTTGGTCGTCTGTTTTGTCACATCGCCTGCATTCCTCGTGGCAGACGAAAACGATTACTACCGACTGATTTCGATCGCTGCGCCAAAGGCGCAAACAGATTCCCGTTCCAGGACATGGAGGCCCGCACCCGAAGGTCTGGCACTGGAAGTCAGCGGCATGGCGGTGCTGGACAGCAACAGAGTTGCTGTCGCCATTCGCAAGGGCGAGGTCTGGATCCTGGACGGTGTCTACGACGACCCTCCGAAGAACGTCCGTTACAACAGATTTGCATCGGCCCTGCACGAACCGTTAGGACTGCTGAAGCACAATAATTCCCTGTACACGGCACAGCGGACCGAGTTGACTCAGTTGAAGGACACGGATGGTGATGAAGTTGCCGACGAGTATCTGACGGTCGCCAAAGGCTGGGGCGTCACCGGACACTACCACGAATATGCCTACGGCCCAAAGCTGGATGCCGACGGCAACATGTGGCTGACGCTGAACATCGGCATGGGGTTGAAGGGTAATCAGCTGACTCGCACCGTTCGCGACCCGACACTTGGCTTTCAGCAGGGACGGTGGCGCGGCTGGGGAATGAAGGTCACGCCGACCGGCACCATGGTCCCCGTTTGCGCAGGGATGCGGTCACCGTGCGGTATCGGAGCCAATGCCGCCGGAGACATGTTCTACACGGACCAGCAGGGCAACTGGGTCGCCACAAATTCACTGCACCACATGCGCGAAGGAGCGTTCTTTCATCACGCTGAAGCTCTGGCTTCGATGAATCAGCCCGGATCCACAATTCGGGGAGTAACAAGCGTGCCGAACGGAGCACCGCTGCCTCAGGCCCTGCAGCAGTTTCCTCAACTGAAACCGCCAGCCGTCTGGTTTCCTTACAAGAAGATGGGACAGTCCGCGACTGACATCATGCTGGACGACAGTGGCGGAAATTTTGGCCCGTTTGCCGGACAGCTGTTCATCGGCGAATTCACACAGGCATCAATGAGTCGCGTTTTTCTGGAACTGGTCGACGGCGAATATCAGGGAGCCTGCTTTCCCTTTCGATCTTCGTTTGCATCGGCCGTGCTAAGAATGGCTCAGGGCACGGACGGCAGCGTCTTCGTGGGTCTTACGAATCGCGGCTGGAGCAGTCTGGGCACAGCATCTTACGGACTGCAGCGACTTGTCTGGACCGGAAAGACGCCATTTGAAATCAAAGAAATGCGTGCTCAGTCAGACGGCTTTGAACTGGTCTTCACCAAACCTGTTGACACACAGACAGCGGAAGACCTGCAGTCGTACACCATGAACAGCTACACCTATCTGTACCATTCAACATACGGCAGCGACGAAATCCAGAAACGGAATCTCGATGTGGAGTCTGCAACAGTTTCTGAGGACGGACTGCGAGTGCGACTGAACATTGATGGCTTGCGAGAGCTATTCGTCCACGAACTTGTTGCGGAAGGAATCCGCAGCGTTGATGGCGAACGACTGTTACATCCACACGCGTACTACACGCTGAACCGAATTCCGTGACGACACCTCAGCGCGGAAATTCCTTTTGTTCTTTAAGCGACGGGAACTCTTAATGCATACCCTCGCCATCAGATTCATGACGTGTTAAAACCATGTGACCATACGAACTCGGAATTCACATCAACAGGTTGGCTTCATGTTCAAGCACGTGCCAGTATTCCTCACGTCGACTCTTCTCCTCTCGCTAACTCTGTCAGCCGCAGCACCCCAGTCGACCGCAGCGGACCAACGGCCGGAGTTCAGGATTCCGGAAACTGACGACGGACTGCCAGGCGCCGGGCCGATTCGGCGATATGACTGGTTCCGCAATCTCTGGATGACGCGGCGGACCGACTTCGCCACACAGGTCGAATCGAAACAGGGTGCCGTCGTGTTCCTCGGTGATTCCATCACTCAGGGCTGGGGACCGAATCTGCGCAATTTCTTTCCGGGACTGAGCGTTGCTAACCGAGGAATCAGCGGCGACACAACTCGCGGCATGCTCATTCGCCTGAACGACGACGTGCTCGCGCTAAAGCCGTCTGCCGTGGTCCTGTTGATGGGCACAAACGACCTGGAAGAAAAGGCGGAACCGGAGACCATCGCTGCCAACGTAAAGCTGATACTGGCGGAGCTAAAGAAACATCGGGCCGACATGCCGATTGTGTTGTGCCAGGTCTTCCCGAGTTCAGCCACCAAGAGTCGACCGGCGGACAGCATCAGAAAAATCAATGCCCTGTACGCGGCTGCCGTCAAAGGTGACGCTCAGGTGACAGTGATTGATACCTGGACTCTGTTTGCCAATGAACAGGGCGAGGCGAAGAAAGAAGAGTTTCCGGACCTGCTGCACCCCAATGGTGTTGGCTACGCCAAATGGGGCCAAGCACTGCGGCCAATTTTTGCGACACTGGGTCTGATAGAAACGCAGACAGATGACTTTAAGCCGGAAAAAGGTTTCGTCAGCCTCTTCAATGGTCATGACCTGACGGGTTGGGGCTTCCGTCCCACCACGGAAAAGATGCTGAAGTCACGAGAACGATGGCACAGCCGGGATCCCAATGCTCCCCCATGGCCCATCGTGAAAGAGCCAGTCGCATTCGACGGAAAGAAGTCGACTCCCGGTGGTCGATACGTTGCGCAGCATGGTCGCCTGGTGGTGACGACTCCATCCGAGGGTCGAAAAATTCAACAACTCTGGACAACCAGGGAATTCGGCGAGGACTTCACTCTGAAGCTGGAATTTCGAGCGACACCGAATGCCGACAGTGGCGTCTTCATTCGCGGACCTCAGTTGCAGTGTCGGGATTTTGTTCTTGCTGGACCATACAAGAACCTGAAAGAGTACAAAGCTCAGGACTGGAACGAACTGACGATCGATGTGAAAGGCGGCGTGGCTCACTGCACCTGCAACGGCGAAGTGCTGGAAGCGGAGTTCAAGGTGCCGGTATCCGGACCGATCGGCCTGGAAGGCGACCGTGGGCAGATTGAGTACCGCCGAATCCGCATCCGAATTTAGCACAACGACCGTCCGCGATCTTCCAGGAAAGTAAGGACTCTGCTGGATCAACCGCCGCGTGGCGTCTACCGCGATTGCGTGTTGTTCGGTTGCTCGCGACGTGACGTTTCGAAGCGTCCTCGTTGGGCCACGACGACAGCATCGAACTCCGGCTTTCTCAGCTCGCCGGAACTGGTGTACCCATTAAACGACAGACGACAGGTGACGATTGGTTTCACCCAAACGGCCTTCCGCCGACTGGGAACTTCCGGATAGGCCTGTGCAAACGAATACAGCTGCACGGAGATCTGGCGAAACTTGCCCGGTGGCAGACGCTCGGCCCTGATTACGGCAACATGCCGAGTCCGTCCTTTGGTGTGCGCCGCAAACAGAAAACTGACAGGATAATTTCTGCTGTTCGTCACGACGCCATAGATGAAACAATCCAGTTCGATGATGGCCGCAGCGTCCACAAGATCTTCGGAAGATGTTTCATCAATCTTGCCTACCTGATCCTCAACGTCATCGAGTTCGGAAAGGGCCTTTTCCATGGAACCGCCACCGCCACGTCCTTCTTCCGTGGAGGATTCGTCTTCCTGAAGGTCGCCAAGTGCTTCATCAAGAGAAGCGTCATCGTCACCCGCCTGTTTGGCCGCACCCGCGACAGCTCCGACCACACTTGACACATTCGGCCCCTTGCCTTTCGGGGCATCGTCCACACGAAACGGCGCTGAGTAATCGATACCGCCGATGATTGTCACGGCCGTCATCACCGCAATTCCGCCCCAGGCAACAGCCCAAATCCGTGAGCACGTGGCCGGCAATGCCGCGATACTCGGCTGCCAGACATTAAACCAGGACAACAGCACGTCATTGAGATTGACTCGCCGGTCGTGTTTCATGGCGAACTTCGCTGCCAGGCCATGGGCTGTCAACACGCTGACCAAACCGATCGCCAGTTGTGCCAGCGCGATGGTGCCTCGAATGCCTTCGTCATTGGGAAAAAGCACTCTGATCGCAACGCTGAATACCATGATGCCGACAATGCCACCGAGCCGTCCCCAGAACTAGCCTGGCAACAACTGCAGAGTCGATCCTTCGTCCTCAACTTCCTCCTCAGGCACTTCCGGCAGGTCATCCGCCCAGGACTTGCCGTCGACATCCGTTCCATCAACCGCCGGATAGTAGCCACAGACCGGACACCAGGATGATTCACCCCATGCCTCAGACGTTTGGCATCGAATACATGTTGCTGTGGCTTCAGCTTCCGTCGTTTCCGGATTGGTTTCGGCAATGGACATAGTGCTGTTTCTTTGTCTTTTGTTGTCTGTTCAATCGCATCGACTGCCCCCGGCCGCATGCATTCGCCATCACGAAACGCTTCAGGCGTGATCTACCGAACGCAAAACGTGGCGTTAAGGAAACATAGGTTCCGCGTTAGCGTCTGCAGATTTTTCTCAACATTTCCGTCATTGAGACGACCGCAGAACGGGCGTAATCAGCACAACCGACCAGCGTCAATTCGCACCGCATGCACCCGAACTGATGCGCTCGGATGCGAGACGGAAGACCGAACGCATCAGAATGGCCGTTTGGCGTTGTTGATTTACCAGAATCCAACTTCACTCTCCCTCCGGAAGAGTCGAGCCTACGCGAGGAGAGGGGAAAGCGTTGGAACCTCCCCTCGCTTAGGCTCGACCCTCCTTGAAAAGGAGGGTGAAGGAAGGCGGTGTGATCATCAACAGAGAACAGGAGCAGCGACGACTCACTTTCGCCGCTCTTTTGCCTTTGCCGCCTGATACGCCTGTTCCATCTCGCGCAACGACGCTTCTTCCACGGTCCGTTCCTGTTGCCTCACGGCAGCTTCAATGGACTGGAAACGACGGCTGAACTTCGCATTGCTCTTGCGCAACGCCTCTTCGGGATGAATGCCCCAGCGGCGAGCGATATTGGCGACGACAAACAGCACGTCGCCCAGCTCTCCTTCAACCCGATCCTTTATTGCCGGATCTGTAACGTGTTCATCGGGAATGTGATCGACATCAACGGTGGCAGGCACGTCCGGAATAATTCCGTCGCTGAACAGCTCGTCGGCAAGTTCCTGAATCTCCTCCCGCAGCTTGTCGAACAACATTCTGCGGTCCGGAAAATCATATCCGACAGACGCTGCCCGTGCGGCAATACGATAGGCGCGTGCCAACTGCGGCAGATCCTTTGGGATGCCATCCAGTTGAGACGTCCGCTCGCGCTTCTCCTTATTTTTCGCGGCGTGCCAGTGCCGCTTAACGTCTTCCGTCGTTTCTGCGTGAGCGTCACCAAAGACGTGGGGATGCCGACGGACCATCTTGTCAGCAATCTGCCGAACCACATCCACCAGCTCAAAACGATTTTCATCCGCAGCGATTTGAGCGTCCAGAATCACCTGCAGCAGAACATCGCCAAGTTCTTCCTGAATGGCTGCGTTGTCGTCGGAATCAATGGCTTCCAGCAGTTCGTACGTTTCTTCCAGTGTGTATGGCTTGATCGAGGCCAACGTCTGTTGACGGTCCCAGGGACAGCCTTCCGGTGAGCGTAGTTTCGCAATCACCTCACACAATCGCTGAAATTCCGGCAGGACATCAGCGAACTCCGGCGGCTTTCCGAAGCTCGCAGATGCATCCACGATATCATTGGCTGGGCTGTTGTTTGTCATGCTGCGTAGCTTATCGAAGCCAACCCCTCGTGAATACACGCTGGGACTGGCCTCGATGCTCTCGCTGAATGCAGCCTGCCAGGGTCGATCCGGCGTACATGTCCGAAGCCGACACCATGCCGATTACTTCATCGTACTCGGTTGATGGGACGACCATGTTCAGGATCAGTCAGGGACTCTCCGCTGCGACCTCGTTCGCCGGTTGCTCGGAAGTGCTTTGTCGATCGGCATCCGCCTTATTCAACGCCTGCAGATACGCACGAGCTGCCGCTTCGATGATGTCCGTGCTGACGCTCTTGCCCATGTAGTGACGACCATGAACATTGATCGTCACGCGGACTTCTCCCTGAGCGTCTTTCCCTTCCGAAACGCTGCGAACGTTAAATTCCTCAAGCCGCGCCGTCAGCTCGATAATACGTTCCATCGCTCGAAAGACAGCATCAATCGGCCCGTCACCAGTCGCTGCGTCACACAGGACTGGCTGTTCTTCACATTTCAGTTCCAGCGTCGCAGTAGGGATTGCCGACGACCCCGCTGACGTGTGAAAGCTGATCAATTTCCAGCGGTCCGGCGCGTCCGCCAGACGATTGTCGATCAGGGCAATGATGTCCGAATCGTAAACTTCCTTCTTTTTGTCAGCCAGGGCAATGAAGTCATCGAAGGCCTTCTGTAAGGCGGCGGCGTCCAGATCGAATCCCAGTTCTTTTACACGATCACGAAACGCATGACGACCGCTGTGTTTCCCCAGTACCAGATTCCGCCCCGTGTATCCCACATCTTCCGGACGCATAATTTCGTACGTGGACCGTTCCTGCAACATGCCGTGTTGGTGAATTCCGGCTTCATGAGCAAACGCGTTCTGCCCGACAATGGCCTTGTTTCGCTGCACCTTCATGCCGGTGATCGATGACACCAGCTGACTGGTCGGAAACAGTCGCTCGGTATTGATCTTCGTATGCACGCCGTAGAAATCAGCGCGCGTGCGAATTGCCATAACCAGCTCTTCCAATGCCGCGTTGCCGGCACGTTCACCCAGTCCATTGATCGTACACTCAACCTGGCGAGCTCCCGCTTCAATCGCTGACAGGCTGTTCGCCACCGCCAAACCAAGATCGTTGTGACAGTGAGTACTGATGATCGCTCGATCGATGTTCGAAACATTCTGCCGCAGGTACGAAATCACCTTGAAATAGTGGTTCGGCGTGGCATAGCCCACGGTGTCCGGAATGTTGACCGTCGTGGCCCCGGCATCAATCGTCTTTTCAACGACCTCGCACAGGAAATCCAGTTCGGTGCGGGCTGCGTCTTCCGGCGAAAATTCGATGTCGTCGCAAAACTCTTTCGCATTCAGAACCGACTGCACGGCACGATCGATGATCTGCTGCTTATCCATCTTCAGCTTGTGCTCGCGATGAATTGCACTTGTCGCCAGAAAAACGTGTATGCGCCGCTTTTCGGCACTCGCCAGCGCCTCTTTCGCCTTCTGAATATCATCGTCCCGACTGCGCGCCAATGCACAGATAATGGACCGGTCACTGTACTGGTTGGCAATCATCTGCACGGCTTCAAAGTCGCCAGGAGATGCAATGGGAAATCCCGCTTCAATCACGTCCACGCCAAGATCCACCAGCGCGTTGGCGACCTTCAGCTTCTCGTTGGTGTTCATACTGCAGCCGGGTGACTGTTCGCCGTCGCGCAGGGTCGTGTCGAAAATGATGATCTGGTCGCCGGTCATGGATCACTCCTGATTGAATCGAGGCTGTACCTGCGAGTTTACCCGACATGGGAACAAAAAAACCCTGAGGCAGTGCCTCAGGGTTTGGAAACTTCTTTTTGATAAGCATGCGTACCTGAGACGAACTTCACTTTGGAAGCAATAGTAGGCTCAGGTTTAGAAGCAGGGTGCTCATGTCGGGCAGATTATCCTCGGGTCACACGATGGTCAACCCAAAAGAGAGGGAACGGTCCGTCTGTATCATTTCCCGTGACACGGTATCAGTTACGCCGGTTCGGCAGTGATCTCAGGTTTCCTGCAGGTACCGGCTCAAGCCCGGGAATCCCCTGATTTCCAGCCGTTCTGCAACGTCGCTCGGTTTCCTGAAAGAATGCTCCGGCCCATCGAAGTGCTCAGATGAACCAGGAATCACAACATCTGCCCGGATCAGTCGTCATTGCGACGGACCCACAGGCCGGGAAAAAACGAATTTGGCGCGAACTCAACAGAACCTTCACGCGTCTTCCTCTCCGAACACACTGGGTCGTGCCTGTGCCGACTGCGGTCTCCCATCAAACTGATTGCAAGAGAAACGATAACGATGATTGCCATGAGGTCCGGTTTAGATAGCAAACAAAACAGCAGAGGCCTGGTTGCCAGTCAATTGGCAACGGACCTGCTGTATCTCCAGCGCCAGTGACACCGGAAGGACCATCGCGATCGAAAACGCATAGCCCGGTGTCATCAACGACACCGGGCTTTTTTATTGAATTCAACAACATCGAAGATCTGACATGACCATGCTGCACCGATTGAAACAGATACCCACAACCACCAACTCGAGGTTGTGGTGTAACGGCAGCACAGCAGACTTTTAATCTGCACGGTGAGGGTTCGAATCCCTCTGACCTCATCACACAAACCGGGCGTTTGATCGGGTGCCGTGGTGTGACGGAAAGACGCCGGTCGTGTGTGCACCGGCAAGGGTGTCGGCCAACTGCGTCTGTTCATGTTTTGACGGAGCGTGTTTTTGTCTTGATCATGGGTGGTTTGCCGAGGCGCGACAATGCGGTGGGGCCTGTGTTGGTACGGGCAGGCGGTTGTTAACCGTTGAGACGCAGGTTCGATTCCTGCTACCGCAGCTTGTGGCACCGGCCACGGCGGATGCGAGCTATCGCTCGAGAAGACGTTCGTTCGTCACCGCGCAAAAAAGCGGAGGAAGGTAACAATCACAAGGTGAATTATTCATTCAACAATTATCAGACGACAACAAACGGGGAGGGACAAGCCAACTGGCGATGGCAGCTGTTTCGAGAACAGTCGAGCGTGCGTGAGCCCGCCTTGAGAGTTCGACTCCCTCTCCTTCCGCTTTCAGCAACTCATAATCTGTGCCTCTGACCGAGCGGCAAAGGTGCCGGGCTTCCACCCCGGTCAGGCGGGTTCGACTCCCGCGAGGCACTTGCGGGGTAGTTTCTGCTGGTAGAAATACGTGGCCTTGAACCACGTGTCCGCAGGTTCGATTCCTGCCCCCGCAATTTGATGGGATTCACACGGCACCGTAGCCCAAAGGTAGAGGCGGTCGTTTCAAAAGCGACAACGTGTGAGTTCGAATCTCATCGGTGCCATCAGGCTGCGACTGCCTTCATGGCGTAGAGAGTTCGTTGCGGATTAATCGTTGCACCGCCGAGATCGGTTCAGAGATACCGTTCTTTTGGCACTTAGAAAACACAACACGCCCTCGCAGAGCAGCCCGGAGTGCTCGCCACCCTGTCACGGTGGAGATCGTCGGTTCAAATCCGACCGGGGGTGCTTGAGGATTGGCGGATCCTGATTTCAGAAAATGGACAACCCGCCCCCGCGACATCTCTCGTCCCTTGTCTTTCGTCTTTCGTCTTTCCAATTTGGCGTGGTAGCCCAACGGCAGAGGCATCCGGTTTAAGCCCGGTAAGTTGTGGGTTCGAATCCCACCTCGGTCACTAACACCCGTTCGACCATGCAAAAGACAGCCGCAGACGGCTGGGCGGAAGCGGACTTAGCGTTCAGGATCGCTGTTTGCGCAGGAACTGCCGGTATCATTACGCAAGCAATCAGGTGGCATCGGATTGCCTCGTTCTGCGCGGCGAGTTCGTCTTGACCGGTTTTTCAACGATGAAATAGAACCCAACCCCAATAGCCTCGCCCGTTTCGATTCTTTAGCAAACGTCGTTATTTCATCGACGTTTTCACCGAAACGATGGGCGTCGAATCAATTCTCTCCTCTCCTCTCTCAATCACTCCTCTCCATTCTCCACCACATCCCTGGTTTCAGCGGATGACGCAGCCCTCGCGTTCTGCAGAGGTTGCCAACACGCCAAAACTCCTATCTCTCATTTTCAATTCGTGAGCCCAACGCATGTCGTGCCGTTTGAGTTGCATGCTGGACGTCAGCCGTCGCGTCGGATACGTCAACGAATTCGCCTTGGGTGAAAACTCCAGATGAAAACAATTAGTTCTGGATGTCAAAAGCCGTGGCCGACACACAGCGGCCAGCTGCGATTGCCAGCAGTCTCCGTAAACATCGCGGCATGCATGGCGGCGGTTCTGCTTGCCGGCTGCCAGAGCGGCAACCATTACTACGCACAATCCATGCCAGCGAGCCTGCGGCTGACGGCACAATCCAATCCTCAGGAAGCAGACATGTCACGAATTGTTAGCGCAACCGGCGGCAGCCAGACCATTGGCCCAGGCGACGTTCTGGAAATTTCCATCGCAGCAAGCCTGAGCAAAGATGACCTGTTCACGATGAAGGTTCGCGTTGCTGATGACGGCACTGCCACGCTGCCGGACATTGGGCCAGTATCACTTGCCGGTGTGGAACCCCAGGCCGCTGAGGCCCTGATCAACCATGAGGCTGTGACCAAAGGATTCTATCGCAACCCTACGGTGACCGTTTCGTACCTCAGCAGGAAAATGAACCGCGTTCGAGTTATTGGTGCCGTGAAAGAACCGAGCACGTATGAACTTCTTCCCGGTGAAAGTGATGTGGTTTCCGCCATCGCTGCAGCAGGCGGACTGGCTGAAAACGCTGGCGCAAACGTCGAAGTACGCAATCCGAACCACGGTTTATCCGGTCGACGACCGCTGGTCGCCGGCGACCCATCGACTTCGTATTCAACAGTCAGTGCAACATCTCCGGAAGGCGGTATGAAGTCGTACACCGTCAATCTTGTGTCGGCCGCCAAAGCCGGAACCAACGCGTATATCGTGCAGGACGGTGGCGTCGTCATGGTCGAGAAACGCGACCCGGCACCGGTCAAGGTTGGTGGATTAGTAAACAAACCTGACGAGTATGACTTTCCGATTGGCAAGGATCTAACAGTATTGGGCGCCATCTCTTTGGCGGGCGGTACCAATAACCAGCTGGCCGACAAAGTCCTCGTGATCCGCCCGTTGGTCAACTCAAACGATCCCGCGGTGATTGAGGTAAGCCTTCGAAAAGCCAAGAAGGTGGGCCGAGAAAACATTCTGCTCGGTCCGGGCGATATCGTCTGGGTTGAACAGACGTCGGGAACCGTGTTCATGGAAGCGTTGCAGTTGATCCGATTCGGAGTTTCCGGATCGGCGCCGTTGTTCTGATTTGTCAATCACTCCTCCGTGTCGAAGTTGCTTCGCTGCGGCCACAAAGATCGAAACCACGGCAGGAAGCCGAACGAAATGACAACGTCTCAAGGTCAGATTGCGGGCATGGAAGCAGGAGGGCACGATGCCCTGGCGACAACGCTGCACTCCATCGCTCGTTTCATGCGAACGGTGCGACTGCGGAGTGGCATCCTTCTGGCCTGCCTCGTGACGTCCGGAATCCTGGGCGCGCTTTACTACGTGACTGCTCCCCGGATCTATCAGTCGAATGCGTCACTGTACGTCATGAAAGTCGGTTCCGGAATCACCGAAGAAAGCATGCGTGGTGCAAGTGATCCGTCTCGTGCGATGCCAACTTTTCGAACTCTGATGAGTTGCGAACGGGTGATGCAGCTGACCCTGGAAAGACTGTCTGATCGGTTTAAGACCGAATTTGAAGGATTGACCGACGCTGAGGCCGCAGCCGTCATTCAGGCCTCGTTGTCCGTCTCATTTGAATTCAACACCAACATTCTGAACGTACGATATCGGTCCAAAGATCCAAAGGCAGCCGCCGCAGTTCTGGCAGCTCTGTTCAGTGCCTACGGATCATTCATGAACGACATGAACGAGGGATCCGCAGACCAGAACCTGAAACGACTCAGGTCGAAGCTTGATGAATTCACGGCAGAGCTCGAAAAAACCCGAGCTGCCCGCAACCGGCTGAAAGCCTCAGCTCCCAACTACGTTGGCACCGGTGGTGATGACACACTGAACGTTCATCTTGAAAATATTCGGCAACTGACATCCAGGCTGTCCGAAGCCGGCGACGAAGCAGCCAAGGCGAACAGCACCTATTTTGAGTTGCAGCGGGCGATTGCGTCCGGTCAGGATGTTCTGCAGTTCGCAGATACGCTCGCACCGCAAATCATGGCAGAGGCGCTGGGAATCGGCGGCCAGAATTCGCTTGAGGCAGCCAGAATCAACCAGCTGCTGCTCGAAAAAACTTCTGACCTGGAGAATGCTCAACGCAGGTTTGGACCAAATCATCAGGACATTCGGGATCTGCAGTCACAGATCACCACATTACAAAACCATCTCTTGCGAAACCCTGCAGCCAGAATGCGGGCGACGGAGCAATCCAGCCGAGCATTCCTGGGGCCACAGTTGCTGGAAATGGCGAAGCAGCGATTGGCAACAGCCCTGTCGACACAACAGGACCTGCTGGCACAGATGCAACGGGAAAAGGCCATGGCCATGGCCATGGATATGACACTCAGCCAGATTCATGACCTCACGCAGGAAGAGGAACAATTGAATGGTTTGCGAGGACTTGTCATCGACCGTATGGCAACAATTGACCTGGAAAAGGGCACCTTCATCAAGACTGAAGTATCAACGCCGCCCAGCATCCCGAAAGCACCGGTCTCTCCCCGATTGGTGGTCGTGGGCTTCCTGTCGATCTTCTTCGGCACAGCCGCAGGACTGGGCATCATCTGGGTGTTGGATATTCTGGACGACCGTTTCCGGGCGCCGGAAGAACTGAAACTGCATCTGAATACTCAGATTCTGACTATGGTTCCCGCCATGGAAGAGCTCCCGGGAGAAGGCTTCGACGCGATCATATGCCAGGCACGGCCCAACAGTACAGAAGCAGAATCCTTTCGCGGGCTCCGCACAAATCTCGAATTCGCAGCCGGAGACACTGGACGAATTGTTTGCACAAGTACAGAGCCCGGCGACGGCAAGACGACGATCTCCTCCAATATGGCGGTCGCCTTTGCTCAGTCCGGGCGAAAGACACTGATCATTGACGCCGACATGCGACGGCCTGGACTGTCGACGTTGCTTGACATTCGTGACGACAAGGGGTTGTCAGCCATTCTGCGGTCCTCCGGTGAACTGGAATTCGCTGTGCGAGAAAACCTGCGTGAGACGCCGGTGAAGGGCCTCGATGTGATTTCCAGTGGGCCTCGTCCTGTCAACCCGGCTGAACTTCTGGCCAGCGAACGGTTTGCCAATTTGCTGGCCTGGGCAGAAACACGGTACGATCAAATCATCGTGGACGCTCCTCCGGTGCTGGCTGTCAGCGACCCACTGATCATTGGCCGGCTGGTGGACGGTGTGGTTCTGGTCGTCCGTCCGGACAAGGACCGACGACGCAGCGTTATCCGAGCGACGGAATCGCTGCACAACCTCGGCTGTACTCTGCTGGGCGTAGTCGTGAATCATCTCAGCGGAAACGATGCCGCCGGATACGGTTACGGCTATGGATACGGCTACGGATACGCCGAAAACGACGAACATGCCACCGACGAAAACGTGACCGGAAACGATCTCACCGACAACGCCCTGACCGTAGAACCAGCCGGCGACAACGTCCTGGGACATTCGCTTGTCAGTCTTGACAATGCCGACCCCGACCTTGAACAGGACAAAGCTGCGTAGTCAGCCTGAAGCAGAGAACTGTCGTCGACAACGATATCGACCGAAGGAGTACAGCCGTGTCCCACCTCGCAGCCATCGAAGATCGACGCAGTCGATTATCGAACACGCTGCTGAACGCGGTGGATGTGCTGATCGGTGCACTGATCTTCGGCTTACCGTTCATCATGGGCGGTCGCGAAGCGTGGGGACACTGGTTTCTGATCTCGGCCGCGTTTCTGCTGGGGGCCACATGGGCCACGTATGCAACGATCCGCGGGTGTCGCTACAGCGTGTCGTGGCTTGAAGTCTTTTTCATCGCCGGGTTGGCCATTGTCGCATTTCAGGTGCAACCGCAGTCGCCCGACACGATGCAGACGTTTTCAGCCGAGTACGAGCGTCTGCTGCCCACATGGACGGAGACTCAGACCACCACTGCAGAAACTGGCCACGCATGGTCAACATTAAGTCTGACACCCACCGAATCACGACACGGCTGGTGGATGTTTCTGGCCTACGCCGTGATCACCACCGTGCTGTTCCAGCGCGTGCGCGACCAAAAAGACTGCCACCGACTGTTGCAGTGGGTGGCCATTGTTGGGGTCGCAATGACGGGCTTCGCTTTGTTTCAATGGGCCAGTTCGAATGACCGGTTTTTCTGGTTCTACGAGCATCCGTACACAGAACCAACAGTCCACCTGAAAGGCGCATTCACCAACCGCAACCATTTCGCGCAGTTCCTGGCGCTGACAATCGGTCCGTTGTTGTGGTGGCTGGTTTCCACCGTCAAAGCGATTTCTGACGGCAGCACTTCGGAATTGGCCAAAACTCCACGGCCACAGTCACGGAACCGATCCCGTTCAAAGAAAACCAGGTGTCAGCAACGCGGTGCATCGTGGAACAACGTGGAACGCAGCCTGACAGTTCCCGTTCTGCTGCTGCTTTGTGGCGTCTCTGTCGTCATTCTGGCCGTCCTGTTGTCGCTGTCGCGCGGAGGCATGATTGCAGCCGGTGCCGCCACACTGGTGGCCCTGATCGGCCTATGGCGCGGATTCAAAGTCGGCGGCGCAATGGCAGGATTGCTGCTGGGAGGCGGCGTATTGTTTCTGTCGCTGCTGTCCTTCGCCGATCAGGAACAGGTGCAGACCAAGATCGATCAATTGATTTCCACCGATGCCGACGAGATTGACTCCGGAGGAAACCGTCGCGCTGTCTGGGCGGCCGACGCAAAAGTCATTCAACGATTTCCCTGGCTGGGAACCGGTGTCGGCAGTCATCGCGATGTGTATTCGATGTACATGGAAAACTACGCCGACTTCGCCACGTCGGAAATGACTCATGCCGAAAGCAGCTTCGTGCAGGTGGCTCTGGAAACAGGATACATCGGCGCTGGTTGCCTGGCGTTGGCGCTGCTGGTTCTGCTGATTCGACTGGGTGTCGGTTACTTTCGCAGAACTTCCGATGCCTGCCGCGCCTGTACGGCCGCTGTCGCTGCGAGTGCCGCCGCCGGGATTCTGCATGCGGTCACCGACTTCATCTGGTACGTCCCTGCGATCGTTGTGATCAGTCTGGTCCTGATGGTCGTCGGCCTGAAGGCTGCGTCGCGAAACTTTGGGACGGAAACGGCGTCTGCCGGCATCAGGTTTCCTCGAGTGGCCTGGGCGGTCACAGGAGGTCTGTGTTTACTGGCGTTCGTTCGGCTGCAGCCGGAACTTCAGGCACGCATCGCAGCAGAAAAGCACTGGTACGCGTTTCTACGAACCGAACTGGAAGTACAGTTCGATGATTCGGACGGCTATGCTGACCTGCAGGAAGGAGATATCGTTTCCGTTGAGATCCAACCAGTTTCTTTTCTGAAGATCGAAGAGTCGAAATACAACGCGGAACACGCTGCTCGTGAAGAGGCCGCTCAACTGGCGTTCGTTCGCGAGCGCATCGAACATCTGACGGCGTCGCTGAAGGCCGTTCCAAACCAGCATCGCGTCCAACTGGTTCTGTCCGAGCAATTGCTGCGGCTGTTTGATCTGATACAGGAACGCAGCGATAATCCAATGCCGTTAAAAATGATTCGTGATGCTGCGGTCACAAATTTCTCGGATGCCGGTGAGCGTCAGGACTGGGTGAAGATCGTCTGCGAAGACCGTATCCGACTAATCAGCCTCGCAGATCAACTGCTGCGAGATTCGCTGAAAGGATGTCCTGTTCAGGGTCACGCCTATCTGACGCTGCTGGATACGACATTCGCCACCAAGCGTTCCAGTCCCGGTCATCAGCAGTTGATTGATCAGGCGATGCTGGTCCGAGGTCATGACCCTCGAGTACGTTTCGTGGCCGGACGGGAAGCACTTCTCAGTGGCGACAAAGAAACCGCGCTGCGACTTTGGGAATCCGTCTTCCATTCGAACCAATACTTTCGACTCGGCATTCTTAAGCTCGTGGCGTCTCAGCTGCCAGCAGAATTTTTCCTGGAACAATTCCAGCCGAACTCTGACGAATTGCTGGACCTGCTGAACGTCTACGACTTACTTCAACGCGAACGCGATTCCACCGTTATTCTGAATCAACTCTGCGAAGTCATCCCCAAAGAAGCTCCGGGCATTGAAGACGAAGACGAACGAGAAGAAAAAATGCTCATTGCGTATCAGGCGGCTCGGAAGCTTGACGATCTGGAACGGGCGATCGACATTCTGCAAATCGTCATCGAGGACTTCCCGCTCTCCTATGAACCGCGCTACCATCTCGGTATGACGCTGGTGGAACTGGAACGACCTCAGGAAGCACTGGATCACCTGAAATGGTGTCATGATCAGGACCCGGGCAACATCTGGGTCCCCGATCTGATTCGCCGCGCCCGCGAACAAATACTGAAACTCCCGGATGACGACCACGCACCATTGATGCGGCTCTGATGAGACCGTCATTCGATGATTTCGTCCGGTTCCGCCATGACTTCCCGCCACTTGGCTTGCCCCAGTGGTTTTCAGGCTTCTGCACTTCTGACGGAAAGTAATGCAAGCCCTGAAGAGCCCCCCGACAACCAGGGGTAGCGCGCTCTTGTCTTTCGCTCGCCTTAAGGCTAACGCGGTCCTGGAGAATTGACCCGGTCTGCGTTCTTATCTTCGCCCGGAGTAATGACAACCGCTGCCGTGACGGCCGGCTTTGGCAATCGGTCTCCGGTTTCCCGGTGGAACGTATCGGGGCTGATGGCGACGGGAATACTGTCGCCCGTTTCGTCCATCCAGCGATCAAGAACTGCCGCCAGTTGCTGTTGCGATGCAGCCAATTCCGGTCTTCCCGCCAGATTCTTCAACTGATGCGGGTCAGTGTTGAAATTGTAAAGCTCAACGGCGGGACGAGGAGTCAGAAAGACGTCCTGCTGCGCTTCGCTCAATCCACCACTCTGTCTGAGCGCCAGCAAGTTCTGGTGCGACGGTGACCGGACGGAATCTGCTGGCCCCTGCCACGGAAGGTACGGGCGAAAGTTGCGCAACAGCAGGTAGTCACCGTGCCGCACACTGCGACCGTGTGCTTCGTAATCATGCCAATTGTGTTCTGAGAAAGCGTAGCTGCGAATAGCGTCCGTTGTGTTCTGCAGCAACGGCACCATGGAGAGCCCCTGCATGGTGGGCGGCACTTTGCAACCTGCCACACTCAGGACCGTCGGTGCCAGATCGATCACACTGACCAGACTGTCACTCGTTCCGGTCTGTTTGATTCCGCGTGGCCAATGGGCCACCAGGGCCGTCTTCATGCCGGAATCGTGCAGGCGAGTCTTCGCACGCGGAAATGGGCGACCATTGTCAGCCATCACAAACAGCAGTGTGTTTTCGAAAGCGTTCTGTTTCTTTAACTCAGCCACAACTTCGCCGATGTAATGGTCAAACCGGGTCACCTCGTTGTAGTACGATGCCAGATCCTGCCGCGTCTCAGAATCGTCCGACAGAAACGGCGGCACGATCACGTCCTCCGCTTTATGCATGGCACCGTATCTGTCGACGTCCCACTGTCTGTCTGCGTCCCAGCCTCGATGCGCGTCGTACGCCGCGAACCAGAAGAAGAAGGGTTTGTCCTGCGGTCGGTTTTCCACAACGCTGACCCAGTTTGCGTGCCCGCCGGAATTATCTTTCGATCGGCCTCCGTCAACATGATCAAACGCCAGTGGTCGTGCCTGAGGGCCGGTCTTCGGTGCGGTCGTACTCATGTGATGCTTGCCGGACAGAGCCGTGTAATAGCCGGCGTCGCGCAATAACTCCGGAAACCAGGGAATGTGACCAGAGACCGGCTTATGCAGTTCGGCGGCCTTGCCGTTGTTATGAGGATATCGTCCGGTGACAATGCTGGACCGACTCGGGCTGCAACTGCTGGCAGTCAGAAACGCACGGTCAAAGCGCATGCCCTGCGCCGCCAACGCATCAATGTTTGGTGTGCGCGCTGCGGTGTTGCCATAACAGCCGTAGTCGTTCCAACTGACGTCGTCAGCGATAAACAGCACGACATTCGGCGAATCAGCAGCCATGACGCGGCTGGCAGACAGAGCCATCAAAACCAGAAGCATTCTTACGGAAACCACGTCGTCACCTTCGCGTAGAGCAGATTATCGTGAACCCAACACTCACGATTGTTCGCGACAACGACTGCCAGCACAAGTCACTCAGATAATCCCGAAAATGCACCGCTGCCCTGCGTGGCGTGCGCAGTCGTTCTGCAGTACGCTCACCTTCGTTGAGCGGCTGTAACCATGGTAGACCCGGTGCGAGTAGTGATTCCCCTATTCGAAGTCGTCGCCGGCTCTGATTGCCAACGTTCTCAACAATAAACAGGAGATCACGAATTGGACGACACCACTCTTGTCCCGAGGCAGACAAGTGCATTGCCCCCAGCACTCTTCAACAGGCGGAATCGTTATGACACCGAACCAGGAACTTGCAGCGTTCATGCGTGGCCTGGAAAAACGGAACCCAGGTGAAACAGAGTTCCAACAGGCTGTTCGTGAAGTCGCCGAAAGCCTGATGCCGTTTATCCAGGAACACCCAGAATATCGCACGGCGCAGATCCTGGAACGCATGACGGAACCGGACCGCGTGATCATCTTCCGCGTCACATGGGAAGACGACAGAGGTAATATCCGAGTCAACCGGGCGTGGCGAGTTCAATTCAACAACAGCATCGGACCGTACAAAGGGGGAATGCGTTTTCATCCGTCGGTCACGCTCAGCGTGTTGAAATTCCTGGGATTCGAACAGACCTTCAAGAACAGCCTGACCGGCCTGCCCATGGGCGGCGGCAAGGGTGGATCAAACTTCAACCCGAAAGGAAAGAGTGCTCGCGAGGTCATGCGATTCTGTCAGTCACTGATGATCGAACTGCATCGCCACATCGGTGCAGACACGGATATCCCCGCCGGCGACATCGGTGTTGGTGCTCGCGAGATCAGCTATCTGTTTGGACAGTACAAACGATTATCCAATAGCTTTGTCGGCACACTCACCGGCAAGGGGCTGGCTTTCGGCGGCAGCCTGGTGAGAACAGAAGCCACCGGCTACGGCTGCATCTACTTTTGTGAAAACATGTTCAACCACATTAGTGAGAGCATGGCAGGAAAAACGGTTGCAGTCTCCGGATCCGGCAACGTTGCCATCTACGCCGTCGAAAAAGCGACGCAACTGGGAGCAACAGTTGTCACCATGTCTGACTCGTCCGGATTTATCCATGACGCCGATGGCATTGACGAAGAAAAACTGGACTTCGTCAAAGATCTGAAGGAAGTTCGTCGCGGCCGAATTCAGGAATACGTTCAGAAGTTTCCGACAGCAACATTCCATGAAGGCGAACATCCATGGGCGGTGCCCGTGGATATTGCGGTACCCTGTGCCACGCAGAACGAAATCAACGCCCAGGAAGCTCGCCTGTTGCTGAAGAACGGTGTAAAGTCGGTTTCTGAAGGGGCCAACATGCCCACGGAACTGGCGGCTGCTCATGAGTTCCTCAAGGCCGGTATCCTTTACGCTCCTGCCAAGGCAGCAAACGCTGGCGGTGTTGCAGTCAGCGGACTGGAACAAACTCAGAACTCTCAGCGCCTGTCATGGAGCCACGAGGAAGTCGACACAAGACTGCAAACGATCATGCAGGACATTCACAAGAAGTGCGTCGAGTTCGGATCTACACCGGGTGAACCGGTAAACTATGTTGACGGAGCAAATATCGCCGGCTTCGTAAAAGTCGCCGATGCCATGCTGGCCTACGGAGCTGTTTGAAAATGACAATCGATCCCCATCAGTCACGCACCGATTCAACGCTGCCAATTGATAAAACGGATAACATCAGTCATCGCAGTGCGATCGTACACCAGCAGTTACGTGGCAAAATCGGCATCTACAACAAGATGCCGATCACCACTCACGACGATCTGTCGCTGGCCTATACACCCGGTGTCGCTGAACCGTGTCGCCTGATTGCTGAGTCACCGGAACGCGCTCGTGAACTCACCATCAAACGCAACACCGTCGCGGTCGTCAGTGATGGTCCCGCCGTGCTTGGATTAGTTGGACAGCGCCACTTTTCCCGTTTTGTTAATGAAAACACTGAGGATCAGTGAAGCTAAAGGGAGGCCAGCCTCGCTCCACGTCGGACACGAATCCATCTGGTTGGATCCGGTTGTAAGTCTTTCAAATATCCAGCGATTTATCGTCTTATTGCTGACCCCGTCGACAGGTCCGCCAACATCGTTTCGTCAGTAATTCACCGCATGTTTCACAGAAAGTGGCGCTGTCCAATTAGGCAACATCGGCCCCTACGCGGCCATGCCTGTCATGGAAGGTAAGGCCATGCTGTTTCGCGAATTCGCGGGCATCGATGCATGGCCCATCTGTCTTGACACTCAGGATCCGGATCAGATTATTCAAACTGTTCGCAACATCGCTCCAGGATTCGGTGGCATCAATCTTGAGGACATTTCTGCTCCCCGGTGCTTCCAGATCGAAGCGGCGTTGCAGGATCCTGGAATCCCGGTCTTTCACGACGATCAACACGGCACCGCCATCGTTCTGCTGGCGGCATTGCTGAATGCCGCACGAGTCATCGACCGTGAGGTTGCCGAACTGTCTGTCGTTATCAACGGTGCGGGCGCAGCAGGAACGGCAATCGCAAAATTGCTGCGTTGCGTGGGACATCGCCCCGACGTCTGTGAGCCCGTCAAGGACATCGTCGTGTGCGACTCGAAAGGAGCGATTCATCGTGGTCGCACCGATTTTAACCCGATGAAGGAACAACTACTCGCTTACACAAATCTGTCCGGAAAATCCGGGCAACTGTCGGAAGTCATAGTCGGTGCCGATGTGTTCATTAGGGTCAGCAAAGGCAACATACTTTCCGCAGAGGATGTCGCCAAAATGGGTCCTCAGCCCATCGTCTTTGCCATGGCCAACCCCACACCGGAGATCATGCCCGATGTGGCCATGAAAGCCGGAGCCGCCGTCGTGGGGACTGGTCGGAGCGACTTCCCAAATCAGGTCAACAACGTGCTGGCCTTTCCCGGAATCTTCCGCGGCGCTCTGGACAGCGAGACCGCTCAAATCACCGAGTCGATGAAAATCGCAGCGGCCAAAGCGCTCGCCGACGCCGTCACATCACTGACTGCAGACCGAGTTCTGCCGGACCCACTGGACCGCTCCGTCGCCCCGCTAATTGCCGCCGCCGTCGCTGGTGCCGTGTAGCAGCAGGTGGCTGGAGGCGTGAACCTTCCGAACATCTGTGAAAAAATGGGGAAGCGGGAGTCGTTCAGACGCGTCGAACAGCGGTGCAGCTGGTCACTGTTTTTCCTCTTTCCAGCTGCCACACTCCATGGTCAGGACGGGATTGCGGAGCTGCCGGAGAGAACGCGTAGCTAAACCTTTACCACCTCCAGCTCTCAGACGATAGAATTACGGCTTCGTTCTACTACTCTTCGACATGTCGTCGTCTCGCACATTTCCGAACGATGTCGTAGCTCGATTCCCCTGCTCCGCTGGACATCCTCACCATGAGTTCAAGCCTTGTTGTCGATGACGAAGCACGCATGAATGCTCACGAAACAACCCCTCGAAATTCTCGGTCTCCCTGCGACTCGTCCCGAATTATGCCATCAATATTTCTGCACCATTGGGTGTTTCGTTATTCGTCATTGATCCTGGTTTCCGGCCTGCTGACCGGTCCTGCGGAGCGTGCCGATGCGTCGGATGGAATCGACTATCAACGCGACATCAAACCGCTGTTCGCGGAGAAATGCGGCGCTTGCCACGGGACACTCAAGCAACAGGCCGGACTGCGACTCGACGCCGGTGTCCTGATTCGCAAAGGCAGCGAGGAAGGACCAGTCATCGTCCCCGGCAAGGCCGCGGACAGCTTGCTGATGCAAAGAGTCACAGCGAAAGATATTGACGAGCGCATGCCGCCGGACGGCCAGGGCTCAGCCCTTAATGCGTATGAGGTCGCTTTACTGTCAGAGTGGATTGACGCCGGTGCCGCCGCACCCGCGGATGAGGAAATCCCGGCGGATCCTCGCGAACACTGGTCGTACGTTATTCCGCAGCGTCCGCCCGTCCCTGTTTCGAATGATGCCAACTGGTCACATCCCATCGACGCGTTCATCGCCCGCGAGCACCGACGACTGGGACTGACTTCCGTCGAACCGGCCGATCCACATACGCTGCTGCGACGCCTCTATATGGATCTGATCGGCCTGCCACCGACACCGCAGCAACTGCAGTCCTATCTCAATGACAGCTCGTCGGTTGCATGGCGCAAAGTGGTGGATGCTTTGTTGGAGAATCCGCATTACGGCGAACGCTGGGGACGGCACTGGATGGACGTCTGGCGATACAGCGACTGGGACGGTTACAAACAACAGTTACGAGGCAGTCAGCGACATATCTGGCGGTGGCGTGACTGGATCGTCCAGTCATTGAACGCTGACAAAGGCTACGATCAGATGATCGTTGAAATGCTGGCCGCGGACGAGGTTGCCCCGAATGATCCGGCGATACTGCCAGCGACTGGATTTCTGGCACGTAACTTCCATAAAAGTAACCGCAACATGTGGCTGGATGCCACGGTCGAACATACAGCGAAGGCATTCCTTGGGATGACGCTGAACTGTGCACGTTGCCACGATCATAAGTTCGATCCGATCGCTCAGACGACGTACTATCAGTTTCGCGCGATCTTCGAACCTCACAATATTCGTACCGATCAAATTCCCGGTCAGTCTGATGTGATGAAAGATGGTCTGCCCCGCGCCTACGACGCGGACCTTACCGCAGAAACATTTCTGTATCTCCAGGGTAATGACAAACGTCCCGACAAAGACCACCCGATGACTCCGGCAGTACCGGCCGTGTTAGGAGGAACTTTTGCCGTCCAACCCGTCGATCTACCGGTCGCAGCTTATTTTCCGTCTCTGCTGGCTTTCGTGGAGGAAGAGCAGATCGAAGCGGCTCGAAAGACGCTCGCCAACCTGGTGAAGCAGACCAGCGACAAGTCCAAATCCGAGGGCGAAACAAAGACGTCGCAGACGCAACTGCTGGAACTGAAACAAGCGGTCGCGGAATTGCGATTAAAGTCGCTGGTGACCCGCTTTGCGGCCGACAAAAGCAAAATCACGGGCGGCGACGATGCCCACAATTTGGCACGACGCAGCGCGCTGGCACACACGGCAGCCATGGCTGAACGGCAACTTAATGTCAGACAAACTGAACTGGTGGTGAATCAGAAGCAGGCTGCCGTGAAAACCGCCAAATCAAGCAAAGAAGAAGACGAGAAGAAGAAACAGGCCGCAATTACCGCTGCGAAAAAACAACTTGCCGACGCGGTCAGCAAGCAGAAAACGGCCCAGGAAGCCGCGAAGAAAACCGACAACACGTACACGCCGACTGGCAAGGAATATCCTCGCACCAGCAGCGGACGGCGTCTGGCTCTGGCCCGCTGGATTGCCAACGATGCCAACCCATTGACCGCGCGTGTACTCGTCAATCACATCTGGATGCGGCACTTCGATCAACCTCTGGTCGATAATGTATTTGACTTCGGACTGCGGAGCGCCAAGCCGCGGCATGCGGATCTGCTGGACTGGCTGGCGGTCGAACTGATGGAACACGACTGGAGCATGAAGCATCTGCACCGCTTGATCGTGACTTCGCGAACATGGCAGATGGCGTCAACGGCTGGAACGATGGATGCGTCGGACAACCATGTCGTTGACCGCGACAACAATTATCTGTGGCGCATGAATGCCCGCCGGCTGGATGCGGAAATCATTCGAGACAACGTGCTGGCGGTATCCGGCCAACTGGATACAACCATGGGCGGGGCCGATATCGACTACAACAAAGGCGAAGAGACGCGTCGCCGCAGCATCTATCTGCGACACGCCTACGAGAAGCAGATGACGATGCTGGTGTTGTTCGATGCAGCCAGTCCCAACGAGTGTTACCGTCGATCAGAAAGCATTATCCCGCAGCAGGCTCTGGCATTGATGAACAGCTCATTGTCCCTCAGCCAATCCAGACTGCTGGCTCCGCAACTCTGGCAGACAGCTTCTACGGATGAGTCACCGCAGAGGCGTTTTGTCCACTCAGCGTTCTTGCAGATTCTGTCTCGACCACCAGTCGACGAAGAGATTGCCGCCTGCCAACAGTTTCTGACCGAACAGGCAGTAACGCTCTCTGACACGTCCAAACTGAATACCTTTGTCGGCGGCGTAGCCGCGAAGGTCAAGCCGGCCACTGATCCACACCAGCGCGCACGGGAAAACCTGGTCCAGGTCCTCATGAATCACAACGACTTCGTGACGGTTCGATAGATGTCGCAGCTCTTACAAACAACTGAAACAGCCAGACCGCAGGGTTCTTCCCGTCGAGGATTCCTGGGCAATCTGGGCACGGGCTGCGGCAGCATCGCGTTGGCAAGTCTGCTGACGCACGATGGCCTGGCAGTTGATTCCGCACAGGCGACATCGCAGACAAACGGTCTGCCGTTCGCGCCGCGGGCGAAAAACGTCATCTGGTTGTTCATGGTAGGCGGTACCAGCCATGTCGAATCGTTCGACCCCAAGCCAGCTCTCAATCAATACGCTGGCCAGTCAATCGGTGATACGCCGTACAAAGACGTACTGGAATCTCCGTTTCTGGCGAATGAACGCGACTTCTTTGACGATTTCGAACGCAAGAAGCGGACGACGATCTTCCCCATGCAGGTTGGTTTTCAGAGACGCGGCGAAAGTGGGCTGAACGTGAGCGATTGGTGGCCGCACGTCGGTGGCTGTGCCGATGACCTGAGCGTCGTCCGGTCGGTGTGGACGGAAGATATCGACCACGGAGCACAGCTTCAGTTTCATACCGGGCGACACCGCAATGACGGCTTCTTCCCCACGATCGGCTCGTGGGTCAGTTACGGATTAGGAACACTGAATGGCAACCTGCCTGAATTCATCGTCCTCGGAAAACCTCCGTCCGAATGCTGCGGCGGTCGCGAGGCTCATCGGGCCAATTATCTGGGCCCGCAATACGACGGAATTCCACTCAACGTCGATCCGGCAAACGCCACTCCCTATATCGCGCCGGAACAAGGTGTTTACGTGGAAGAACAGAAAGGCCAGTTCGATCTGTTGCAGCTGCTAAATCGGATGACCTCAGTTCGCTACCCGGACGACGCGGCCATCCGAGCACGAATTCAGGCCTACGAACTTGCCTTCCGCATGCAAACGGCCGTTCCGGAAATCGTCAGCCTTGCGGGTGAAACGCAGCAGACGCAGGAACGATACGGCATGCATCAGCCAGCCACCAAAGATTACGCGCGGCAGCTGTTAACCGCTCGGCGGCTGGTGGAGCGCGGAGTCCGGTTCGTCCAGATCTATCACGGCAGCAATGGCGGAGCGGGCGGCTGGGATTCTCACGGCAAACTGAAAGTCAATCACGCCCGCATGTGTCAGCAGGTCGACCAACCTATCGCCGCGCTGTTACACGATTTGAAACAACGAGGTCTATTGGAAGAAACACTCGTCGTCTGGGCGACCGAATTCGGTCGTACGCCCGGCTCGCAGAACGGCGATGGTCGTGACCATCATCCCTTCGGCTTCACGGTGTGGCTTGCGGGTGGTGGCATCAAGGGCGGTGTGGCCCACGGAGCAACCGACGAACTGGGCTTTCACGCTGTTGAGCATCGCCATTACGTGACTGACATCCACGCCACGGTGCTCAGGCAACTGGGGCTCGATCCGCGACAGCTTGAAGTTCCCGGACGAAAACGTCTTGAACGCGATTTCGGAAAACCCATTGAACAGATTATCGCATGAAGAAGAAAACCTGATCCTTGTTCCCACGCTCTCGAGCACTGGTCTCTGACGATGTTGATTTACCAGAATTTAACTTCACTCTCCCCTTGGGAGAGTCGAGCCTAAGCCAGGACAGGGTGACCGCGCCGGAACCTCCCCTCGCTGAGGCTCGACCCTCCTTGAAAAGGAGGGTGAAGGAATGCAGCGGGAACAGCTACGAGGAAACGCAAACTCAATAGCTTCAGTTTGATACCGAAAACAACTATGCACACGTGGACAATCGAATGAACGTCACCTCCGCCGCTCATGGGCTCCCAATCTCACACACTTCCCGCCGCCGCGCCTTTCTGCAGGACATGGGGCTGGGGTTTGGCAGTGTCGCTTTAGCCGCAATGCTGGGTCGAGACGCTTCTGCTGCAGAATCCGGCAGGGTCCAGACCGGCGAAGTTACGCCTTTCGCGCCGAAGGCGAAGAACGTGATCTGGCTGTTTATGATTGGTGGCGCCAGCCATATGGAATCATTCGATCCCAAACCCGCGTTGACGCGTTACGCCGGCAAGACAATCGACGAAACTCCGTTTCGTGACGTGCTGAACTCACCGTTCCTGGACAACGAGCGGGTCGTGGCGTTTGATCCGAACAACGGCTTCGTCCGCAAAACCTGCTATCCGCTGCAGGTTGGTTATCGCAAACGCGGCGACAGTGGACTGGAAATCAGTGACTGGTGGCCGCATGTGGGCGACTGTGCTGACGACTTGTGTCTGGTCCGTTCGATGTGGACCGAAGACAGCAATCACGGAGCTCAGCTTCAGTTTCACACCGGTCGACATCGCGCCGATGGATTTTTCCCGACGATCGGTTCGTGGGTCAACTATGGACTGGGATCGCTGAACGAAAACCTGCCGGAATTCATGGTTCTGGGAACGCCATTGGCCGATTGCTGCGGCGGCCGCGAGGCACATCGGGCGAACTATCTGGGACCACAATATGATGGCGTACCGCTCAAAGTCGACCCGAAAAACAGCATGCCGTATCTAGCGCCGGAACAGGACGTCTTTGTTGAAGAGCAGCGACAGCAACTGGATCTGCTGCGACAGTTGAACCAGTTCACATCGAATCGAAACCCAGACGACAAAGCAATCCTGGCTCGCATCCGCGCCTATGAACTGGCGTTCCGTATGCAAATGACCGTACCACAGGTGGTCGACCTGAACAACGAGACTCAGGAAACGCAGGACCGATACGGCCTCAACCAGAACGCGACAAAAACGTTTGGGCGGCAAATGCTGACGGCGCGGCGGCTTGTCGAAAATGGCGTCCGCTTTGTTCAGGTCTACCACGGCAGCAGCGGCGGCGCCGGTCGCTGGGACGCTCACAAGGGACTGAAGAAAGGCCACTCGAAAGTATGTGGCGAAGTCGATCAACCGATCGGGGCTCTGTTGCAGGACCTGAAACAACGGGGCCTGCTGGAAGAAACCATAGTGGTCTGGGCCAGCGAATTCGGCCGCACTCCGGGTTCTCAACACAGCGACGGTCGGGATCATCATCCGTTCGGTTTCACGGTGTGGATGGCCGGAGGCGGGATCAAAGGCGGGATCGCACACGGCGCAACCGACGAACTCGGCTTTCACGCGGTCGAAAACCGGCATTATGTCAGCGACATCCACGCCACACTGCTGCATCAACTCGGCCTGGACCCTCACCGTCTGGCCGTCCCCGGTCACAAACGCCTGGAAAAAGAAGTTGGAACGCCGATCCAGGACATCATCGCCTGACATAAACCGGAAAACGATCAGCAGGCGCCCCTGTCAGGCCGATCACACTGTGATCCTGTTCATCAGGATTAACACAGTCATGACAACGCCACCTGCCGCGGGCAGCAGGAATGCGCGGCGCAGACCTTTCCTCATCGCAACAAAGCCCATGGCGATGGGTAGCAGCGTCCATCCCACCGATGCACAGGCGAAGATCATCCCGACAGATCGGCCGGCAAACTGCATGCGGTCCGTACTTTGCAGATGAGTAAACAGTTGGCCAATGATGTTCGGGAAGAACGGCCCACAAATGAAACCCGCAAAGACGACAGCAGTCACGACCGTCCGCCGTGATTTCGCCACAACAAGACTCAGCATCGTCAACACCGCAAGCACGGCAATGGCAACCTGGACCAGCTGAGTGATACGAACAAGTTCAGCGCTGCCCAGGTTGGCACCGTGAATGAGCCATGCCGTCAGCAGCCTCGCTCCCATAAAACACAGCCAGAAGGCGGACAATGCTCGCGCGGCAATTCTGTCCGAAACTTCCTCAGCCTCACCCTCAGGAGCAGACTCCTTGACGAGTGTCGTGGCCCAGCCCGCAGTGCCGGAT
>JBDONA010000938.1:0-1950 GCA_039831575.1 Fuerstiella sp. | reverse complement strand
ATGATTCTTGCCAGAGCAGGGCAGAGCGTCGCGGTGATCGATCGAGCCCGACATCCCCGATTTGCAATCGGGGAATCGTCAACGCCACTGGCCGATACAACGTTGGCCGCCCTGGCAGAACAATACGATCTGCCCGAACTGCTGCCTCTGACAAAGTACGGCACATGGAAGCGGACGTATCCGGACATCACCTGCGGTCTCAAACGCGGCTTCAGCTACTTCGGACACAGCGTAGATCGCAAACCATGCGAAGCAGATCAAATGCTGGTCGCGGCCAGCAGCAGTGACGAGACCTCCGATACCCACTGGTTGCGTAGTGATGTCGACGCGTTTCTGTTTGAACAGGCCGGCAGGTACGGCGTCGTCCAATTCGAAGGCGCATCGTATTCGCTTGCGGGGGACGACGAGAACTGGTCGGCGACGGGAACGGCCAACGAGTCTGGTTTTCAGATCACAGCTGCGTTCATCGTCGACACGACGGGATCCGATTCCGCATTGCTGCGCCAGTTGAAGATTCCGTCACAGACAGCCGTGCTGCGGACTAACTCACGAGCGATCTTCGGACATTTTGCCAACGTGGCGACTGTGGATGACATGTTGCGAGAAGGTGGTCTGGATTGCAGCCGTCATCCGTTTCCCTGCGATGCAGCCGCCGTACATCATGTGCTTAACAACGGTTGGATGTGGCAACTCAGATTCGACGACAAAACGGTCAGCGCTGGCCTGGTGCTGGACGATCGTAGTTCTGGCGGGGCGAAATCGTTACAGCTAAACACACGGGACGAATGGGACCAGCAGTTGCAGAACTGTTCGTTTCTGCGACGACAGTTCACGAATGCTGCTGTGATCCGGCCGGAAAACGGGCTGCAGCGAACTGAGCGGCTGCAACGTCTGACCACCCAGGCGGCCGGTAAGAACTGGGCGGCGCTGCCGAACACAGCCGGCTTTATCGATCCGCTGCACAGCACCGGTATCGCCCACACGCTGTTCGGCATCAAACGTCTGGCCACCATTCTGCTGGCCACGACTGGTGACCAGACAGAAGATCGACTTCTGCGGTACTCCCGACAGATTATCGACGAATTGCGGCACGTCGATGATCTTGTCGCAGGCTGCTACACCGCATTGCCGAATTTCAGACTGTGGTGTGACTGGTGCATGCTGTACTTCGCCGCCGTCACTTCGATGGAACAGTCAACTGCTGAACACGACGCATCGTTTCTGCGAGCCAACGACGACGATTTTCGCAAAGCTGTCCACGAAGCGCGGACCCAGCTGCAGCAGGCGATCGACGACGGAAGTACGCCTCAAGCCTGCCATGCGTTCGAAAACAAAATAAAAAACCTGCTGCAGCCCTGGAATCACGTGGGCCTGCTGGACGCCGATTGCGGCGGCATGTACTCCCGCACAGTGGCACCGGTGTGAGTCTTCGGGGACAGCCGGCGCACAGTTCACGTAGGGTCCGCTGTGCGGACCACTGCCTGTCGCGTGCCAGCGAGGAGTCGTGGTGCCTTCAAGGAACGACCCTCAGATCATTTGTTTACCTGTTGTTGGTCCGCACAGCGGACTCCACACGTTGCAACGTCCCACCCCGCCAATGTGAATCGGAAGCAAGCCGCGCCACGGGTTCACTTACTGCTGCCGCCGCCCCGAACGCCAGTACGTTCGTCCGATACAGTGCGAGCGCCAGCAGTTCCGACGGCGAGAAGTTGCGGTCCGCGTTCAGGAACACAGGGCGTTCATCGCGCGATTCCGGCAAAGATATCAGACGGACCGAATCGACATCGGATTCAAACACGGCTGCCACTGCCGCCAGCCAAGCGTTCGTTCCACTCCCGACAAGATGCAGCTGTACACCATCACTGACCTGCTGACGCAGGATTTGAACGGCACGACGTACATCCCAGACTCGCATCGCATCCGCAGTCGTCCCGATCATCTGAAAGCGAC
>JBDONA010000592.1:0-1950 GCA_039831575.1 Fuerstiella sp. | reverse complement strand
TGTGGACGGCGTCACTGTTGAACCGGGCATGACGCTTTTCGTTCCCTCGCTGTGATTCGTAGGAGTGTCCGACTTTATTGCCAACGCGAGGATAACAATTGCGTGAATCCCGTAGGGTCAAAAAACTCCGCCGAACTCAAAACGCCGTGAAATACGGGCATTTCAGCGACTCAGAGTCTCGCATCTCAGCCGTTTGATTTCACCTCTCGGCACCGGAAACTGATCGATTTTCGGCGGCTAACATGCCTTCCTACTGGCTGCAATCTGCGCCATGGTCAACCAGCGTCAACAACGGATTACTTACCAGCAAGCCTGGACATAGTGGCGTCGATGGAACCGACATCTAAAGCAGCGCGGGTCTGTTGCCGAGAGGCCTCGCAAAGAACTGTGGAAAGGGAGCCCGCCGAGCAGAGCAGCAAGTCCCACTCGGCCTCGAACAATTCGTCTCGCACGCGTGGCCAGAACTCACCCTTAGCGACCGACTTGTCCGGGCAGGTGATCTTCGTCGCAACTGACCATGTCACTTCGCCACCACCGGTCGCAATCACGAAATCCGGGGCGAGCAGCCGTGTGGCGAACTCGTCGGCGTGTCCGCTGACGATCGCCAGCCGCTTGCCTTCCAGCAGCGGCCACCACAGGCCGTGATCCATCAGCCGGTAGACCGCGTTGCAATCGATCTTCCGCTTGAGCCCGCCTGCGTACCGGAATCCGTCACGTTCAGTCCCCACAGCGAGAGCGACGATCGCGGCATTGGTAAATCGTTCTGCAATGTCCCAGTTGTACTGGCACAGCCACGCCGGCGCGTTGCGGCAGGCTTCGTCAAACAGCGGCCAGAGTTCTTCTCGGTCTTCCGGATGTAGCCCGCTGGTGGCGGCCAGTTTATCCAGCCACTGACGATCAACGTCCGGCAATTTCGCCAGTGCGTCGTAGCACCACCAGGCCACGTCGCCGTCCGACAGACCCCAGATCGCAGCCGGTTCCGGACCATTGAGCGTATCGACGATCCACTGGCAGGCCTCACGTCCGCTCAAGAACCCGGATTGGTAATCACTCAGATCCGAAGTCTCCCACGACTCCGTGAAAGCGAACGGTCAGGAGATCACGCTGCTGTTCCGCGACCGCGACGGCATCTACCGATCCGGATTCGACAACGTGTTTCGCGACGCCGGCATCGTGGTGAGAAAGAACAGCATCCGTGCACCGAACCTGCAGGCGCACATCGAACGGTTCATCCAGAGCCTGCAGCAGGAAGCACTGGACCACTTCATCGTGTTCGGTGAGAAGCACTTCGACTACCTGATCTCCGAGTATATCGCGTACTACCACACCGAACGCCCGCACTAGGCGATGGGCAACGTTCCGCTCAGCGGAGACGTGCCAGAGCCGACGGATGATCCGCCAGACAACATTCCGATCGAATGCCGGACCAGATTGGGCGGGGTGCTTCGGCACTACGAACGGCGGGCTGCGTAGTGCCGGTCAGGCTGGCTGCTTTATTCCTGATTCGAGTCGTTTATTAACCCTGTCCTCCAATCCTGGCACATGCTGCTCGCCGTGCTCTGTGGCATAGCGAATCAGCGTCAGCAATAGATCATCGAGTTCCAGGACGCACAGATCGAGACTCTGCTAAAGATGCCGGGAAAGATCTGCACCGGATCGTGGTCATTCTGCGGTGAAGGTGCGCGCTCAGTTGAAACAGACACCGATTTACTCGCCTGTGGTCCAATCGTCTCAACCACGTTCGGCCGAAATCGGGATCGATTGCTGCTGCTAACTCCCGATTGTCAAAGGGCTTTTATGGCGTCGGTGTTTTTTGACCCTACGCGTTCAGTTTTGTAACTTACGACACGCGAGATTGGAGAAGCCGGCGTACCGCAAATCATGTGAGATGCGGCACTCTGAGTTCGCCTGAGTGTTTTGCCTCTACGGCATCTGTCATGCGGATCAGGT
>JBDONA010000899.1:0-1952 GCA_039831575.1 Fuerstiella sp. | reverse complement strand
CACCAAGTGTCGATCAGGCTTTGATAACGCATGCGGGTGCGGTGGTTCCTCTGGAAAGTAACTTTGCCGGATTCAACCCGATTGAAATTCATCAGGCGAAAGGACGCATCCGGAATACGGTCTTCGAAAACAACGCAGCCGGTCTGGGCGGCACGGCCCCTGGCAATCGATTTGACCTGTTCCCTCACTCATCCGGCACGATTTTTGTCCGTGGGTCTCAGCCGATCATTATCGACAATATCTTCCGGGACAACTCCGGCCCGGTCATCAACATCAATACGAATGCGCTGAATTCGGATATCGTGACGGATCCCGGACGATCCACAGGAATGGTCGATCGACAGACCGGTTACATCGACAATCAGGGCCCGTTGGTCCGCGACAATATTCTCGGCCGCAATCAAATCAACGGCATGCAGGTGCGTGGGGAAACACTGTCCACCCAGAGTGTCTGGGATGACACGGATATCGTGCATGTTCTGCAGAACGAGGTGTACATTCCGGACCTGCATACATCCGGCGGACTGCGACTGGAAAGCAGCCCCGCGGAAAGCCTGGTGATCAAGCTGTCCGGAGCGAACGCTGGTTTCTCCGCTTCCGGCGAACCGTTGGATATTGTCGATCGCATCGGCGGCATGCTGCATGTCATTGGCCAGCCCGGCCGGCCTGTGGTCATGACGTCTCTGGCAGACGATACCGTGGGAGCGGGCTTCGACCTGGACGGATTCCCATTGACCGACACCAATAACGACGAGGATGCGTCAGACCCGACGGCGGCAGCGAATCGCTGGCGGGGCGTTTCCATTGAAGAGTACGCCCATGACCGAAATGTCGCGGTCTATGTTGAGCAGGAAGTCGCAGATGCGGCGATCGCAGATTCGAATTCGATTACACCTGAGGTCGTCGGAACGCTTGCTGCAGATCAGAAATCCGGAGACGAAACTCTGCGGCTTGGTTTTGAGATCCACGGCACAATTGATAATCCGGGTGACGTTGATGTCTACAGCATTTCAGCAGTGGCAGGGTCGCAGCTCTGGATCGACATCGATAAGTCAACTCAGGCTCTGGACACTGTTGTGGAACTGCTGGACGCCAGCGGGCAGGTTCTGGCACTTTCTGATAATACTTTGAATGAAGAAAACGGCGACTGGGCCGTTGTTACCAACGGCGGCACACAGGCCTTTACTCTTGATTATTCGCAGTACAACAGTGACGACCTGTTTACGCTGAATCAGCGTGACGCCGGAATGCGGATCGTATTACCAGGAACTGCCGGCTTGCGGACAGAATACTCAGTCCGTGTTCGCAGCAGCAATATTGACTCCACCGACGTTCTTGCGGACCGGGATGACCTTACGACTCCAGCACTCGTGGGCAACGGGCTGACTCAGGGGGCCTACCAGATGCAGTTGCGACTGCAGGAACTGGATGAATTTCCAGGGACCACGATTCAATTTGCGGACATCCGCTACGCGGCGACGGGCATCGACATCACGGGAATGCCGATTCACAGTCCATTGACCGGAGAATCAGAAGAGGTTGAAGGAACGAATACGAATCTGGGCAATCTGATGGACACGGATCGCGCTGCACTGGCCGTCCGTGGCGACATCATCAGTTCAACGGATGTTGACTTCTACAGCTTTGAAGTCAACTACGATTCAACGCAGCAGATCGCTGGAGTCAGCCTGACGGGACCGCATGTTCCCGTCACCTTTGACCTGGACTATGCGGACGGACTTGGCCGCGGCGACCTGACCATGGCTGTCTATGACAGTGGTGGACGTCTGATTCTGATTGGACGGGATTCCAACATCGCGGATGACCGTCACCATTCGCCGGATGATTCTCCCGTACTTTCCGATCTGACGCGTGGTACTGTGGGTGCCTTTGATCCGTTCATTGGTTCCGTGGAACTTCCTGGCGGAACTTATACGCTGGCGGTGACGAAT
>JBDONA010001103.1:0-1953 GCA_039831575.1 Fuerstiella sp. | reverse complement strand
TGTCCGTGATCTGGGTGCCGTCGAGGCGGACTTGAACAACCTCACCAGACTTTGGATCGAGTACGAATTCGCCCCCCAGCTTCTTGATCTCCGCAACAGCGTCAGCCTGTGCTGTCGGTGACGCATTTGACACATCAGGTACAGGCTCAGCGTCATCGATCTCCACAACAGCGTTGTCGCCATCCGAAGCGTCTGCCACTTCGGGGCCTGGCTTCTCGGGCCAGAATGCCAATGCCAGCATCGCGATAACTAGTAACCCTCCTCCCGCCGACAAGCCGATGATCAGTCCGCGATTCGAGCCGGACGATTTCTTACCGCCTGAGGCAGCGGCCCGTTTGCTGCCGGATTTCTTCTTTCGCCGACGTGGCAATGGTTGCGTCCCGGTCGCTGCGTCGTCGCCATACGGATCATCGCCTGACGGTTCGTCTCCATACGCAGCGGTGTCGGAATCCAGCAGTTCTTCTTCGTCCGTCTTGGGGACGGGAACTTTTATAGGTGCCCCACACTCGCGACATTTGACACGTCGACCGGCAGCCGCATCTTTGACACTAAACTTAGCATCACATTTTCTGCATTTGATTTTTATAGCCATGATTACCTTAGAGTGGTTTTCAAGAAGATGTGGTCGACGCACTCGAAACACCTGCCACGAACCTTGTCCATTTCGAGGATCAGCTTGCGACCGCATTTGCATTTCTTCGCTGCCATGACGTGCCTCGTGTCCATAGCGTGACGAATTTGAGGACCGGGTGCAACTTCGGCGAGGGCGCCAAGGGGATTCCCAACCGGTGGCTTACTTGACAGGTTGAGGTTGGCACGATGTACTTGTCGGACGGAGTTTTCCGTGTGTGCCTCACTGACACTCAGGTGAAGTCATACCGCCAGAATTCACCCATTCCCAGCAAAACGGTGGGTGTGGCCGGTGTACTGCGTCCGGGGCAAAGCCCGGTTTTTCAAAGGGACCGAACATGCGATTGATTGTTACTGTTTTTCTTATGGCGACAATGTCACTTAACGCTGATGAAGCGATCGAACCTGAAGCAGCGCGTGCCGCCTCAAGCCAGGTGATCGATAGTTACAAGGCAGTAAAAAAGAAAGCGAACGACGACCTGATGGCGTTGTCGGAACGGGAGGAAGGCAAGGCACGAAGTGAAGGCGACTTCAAGAAGGTTGAGGAAGTGCAGCATGAACAGGAGCTGTTTCGTAAAACGGGAAGAATGCCTTTAAGTATCGGCGATTCGCCGTTGTTTTCACACTTCAGAAGGATTTGGAAAGCGCGACGAATCCTTCACAGAGAACATCAAAAACTTGTCGCGACAATGCTCTCGAGCGGGCAAGATGCCCTCGCTGCTGAGCTTGATCAGAAGTTTCAAGAATTTCGGGTTTCAGATGAACGCGGCTGGCTGAGGTCAGGCGAATCCATTCTGCGCGGCGACGCGTTACTGTCCGGAAACGGATCGTACGAACTGAAACTGGAGAGAAACGGTGCCTTGGTATGCACGCGACTAGAGCCGATTAGAACTCCGATCTGGACCAGTAAGACTGCTGGAAAGGGCGTCGTCAGTTGCACGTTGCGAAGAAGCGGAAATCTTGTCTTGGCGAGACGTGACGGTTCAGTTGAGTTTCAAACTGGTACGAAGTGGGGTAAAGAAGGAAAACTGGTACTTCAGGGACGCGGAAACTTGATTCTGTTTGACTACGACGCCCGCCCACTTTGGGCCTCGAACACGAATGAGTGAAGCATCGACGAGCGCACGAAGCACGGTTGACCACGTTCCGGTGTGTCGATTCCGTTGAAGCGTAGGCGGATGGTTTTCTTGTCTGCGGTCAGAACGTCGATGGTGTCGCCGTCGATCGAATCCCGTTGTGATCAGACGTAAAGGTCACTTTGGCGGTCACTGATCTTGAAGTAGGCGGCAACAGGTATCCTTCTCCTGTCGGTGTCCTCCAAGT
>JBDONA010001080.1:0-1958 GCA_039831575.1 Fuerstiella sp. | reverse complement strand
AAGACACACAGATTCATGATATGAACGGCGGTCGGGTCTTCGTCAATGAAAAGACCCTCAGCAATCAATAGGATCTTGCGCTGGGCGTCAATCTGAGCATGCAACAGTTCGCTGTGATCCTGCGATTCCAGAATGCCGATGCCGTGGTCCAGCGCCACAATTGCCGCTTCATAGATCACGAGCAACATGTCGATTCGCGTCCATGCGATGGCTTTAGCGTTGCGATACTTCAAGTGCGGGTTCATCGAGTGCTGAGTTCCTTTGGGGATGTGGCTTCGAGGTTATCCTCGAAAGTGAAGGGGGCGATCGTTATTTCTTGTTCCGTGCCGCGTTCAGGCTCGCCAGTTGTGTGGTCAGGAAGTCGCCTGTGCTTTTCAGTTCAGACAGCGACGTTTCCAATGCGACGAACTCTCTGATTAGTGTTTCTCGCTGAAGATCAAACAGTGTCTGCTGTCGGTCCCGTGATTCCTTCAAACTCTCTGATTCAGTGTCGAACCGCTCATCGATCGTCTTCAGGCCTCCTGTGATCGGGTCCAGCAGTTCATCCAGAATGCTGTCGAGCGACGCAGCCACGGAAACACCGATCGCGGAAAGACGATTTGCGCCGCTGGTGACACCAGGCACCACGGAGATGATAGCACTTCGCAGTTTTTCCTGGATCCTGATGGCAGACCGGTTCCCCAGCAGCACACCGCCCTCCTCCGAGTCTTCGTTATATGTCGACCGTTCATCGATAAACGACATGACCGAGTTAAACGAGGTCACAAGGTCCTGTACGGCGGAGACTGCATCGTCAGTATTCTGAGCGACCGTGACGGTGACTTCTTTGCCATCGGAAACGTTCAGCAGATCCAGGGTGACGCCCTCAATCAGGCTGTCGAAACGGTTGTTGGCACTTTCGACCGAGATCGCTCCCGCACCGCTGCCGAGTGTCACCTGCGCATTTTCGGCGGCCTGCACCGGATTGCCAAAATCGAATGTCGGCTGTATGGCGTTGGCCGACGAGGCCGCGAGACTGTTCGTCACCGAAATCGTGTTTTCAACACCTGTTTCCGTTGACGTGAGCAGCAACTTATAGGGCGTCGCTCCAGCGCTGGAATCCTTAATCATGGAAGCGGTGATTCCGGTGTCACTGGCATTGATCGATTCGGCCAGCCCGGCCAGCGTGTTCGGGTATTGCAGCCTACGTGGCCATGGCCGACGAAGAACTGCGAGCCGGCAACTATTCCCGCGCCTTGCGTATCTATCAATTTGCTCTGGACCACGTCGACGGCGTATCCGAAGCAGCGGTTCGCTATCGAATTGCCTTGTGCGCTGAGTCCGCTGGCAGCTTTGCCGAAGCGAATAATCTGTATCAGACAGTCGCACGTCGGTTTTCAACGCTGACCTGGGCGGGAATTGCTCGGATTGGTGAAGCCCGGTCTCTGGCCGCAATGGGAAGTGTTGAGGCGTTGTCGGCCGGACTGATGAGACGCGTGATTCTGGACGAAACACAGTTTTCGCCCCGAGTCCGCGGTGAACTGCTGCATGTGACCGGTCGAGCGTACTGCCAGGCATTCGTCCCGGACAATGTTAAGCATTTGATGCACGACAGCGGAATGGTAATGCCGGCGTGGGTCACGGATCCGAATCAGCACCTGAACCTGATATCCGAATTATTTCGTGAATCTCAACCAGCCAGCGTTAAAACCGTGGGTTTCGAGATTCTGCAGAGAACAGACAATCTGCCGGACAGCATTTTTCTGAAAGTCCATACACCTGCGTCAGACCTTATCGCTCTGCTGAAGTCGGTCTGCACACGCTGTGGCTTCACCTGTCAGATCCAGTAAAAGGCTCGTCCGAGTTTGATGGCCAGCAGTGTGTTGGCTCGGGCTGCGTTGTGTTGCTTCTCAATCTTTGCGGCGAAGGTTTTGGCTTCGGGCAGTTCTCGCTTGAGCAGAGTGATGGCTTCAGAAAAC
>JBDONA010000475.1:0-1959 GCA_039831575.1 Fuerstiella sp. | reverse complement strand
AGTTGGCAATTCGGTAACATCGCTGTTTCTGGGTTTGACCGCCGAAGCTACCGTTCGATTCAGCGACGCCTTCTCCGACGCCGGGCGCATCAATGACCGCGGCAAACCGTTCGTGATTACGGCCGTTAATGGGGCTGACGGTTCGGTCGTGTTTCAGAACGGTCATGAGTTGTCTTCTCGGGCGAGTCCGCTGCCTCAACGAAATCTGTCGACAGACTGGGTGATTGGCCAACAGGGCAACATCAACGGCGAATTCTGGAACGGCGGAATCGCTGAACTGCGCGTTTTCACAAAGGCTCTGTCGACTGACGAGCGATCAGTGATTGAATATGAACTTCAGCAGCGATACGTCATTCCGCACCTGGATACATCTCCACAACAAACGGCGGCCGAATTGGCCCTCGCATCACTTGCCCATGTCCTGTTGAATTCCAACGAATTTCTTTACGTGGATTGAGAACAATCATGTTGCATCAGTCGTTATTTCCATGTGGTCGGTCACGACGTGAGTTTGTCTGGGAAATGGGCGCTGGCTTTTCCGGTGTCGCCCTGGCCGGCCTGCTTTCGAACAGTGGGTTCCTGGCAGGGGAAGCCGCGGCCCATGAAAGGCAGCAAGCGCCGAGCCAGGCAGACACAGAGAAACAGCGCCGGCCGCGGGCGAAGTCTTGCATTTTCCTGATGATGAACGGTGCGCCATCGCAGGTGGACACGTTCGATTTCAAGCCGGAACTTGAAAAGTACGCCGGAAAGCAGCTCCCTGCCGACAAGAAGTTCATCAATTCGGGCGGTCGGAAGATGGGCTTCCTGACGCCGGCCTGGAGGCCGTTTCGTCCGGGCGGCGACAGCGGACTGCTGGTGTCCGACTATTTTCCGCGTGTCCGCGAACACGCCGACAAGCTGTGTGTGATTAATTCGTGCCACACCGACAGCCATGCACACGGTTCGGCGCTGGTCGCGATGAACACCGGAAAGACGTTAATCGGTCGCCCGTCACTCGGCAGCTGGTGTGTGTACGGTCTGGGATCTGATAATGAAAACCTGCCAGGATACGTTGTCATTCTGGACAAAAGAGGCGGGCCGATCGGAGGTCAGCCGAACTGGTCGAGTGGCTTTATGCCGGCGACCTACACCGGCACACCGTTCAGACCGGTCGGCGATCCTATTCTCGACCTGAAAGGTCCTGCCCACGTGACGCAGGCAGTGCAAAGTGAGCAACTGGACCTGCTGGCCCGCTTCAATCAGCGGCATCTTGACAGCAGGCCCGGAGGACAGGACCTGGCCGACCGGATTCACAGTTACGAACTCGCTTACCGAATGCAGACGGCGGCACCTGAGGCTGTTGATCTGTCGCAGGAAAGCGAGAAGACGCTTGAGATGTACGGCGTTGGAAGTCAGCCGACCAACGAGTACGGCCGGAACTGTCTGGTCGCCCGCCGTCTGGTAGAGCGCGGAGTTCGCTTTATTCAGCTTTATTCCGGCGGCGGACATCTTGAGGAAACCTGGGACGCTCATCAGAGCATCGAGAAGAACCACGGTGAACATGCGGCGGAGGTCGATCAGCCGATCGCCGCATTGTTGACCGACCTTGAACAACGTGGCCTGCTGGAAGACACACTGGTTGTCTGGGGCGGCGAGTTCGGTCGCATGCCGTTCAGCGAAGGGAAAGACGCTCCTGGGCGGAACCACAACCCGTACGGCTTCAGCATGTGGCTGGCGGGAGGGAATATCAAAGGCGGAACAACGTATGGAGAGACTGACGAATTTGGCTTCGAAGCAGTCACAGACAAGGTCCATCTGCATGATTTGCATGCGACGATTCTACACGCCATGGGCCTGGATCATGAGTTATTGAGTTGGTTTCATCAGGGTCGTGAAGAAAGTCTGACCGACGTCGGTGGTCATGTCATACACGAACTCTTCGCCTGAGACGTGGCGATCCAAAGTTCAAGACTGCCCCCC
>JBDONA010000723.1:0-8264 GCA_039831575.1 Fuerstiella sp. | reverse complement strand
CCTCGTTCAATGGCAACCACCATAATTCGACCGACAGTGGCTGACCACCTACGGTTTGCGCCGTCAGTTCCTTCAGGAAGCCCCTGATCGCCTCATGATTCGACTCAGTCTGCCGAATCAGCAATGTGTTGTCGGCAACCCACACCGTGCCTTGGCCGCCGTTGGTTTCTCCAGGAGTCAGTGTCGACGTGACCGATGATCAGGTCGATTAGCGGTTCGTGTTCGGCGTACGAATCGTGGACGTGATGCGGCTGGATCCCAAAGTTCACTCGACCACCAAGACCGCCGCCACCGCCAAACTGCACCGTCGTCGGAACGCTGAAGTATCCGCCTCCACCGCCAAAGCCGCCACCCTGCTGACAACCCTGCTGACCACCGCCGACGGATTGTGGCTGGCGGACGGAAGCAGATTCCGCAGATGACGTGGGCAGCGAAGCGTCGTATGGGAACTGCTGAATGGGGATGACCAGTTCGTCAAGGTAATAAAACTTCAGGGGTAGCACCAACTTATCGACCTTTTTCACAGCCTTTGTATTGTCCTGAGCGAAAAGAGGACTGCAGGCGGTGAATACAACAAGCGCGGCGATACGACAGGAGGGACGTCTCATGAGAATCGCTTTCAATTGTGGGGGGATTCGGTGGTCGTTTCTTTCCGTGAGCGGATTCCGCTCGGGCGTGCCCATGTCCGTCATTTTCAACAGAAAAACGTTGATAGCGCCGGCAGAGGTCACATGAACCAAATCAGCAAAGTGCTGGTAACGGAAGACGCTCATACAGATTCCGGCACATTCTCCAGAAATATCTGAAGCCGGGCCGGATTTGTTTGTTGAGCTCACAAGTCGACAGACTTTGATCGGCCTCTCGATCTTGAAATGCAGCATTGAGTTCAATACCTGTGACCGAAATCGGGGGCCGCCCGGGACCACAGAACGACTGTCAGGGCGCTGGCAAACTACAGCCGCTCGCACGCCAGTCGTGTCGCTCGACTGAGACAATCCCACGGCTGAATGGCTGGCTGCAAGGGAAACCCCACTTCGGCGTCCTGTTCCATACCGGGGATAAAGGACTGACACGTCGCAGTGAGAGATTCCGACAACGGATTCAAACGGGAAGCTCATCTTCTGAACATCGTACCGAACACAGTCGTCGTTTCGCGGCACATGGTCGATCCATTGACCACGGTGCCAGGGAGTTGTTTACGGCAGAGATTCGGAAACGAACTGTCCCAACGCCGAACCGGCGATTCTGACGTTTTCTTTTCTGCTGGTGACGTTCACCTTGTCGCAGAATTCAAGGAATGGTATCGCGTGCTTGCGAGTGACCTGCCAGCGGTCTCGAATGTCAGCAACGGCCAGTTCCGACTTGGTCGCAAACATGTCATTCAGGTCGTCGCACAGCTCTCGGAAAACCTGATTCGAAATCAGCAGGCCGTTGCCTGTGTCCAGCAGCATGCCCGTCTGTACGGCGAATCGGGACAGCGACGTCACTGTGTCGAGTTTCAGGTCCAGCTGTGCCGCGATGTCTTTTGTGGTTGGTGGCGAGCGGTTACCATCAAACAGCTTGACGATCTGCTCCATGCGAGCCTGTTGGCGTTTGGAGAGTGAATTTTCATCAGACGCAGCGGCCACCATCCGTCCCAGGCGCACAAGACTTCCGGCATCGATCAGTGATTTCAACGACAGGCGAATCAATTCGGGAGATCCGAACGCTTTCGCCTGCTGCACAACCGATTCTTCCACTGACCAGGCATCGTGAGACTCTTCAGCCCTCCGTGTCAACAGTTCTGTGATGTAGCGCTTGATGCGGTCGATGGTTGCCGTGGAAACCAGACGGGGTGAGTTCGCCAGTTTTATGACGCTGCCGGTTTCGAGCGCCTCCGCGATCACGGTTTTCTGTTCGCGTGTCGTGATCCCGAGTTGCAGTTCACACCACGAGGACGTCGGTTCGACTTCGCCCAGGAAATCTGTCCATGCGATCAGACGTTCGGTGGCGTTGGACATGGCGATTTTTTCGCCGAGATCGATCAGTTTTCGTGATCGATTTGTGCCACCGTCCAGTGTTGCCAAAACCGTGCCACCACCGACCGTACCGACGGGGTATGGCAGCCGAAACAGACACTTCTGACCAAATGTGGCGACAACGGGCTTGTCCGTTTCCACCACAACCACGTTCGACTGTGACGGCTGTAGACGTCGCAAACCGGTAACCCGTGCACTACATGCGGCGGCGGCAATATGCAGTTGCAGCGTTGCGGGACATTTGATTTCCGGCGAGTCTTTGAACGTTCTGATTTCCACCAGCAGATGTCGCCCCTTGTGAAAGACATCGGGCTGAATCAGTTCGTCGCCACGCTGCACTTCGTTAACTGAGACGCCTGTCACGTTCAGTGCCGTGCGGTGTCCCACCTTGGACGACAGAACGGCTTCGCCATGAACCTCAACCTCGCGGATTCGTACAAGCTCACCCGAATTGGCCAGTTCCAGACTGTCGCCGGCCTGAATCGTTCCGCTCCAGACGGTCCCCGCGATGACACACCCACGCCCCGGCATACTGAACACACGATCGACCGGCATTCGAAAAAAGTCACCCTTAGATCGTTCTTCAAGGCTGTCCGCGAAGTCACATAACTGCGCCTTCAAGTCGCCGATGCCCAGGTTTTTCACCGGCGACACGGGAACCATGGGGACATCTGTAAAGCCGAAGTCATCCATGAACAGCTCCAGATCTTCCCTCAGCTCTGCCTGCGCCGCGCTGGTTGCAAGGTCGATCCGCGACAATGCCACCATCAGCCGCCTGACGCCCAACATCTGCAGAATCGAGGCGTGTTCCAGCGTCTGTTCCTGAATTCCCTGATCACAAGCGACGACCAGCAGCCCGATGTCAATCCCCGACACTCCGGCCAGCAGGTTACCGACATACTTCTGGTGCCCTGGAGCGTCAATCAAGGCAAACTGGTGGTCGCCTTCGGTGAACGAGGCGAAACCAAGGTCAATCGTGATGCCTCGACGCTTTTCTTCCGGATGAGTATCCGTATCGATACCCGTCAGCGCAGCGACTAACGACGTTTTCCCATGATCAATGTGCCCGATGACACCAACAATGCTGTAACTCATTACATCCTCAGGTGTCACAGACCAGTCGCGCTCGTAGCACCGGCACGAGCACGCTGCGATTGTTGCCACTCATCGTAAAAGTTTTCGAACGCGCCACGGATAACGGAACTGCTTCTGCGAGCGGCGCGTAGAACTCCGGAGACAAATGTGTCCGGACTGTCAGTCATCAGTAGTTCGGCGGCGTGAACAGCCACAACCGCGTCGAAGTTCTTAAGTCGTTCAAACACGCGGCCACTGCTGTAGCCGGCCGCCGTACAGATCTCAGTCGCATACTCTTTGGCTGACGTAATTCGCCCGTCACCGTCCGCATCGATCCAGACCGCACCGGTGACCGCCATAAACGTCGGCGTCCAGTCGGTCGACGTTGGTTGGTATGGTTTGGCAATGGGCCAGTACAGCTTTGTGACGCCCGGACCGCGGGCGACCGCCACCACGAAGGCATCCTGGCTGCCCGAAATCGGCAGCTGCATTTCGAATATGGCCTTCACCCCAGGTTTCGACCGGTCGGCAGGCTTCAGCGTGAACGTGCGAACAGAATGGCCGTTGACGAACACCTCAATTTCATCGGCGTTCATCCACGACGGACCTCGCACATCAACAACCGCGTGATACTGCTTCGATTTTTCAACAGTGTCTCCGGGACCTGCCGCTCCATTGACGCGAAGATCGACGAATAGTCCGCAGCCGATGGAAACTCGTCCGGCAAGGAAGTTGTTGACCGCAGAATCGACATCAATATTTCCGGCATCTGCGTCGTCACAGCGAATGTAGGTGCGGGCCTGGCCGACAAAGTGACGAGCCACGTCGTGCGAGTCGCTGCAGCCAACCGGTGTCAGGCGTCGCCCGGCGTTAAGTTGCGACATCCAGTCGTGCACAAGCTGCATCATGTCTGTCTGCTGGGCACCGGAATTGATGATCTCCATCGCATTCGCCTGCAGATCCCAGCCGTCGAGATTTGTCGCTGTTGCCGCAAGATGATGTTCCGGTCCGAAGGGACGGTAGTTGCTGTGAACGTCTCGCGAATGGTTCAGGATTGCGACCTTAACATCGGGAGTGGCGTAGATGCTGGCGAATATGTCCTTCCAGTTGTCGGCCTTGTGGTTGGGTATCGGTACCTCTGCCGACGCAACCGGAAACACATTGAAGTGCCCGATCTTTGTCGTCACTTCATTACCGATCACCGGCGTGAAAAATTCACGGACCCCCAGCTCGCGGGCCAGTTCTTCGTAGTCGATGTGAACGTTATGATCGGTGGCGATTGGAAATTCGATTCCTTCTCCAGCCAGCGTCAGCATGCGTTCGCGAACGGTGGAATCGCCGTGACCGGAATGAGTCAGCGTATGCACATGGGTATCACACGCAGCATAGCCGATCGTCGGCACTTCGCGTTTGATCGAAAGTATCAGAACCTGAGCCTTCCCGGCGGTAACTGTCAGCGAGCGGGCGTCGATGCTGTATTCCGGGCCGCGACCGGCAACGATTTCGTACGATCCGGCTGGCAGACCGAAGTCTGCCGTGCCCTTGCAGTAAATCACGCCGGACCGCACGGCCATGTGATCGTTGGATTGTGCTCCCAAAGTCATCAGCCGGCCGTCATGAAGAACGGTGATTCGGCACGGTATTGCCTTGTCTGTCGATTCGTCCCGCACGACGACGGTCATCCGACATTCACTCAGAACGTCTGTTTCCTGCCTGGCGTAAATAGCGACTTCACCGATACGAATGTCGTCGCTTGTCTTTGACGTAGTCGATACATGCAGCGTGTTCTGACCGTCGATCAGCGTAGACTTCGGAATCGGCCAGAATCCAACGATGACATTCTCATCCCGGTGCAGCCGTCCGAGTTTCGTACCATTCAGCTCAATATTCCATTGCTGTTTGACGTCATACTGGACGATTCGAAGAGTTTGCTCGATGTCGTTGGGTTTGGCTTCGAAATCCAGCTGGTAACTCGCGGACTGGGACGTGTCAGCAAATTCTGACCATTCGCGATCCGATCCGTTGCGGACGTGGTGTAGCGTGGAATCCAGGATTCGTGCAGAGTCCGCGGCATCCGCAATGAGCGTGAATTGCCACAGCAGGACGAAAGCGGTCAAAATGGAGAGCTTCATGGCAGTCTTATCTTCTATTCCTCTGGACTCGCACGACGGCTTCTAAAATTGTTGTTGTTCTGCTCTCATCTTCTGTCCCATGCAGCGGCAAAAATCCGACGCGTGCGATGCCGCCACGTTTCACCATTATATCGAATCGATTTGCCATGCTCAGGATGGCGTGGATTGACGTGGCCGAATAGTATGATGCCAGAGGCATATCTTGAGAAGCGGGTCGCCGAGCGAATTCGCCGGATCCCGTGGCGTCACACTTTTAAGGGACTCTTTCACACGTCTGTCCAGCAGTTTGAGTTCGTTGTTGAGCCGTACCTGTCCGGCGTGCGTGTCGATTCGTTCCTGTCGAAGCACCTGCGCAACTACACGCGCTGGCGACTTAGCCGCATGGTGGGCAGCGGCGCAGTGCGGGTCAATAATGTCAGGGCAGCAACGGATCAGCGAGTATTTCGCAGCCAGAAAGTGTGCCTGCGCCTGATTGAGCCACCGGACAAATTGCTGACACCGTCACCGATCCCACTAAATATTGTTTACGAAGACCCGTGGCTGATCATTGTCGATAAACCTGCGGGACTGATCGCACATCCGGTCGGTGACTACCAAAGCGACACGTTGGTCAACGCGATTCAGCACCACCTGGATTCACTGTCGCCGGTCAGGGGCCTGCTTCGACCGGGTATTATCCATCGTCTCGATCGCATGACCAGCGGACTGCTGGTGGTGCCGAAGGAACACATGAGTCATCGCATGCTGGCCATTGATTTTGAGAAGGGACGGACGTCGAAATCCTACATCGCTCTGGTAGAGGGTGATCCCGCCTTCGACGCTCAGCGGATTGATTTACCCATCGGACAGCAGCCGGGAAACAACAGCGTGTTGATGTCGGCGAAGCCAACGGCCATGAAACCGCGATCAGCAAGAACCGACGTCATGGTGCAGGAACGCTTTGGGACACACGCGGTGGTTGAGTGCGAACTGCACACCGGTCGCAATCACCAAATCCGCGTGCATCTTGCGGAAATGGGCCATCCAGTCATGGGCGATGAGTTCTACGGACCGCACGGTATTATCCGCAAGGCACCGCGGCTTGAGGGGGAGTTACCGACCACGAAACGCCACGCGTTACACGCTGTAAGACTGGCGTTCGAACATCCCGTGCTGAAAACGTGGCTTGAGTTTCGTTCCACGCCGCCCCCGGACTTCTGGGCACTGGCAGAATGACGGTGCAATGACACCACTTCCGAGGCCCTCCTCTCGATAACGCGAACTCCGAAAATTGCCGGCACCGCAGTTGAATTGAGTGAACCTCAGCCCCAAACTGCGGTCCAAAATGTGCGCCGCATCAGCGTTAACGGCGTCTGAGAAACACTCTGTTGTCATTCATGAATCAGCACCGCTGTCGACAAAACATGACTAACCCCAAGCCCCTCCCGTTCAACGAAGCCACTATTCGCGCAATCGCCGAAGACTTCCCCACGCCGTTCTACCTGTACGACGAAAAAGGGATTCGGGAAAGCTGCCGCAGTCTGAATTCCGCCTTTTCATGGAGCAACGGGTTCCGCAACTACTTCGCCGTCAAAGCGACTCCGAACCCGCACATCATGAGTATCGTCAAACAGGAAAGCCTGGGCGGAGATTGCTCAAGCAAGGCGGAGCTCATGCTGTGTGAGAAAATCGGCCTGCGGGGCGAACAGGTCATGTTCACCTCAAACAATACTCCCATCTTCGAATTTCAGGCAGCGAAGGATCTGGGCGCAGTCCTGAATCTGGACGACATCACGCACATCGATTTTGTCGATCAGAACCTGGGTCTGCCGGAACTGGTTTCGTTTCGCTACAACCCGGGGGCTGCTCGGGAAGGCAACGTCATCATCGGCAAGCCGGAAGAAGCCAAGTACGGTTTCATGGAGGACCAGCTGTTCGAAGGTTACCGGATCCTGAAGGAACGTGGCGTCAAGCGGTTCGGCCTGCACACAATGGTGGCCTCAAACGAACTGGACGGCAGCTTCTTTGTGGAAACCGCCCGCATGCTGTTTGATCTGGCCACTCGAATTCTGCAGCAGCTGGACGTAAGAATCGAATTCGTGAATCTCGGTGGCGGCATCGGCATTCCTTACCGCCCTGAAGACAAGGCTGTAGATCTGAAGGCGGTTGGTGACCGGATCCATTCGCTGTACGATGAAATGATTGTGCCGGCCGGCCTGGACCCGTTGCGAGTTGTCCTGGAAAATGGACGCATGATCACCGGCCCCCACGGCTACCTGATCACCCGATGCCTGCACCACAAACAGATCTACCGCGACTACGTGGGCGTCGATGCATCCATGGCCAATCTGATGCGTCCCGGCATGTACGGTGCTTACCACCACATCACGGTGCTCGGTAAGGAAGACGCTCCGCACGATAAAGTCGTCGACGTTGTCGGCTCACTTTGCGAAAACAACGACAAATTCGCGGTGGGTCGAGCACTGCCGGACATCGAGCGCGATGACCTGCTGGTCATCCACGATGCCGGAGCCCACGGCCACGCGATGGGGTTCCAGTACAACGGAAAACTCCGCAGCGCCGAATTACTGCTGCAGGAAAATGGCGACGTAAAACAGATTCGTCGAGCAGAAACCTACGACGACTACTTCGCCACGCTCGACTTCGCTGAATTTGAATAATACGTCGACTGTTTGTCGCAGTCGCGATCCGCATGGATGAACCGCGTAGCATCTCGGCGCCACGACGTACAATGTCAGTCGACCACCGACGCCATCGCCCTGTCGGAATTCCCGACCTCGGCGATTCGACATACCATGCCTTTCACGTCGCCACGCCATCGCCCCCGCCGGGGCTCCCGGCGAGGTGCTGGACCCATGCGGGAGGAATGTTGAGGAAGATGTTGTCACGGGCGACTCGGTGTTTCGCGCAGTGAGCAGCCATGATGTCGTCGATGCGTGTGATTCGCACCTTCTCTTCCCCGCGAGTGACGACTTTGCGGATGGGCCGCACATACATGTATTCGAAGTAGCTGAGAACTCCGTCTGGTTTCAGCAATTTG
>JBDONA010000401.1:0-8265 GCA_039831575.1 Fuerstiella sp. | reverse complement strand
ACACCGGCCGAAGCCGATCTTGTTGACGCTCTACGAGAACAAGCACAGAGGATTGTTTCTTTCGTCGCTGAGGATGGTGGACGAGTTCTGGTACAGGGGTAGGATTGAGTATTAGTAGCGATGGCCGCGGTATTCATCGTCTGAAAGCCCTCTCTCAAAACCCTATGTTTCAAGGGGTTTGAAGCCTATCCGCATTCCATTCGAAATGCGTCAGGGCTCTACGGAACCGAAGGGCAGCCGACAGTGGAAAGCAACTTGGATGAAGGCGGGACCGAGTTTTCCCACAACAGGCATGAGATGGCATCTTTCAAGACAGGCGAACCAAACTCGCCACAAACGCTGGACTGCGATAAAATTGAACAGTCCTTGTTGAATCGAGCTGAACTTGAATAGAGTGGGCGTTCCAGTCCTTCGACCAACGACGCGATAACATAAAGGGAGTTTCGCCATGCGCTGCCCATCAGGTAACGACAGTGAATCGGCAGAACTTTCGTCGTCCTCCGCCACAGCCGCCGATGGACGACACCCAATTTTGGTCGTCCGGTTTCTCTACGGAAGTTTACGGAGCAACGACCTCGATTACGGTGCCATAACACAAGATATGTATGCTTTTGCAACGCCTTGCAAGACTGGCACTTCGGCGTAAGATCAAACCGTCCCGAGCTTTGAGACCGCTCGGACAGAAATCACACCCCTACTACGGAACCGAAGGGTTCAGGGCAGCCTCAGCAGCGATACGTACCTTAGAGTCTGGGTCCTTCTGGGCCCCTCGAAGCCTAGCGATAACCTCGTCGGATGGGTTACTAATTTGCGCCAAGGCCGTCACAACGCTCCATCGAACGGCCGGATCGGTATCGTCGGCGGTTTGCAACAAGAGAGTCTCGGCCTCAGTGGTTGAGATAGCGCCGAGGGCCAATGCCGCCCCGCTGCGAACTCTGGATCGGGGGTCCGCGAGGGCCTTTGTCAATGTGGGTAGGGCCGGCTCTCCAATGAATACTAGCCCGCACAGTGCGGCACCCGCGGTTTGATGATTCGGCCGGTTCAACAAGTCCACCAACCATGGAGCGTGTTGACTTCCGTCAGGTCTGTTCGCAATTGTCTTGAGTTCAGGGGCGGTCGTCGCTCGATCGGGATCCACACCGTAGCCTACCAGTAGGCTTTTGGCCATCGAAACGGCGAACATGTCAAAGTCCGGTTCTCGAAGAACCTCCGTCATGGCGAGAAGACCGGCCTGCTCCATTTTGATCAGTGCCTGGACGGCTGTGAAGCGGATGTTACCGTTCCCATCTCGCGTGAGCTCGACTAGATCCGGAATGGCGGCTTTACCAGGTGACCCAATGCCACCTAGTATTTGTATGGCCATACTTCGTGTCCGAAAATCGCCGAGCAAGTCCAGAACCAATGGAACGGTCTTCTCTGGGTGTCGTCTGCCCAGTTCTCCAATCGCCGATATCGTCTCTCCAATCGCCGATATCGTCGTTCTCGATGCAAAGAAATTGTTGGCACTCGTAAGAGCGCCTTCCCTAAGACTGCTGATAAGAATTGGAATAAGCTCTTCGTTCAAAGGCGAAACATGGGCCATGGACTCCGCAGACGCAATGCGAATGGCGCTAATCTTCGACTCGAGCAACCGTTCCAATTCCGACACCGCCGAGCCCGCTTGATTGCCCATGATCCCGATCTGTCGAATGGCTGGAATCAAAATGGATTGATCGTCCTGACTCAACAAATTGATGAGTGCGGGTAGGGATTCCTCAGGATCGCCAGTGATATTCCACAGGGCGACGCAAGCCGCCAGTTGTGCAGATGGCGTGTCACTATTGACCAGTTCCCGAAGTGCGGGCACGGCGGCCGATGCGTCGACGGCGATCTGTCCAAGTGTTCTCGCTGCCACAATCTGTATTTCGACAATCTCATCTGCGAGTGCAGCCGTTAGCTCACCGACCAATTCAACAGCCGGCGTCTGTCGATTGTTGGCCATCGATTGACTCACCAGTGCGGCCAAACGACGCATCTTGACGTCTTCGTCGTCAAACAGAATTCGCAGATGCGGGATGGATTCTGCGCCGATACTGGCCAGCGCGCGTACGAGAGGCCGACGCAATTCAATCTCGACCCGTGTGGGTGGCATACTGCTGGGTAATCCTCTTGCGACTTCAAGCAGCTTGGGAATAGCGGCAACGGATTTTTCTCCCAGTTGGCCAATTGCAGAAATTGCCGCCGACGCGATTCTCTGTTGCTCACTATCAATAAGTTCTACTAACACGGGGATGATCTTCTTGGAGTCGTCAGGTTTGAGTCCCAGGTCATGTATCGCATACATGCGTTCTGTGAGGTCAGCGTTCGCATCGCGAGCCAGTTCGATCAATTCGACGGTCGTCAGTTCTAAACGCTGTGGAGGGACGAATCGTGATATGCTCGACTCTTCGCTGTTGCGAACTGTACGGTGAAGTCGTCTGTGAAACTCCCACACCTTTTGAGGGTCGTGTGCCGCTTCGATATTCACGCCCACAGGATTGGGCTCGACGACCGGCGGACGGGGCTGGTCGGCGGTGACGTCGTCGGCACGATTGTCTGCCGCTTGACCGTCAACAGCACCTACCGCGTCAGTTTGTGCCGCGCTCCAGGCCAACCCTGCACCCTCAAGAATGGAACGATATTCTTCGGGTTTCCACGTGACGATCGTTCCATTGGCACCGGCTACGAAATGACGCTGACCTGAATCGGAGAATTGGCTCCACGTTGCTGCACCGTCCAGTAGATCGACTTCTAACAAGAACTCGCCACTGTCGAGATTCCACAGACGGACCATTTTCCCGACGGTTACCAGCATTTTCTCATCCGGCGTGAAAGAAAATGAGGCGAGCGCCGAATGGTCCGTTTCCAAAGTGCTGACGCAATCTGCCGTTTCAACTTGCCACTGCGAGAGCAGACCGTTCTGTTGAGAGACAAGAATGGCTTCTCCCTGGCGAAGAAAAGCCAGCTGCTGAACTGGTGAGTCACCAGCCACTTCAACTCGCTGGACGACCTCGCCAGTTTCCGTGTTTCGAACAATGAGATCCTGCCCCTCGACGTGAGCCACCATTTTTTGATCGTGACTGAGGGTCCAACTGCCCGGCGTGGCTACTTCACCCGGTTTCGTGGATGCATGACTCCAAACGGACTCGAAGGCCAGCCGGTCTGACGAGTCCTTTGTCTGCGCCATGGCGTTCCACTTCATGATTCGACCACTGCGTTCCAAACTGAGCAGCTGACGACCATTATCTAGAAACGAGAGACGGATAACGGGTGAGGAAAACCCCTCGAGCATCCCCCTAAACCGCCCCGTTTTCAGATCCCAGAAACAGACAGTTTGGTCGAGGCCAGATGATCCGACGATACCGTTGATGGGGTCAATGCAAACGGCTCCGGCCTGAGCCTGCGTTCGAGTAGAGATCAAGCTGTGACCTGTCCGCGGCATGCGTACCAGGCATTCATCATTGTTCAACGCATACAATCGAACTTGACCGTTGATCTCGGCGAGAAGGTGCTCGCCGGACAAGCTTAGCTGGAATTCCTCGACCTTCGCTGACCCGGCCCCCGGAACGTAATTTGTTCGATAGATGCGAAGCGATCGACCTTTGCTGTTGTTCTTGATATTCCACACGCGAAAGGACGCGTCGGAAGAATCGTAGGCGACGACTGTATTATTGGAACATTTAATTAGGCTTGAATTCCTCGTATCGACGCCGCCCTCCAACGCTATTCTCTTCTTTGTGGTCACATTCCAGCAGATAAGTGCCTGATTCTCCGGGTCACGAGTCATTAGATAGCGGCTATCTTGGCTGAAACCGATGGCCGAGCCATTCAAACTCATGTGAGTCTCCCCGCTGCGGAGGTCGATCATCTGAGTCACTTGGCGTTTGTCGTCGACGAGGACACAGTATCGGTTATCTGGCGAGCGATGGCCGAGTCGTTGTGGATATGCCCGTAGCAGTTCTGCTTTTTGCAAGTCCCAAAACGCCGTTGAGTATTTTCGATCAGGTCCCTGCGACGAGATTATTGCCGTGTCCGACATCTGTGGATGTGATGTGCTTCCGAAGTAGCTCGCAAGTCGCCAATTTATCGCCGCTGGCGGGAATGACGGATATCCCAACCCCCCGGTGTTCGCCCCCTTCGCCTCAATGACGACTTTGCCGTCCTTTGAAAGCAACACGACACCATTGATAAGAACATTTCCTTGATCTGTGACACGAAGTGATCCGACCCCCTTAAACGGTCGTTCCAACCGAACGGGTTCTTCGTTTTCCTGACATGCCCACAGGTAGGCGTGGGCTACTTCATCGATCTTACGCGAGAATGTGACGTATTTACCCGCCGGCGAAAAACTCACGTGTTCCAGTCGCGGTACATCATCGTATTTGTCTTTAGTTGCTGGTGCTTGCCATGAGATCGCGATTTCTCCGGTGTCGACTTCGTAGACGGTCAGCGTTGGCGGATTCTCGGTTAGGTTAGAAGACTGTTGTTTTGCGATCAAGACTCGCTTGTCAGCGCGATCGATGATGAGCGACGTACCGTAGAGACTCGGGATGTCGAGAGATCTGGTATTCTTGAGCTTGATGGTTGCTCCGCTTTCAACGTTGCCGATCAGCACTGCACCGGTCGAGAAACCAATCAAGAGTTTTCCAGACGACGAAAACCGCGCTGACTCTACCGATGCCCACTCCGGTTGTTTAAATGTCGTGGTGAACTGATCGGTCACCGCATCATAGATCTGAACGATGGCTCGTTTACTGTCTGACGTCCTGGCCTTTATGGCCAAATGCGTTTGGGGAGAGTTTGCACCGATGATCTGCTTCCTGTCTATCGAACGGTTCATTTTCCCAGTGGCCGTGTTCCAGCATTGAACTCTGCTGCTTAGGTTCAAGAAGCAGATTTCTCCCGATCCACCGAATCCCTGTCGCGGGCCCAAGTTGAGAGAACTTGAACGGAGGGCAGGATGGCTCCAGGTCTCACTGTTGTCGTCGCCCCAGACCTGCAGTGAACCATTGGTATCACAAGACGCCCACGCATCATCGATAAGGGCGCAGCGAACGCTATTCACCGCATCGGCGTGTTTGGCCACGTCGAAACCGGGGGTCACCGGAAACGCCGCATCCCAGATCTGCAGGATTCCAGTGGGTCGACGATCAGGTTTGGTCCCGATTAGTAAGAGAGCGAGGGTCGCCGACTCGTCGGTTTGGCAGATCGTGGCGGACGTCCAGCCGGCTTGCGAACGAATACCGGGGCGTGGGGCAGCGGCAGCAACACCACCTGGTTTGGGATGCGGGCGTTGTTGGACGATGCGTCCGGATGGAATCTCGACGACAACTACCTGCGTCGTCGTCGCGATAATGGCAAATCGACTGTCCGAACTTGCCATCGTTCTAACGAACGGTTTCTGCGGCGAATACGATTCAGTGCTTTCAATTGAGATTCTTCTTACAATCGCTCCACTCTTAGTTTTGACCACGGTTAGCTGAATCGTGCTCTGGCCGCTGCGGCTACGTTCTTGCGAAGTGGACAATAGCCACTTGCGATCAGGAGTGACAACTGATCCCGCTCGGCCGATCGATGAATGAGAATCCGGGCTCGTATCTGCATGGCCGATTTTGCTCCAGGCAGTTGTTCTACCAGTGTGTATATCGATTGCTTTGATCGCCGTCGGTGCCGCGGAGTCGTCTAGGAGTTCCGTCCGAGCGAATAGACGGTGATTGTGCTGGAACACATGGTGATTGGAGTTGCCGAATTCATATCCAACGCCAGAGAACTTGCGAATCTGGCGGCCGTCTGATACGTCCCACAATGTTGCCTCAGAACGCGTGTTGATGAGAAGTACCTGCTTGTTCGGGTTAAAACTGAAGCGTGGCGGCTTCGAGGAATATTGCTGCAGCGTCGTTAGCGAAACGGTCTTGAGATGTTGTTTGGAATCGACGTCGAGAATGTGCAGCTTGACCATGCCGCGAGAAGAATACCTTGAGTGCGTGCAATAGATAAGCTGTTTACCGTCCGCTGAAAATTCAAGCGAGCCTTCGGCGACAATTGTGTTGGCTTCCACTTTCAGCGAAATCGAAGAGAGCAGTTCGGACGTCTCAAGGCTTCGCAATTGAATCTCGGCAGGAGATACGAGCACGGCCAACAATTCACGTTCACCATGAATAGCCAGTCGTGGCGTCGTGGATTGTGACGATTGATTTGTCGGCACGGCGATGTCGGTCTGATTGATGGGCTGGAATGATGCCTGGCCCATCCAGTCGATGGCTTCATTGCGAATTGCCGGTATCTGTTGCACCCAGAAGTCGTTCGTCTCGCGCCATAAATCGCCCTGCTGGCCTTGCGCACGGCGGGCAATGTCACGTGTAATCGCCCGTACCTCGACTGCCCGCTGCAGCAGCTTGAGCGCCTTGCGTTGACGGCCTCGCGTTTGTGCTGTCTTCAAGGTCTGCGATTGGGCGACATAGCCTTTTGCCAATTCCTGGTACGTGCGGACGACGTTGGCAGGCTCCAGGAATTCTGATGGGGATTCGTTCTTGACGTTGGGCGCATCCGTTGGAGCGATCACTTCGCTTTCACTTGGCTCTTGCGCAGCTTTCGGGACCGCAGTCTGCGCGACGTCTTTCGCTACTTTCGTTTTCGTTTTTTCGGATCTCGCTCTTTCGACGTCGATCTTTGCCTGATGTAAGGCCGCCGCCGCGCGGGTGTTCGCTCGTTCGGCAATTTGCCATTGAGAGTAAGCAAAGGAAAAACTCACGAGAGTGACAACCAACGTTGCCATCAGCCAGATTCTTCCACTTCCGCGTGTGCTTTCGCGCATCACCGTGCTCCCATTTGGTTGGTTGGGTCGAAACAGGAAATCACCCGCCCCCCGACTTAGTAATTTCCCAGGTCGCCATTCTATCGAAAAAACTGTTCTTTCCACAGGTTGTCGGCTCTCTTGGCGACCAAGACAATGCATTTGTTCAGCGTTTCGCGGCCGCAAAGCGGGCTTCCGCCAACAGAAAGGATACGCTCAGTGGGCCGTCGGGTTCAACAGATGTTTCCGCGGTGAAGTTCGGCACCACAAACGAGTTGGGACGTGATTCCGGCGTGAAGAACTGCTGAAGTTCGACGTTTGAGATGCAGATCGAAGCAATCTGTGCAGTCAGTGCGCAGACCGGCGGCGCACGAATCATCGTAGTTGTGCGGAACATTCGGTGGGTGGTGTTACGCGACTTTTCGCTCGAATGACTTGACCAACCCGCCGACGTACGACTTCACCTCGATCTGATCGAGCGGCAGCGTTTCGATCTCTTCCGGCACATTGCACTTGGGAGGGAGATGGTCCCGCGACATGTGTGACCGGACCGTGTTGTAATACTCAGTGAACTCGCACAGCAGAAAATCGAGGTGCGTCTTGCCGAAAATGATGAACTTCGCCAAGCATTCGTATTTGATTGTCTGGATGACTCGCTCACATCTGCCGTTTAAATTGGGACTGGCTTTCGGCAGGGGATTGGTCCGCATTCCGTGATGTTTTAGTTTGGCTGCAAACTCCTTGGTGAATTTCGTGTCACGGTCGTGGATGATGATGTCCGGCCTCGTTTCGCGATTGGCCGTTTGATCCACAAATGCCTCAGCCTGTTTCACCACCCAGGCGGAGTTGGGATGCTCGGTAGCCGATGAAACAACCACTTCGCGCGTTTCCAGGCACAGGAAGACGAGGACATACATCTCTCGCAATCCACGTGTCGTCACGGTCTTCACTGAAAAGAAATCACATGCCCAGAGTGTGTCGCGGTGTCGCTGGAGGAAGTTGGCCCAAGAGTCCGACGTGCGATCGGGGCTCGGTTCGATTCCATGCTCTTTCAAGATATTGCGCACCGTCTGACGGCTGATGTTCTTGATGCCGAGCTTGCGAAGCTCGCCGACGATCCGAGTCAGCCCGAAACCTGTTTCTTCGGCGATCGTGAGCACCAACTCGCGCAGTTCCTTCGGTTTGCGCTGCCCGCCCTTCGGGTTCTTCGGCTTGGGCTTGCCGTTCTTCTCGTTTCGCACCCAGTTGTAAAACGTCGTTGGCGAGACGATTGAGATCAGCTCCTCAATCGCTCGGCCGATCACTTTGCCGTACTTCAGGAGCGTTTGCCGCTCCTCGTGCGTGGTATGCACTTGCTTGGGCAAGCGCGCCCGCATGATCTTGTTCTCGTGCTTGAGATATTCGACATACTTTGCCAGCTCGCGGTCCGTGGCAGAGGCAATCAGGGCCAGCAG
>JBDONA010000211.1:0-1965 GCA_039831575.1 Fuerstiella sp. | reverse complement strand
GCGAATACCTGCGCCATCTCCTGAATGTGGTTCTTCCGCCACTCTGGAGACTTGGCCTCCTCAAGGAACGGAAACAGCAGATCACTGTCGTACCACGCTTCCTCGACCTCACCGAACTCCACAATCTTGTCGTTAATTGTGGGTGATGAATAGCTTTTGACACCACCGTTCACTGCCAGCCACTCACCGGCACCGATCGCGAACATCCGGCCGTTAGATTCCCAGAGCCCAATGCCAATCGCGTTTGTCCTGGACAGTTCCTTCCCGCTGGCCTCGAATGCAATGACACTTTTAATGTCATGCACGGAAACCATCGAATCATCAGCGTCACCATCCATAGGATCAGCGACATTCTCTTTTGTCACATCACCAAGCCTCCGCTGCCGGGACATTTAGTCGGCATCGATGGAGTTCTGGCTGTTCAACCACGCCCAAGGAATGCGGACGGTTTTGCCGAAACGTCGCACCGGAATGTCGCCGTTAGCAATATGCCTGTAGACGGACGGTCTACTCAGGTTCAGGAACTCAGCAGCCTCAGCGATGCGCGCAAGGCCGGTATGGGTGGAAAGCAGAGCGGGGTCGTTCATAAGTGGGGACTCGCAGACAGCTGGCCAACGGTATTACCCGTCTCAAATCGCTGTCATGGCAGAAATCGCGAATCCCTCGCAGCACTTAGTGTCGCATGATGTTTCGATCTGTCAATAGAGTCTTACCGCGACAATTCTGTTCATAGTCACTCACATGTTTGTGTACTCAGTCCGTGTACTCACAGAATGTACTCACCACGATTTACACTATGAGACGGACCTAACAAAAACGCTGACGGGTGAGACACCACGATAATCAAAAACACTGGTGATACTCAGTTCCCCAAAACTGTCGATCCGGAGGTTGAGGGTTCAAGTCCCTTCGGCCTCGCTTTTTTTATGTACTCACGCGAGGCAGGGATACAACAGCCTCGCGGAGAGAATCAGGGGACTTACGTCCCCCGCTCGCCTTGGGGGGGGATTGCGGTGCGAATGAATCGTGGTGAATTGCCCTGCCGGGATTGCTGCGGCGGTTACTGCAGGACGCCGGCATCACGAGCCACGTTCATCAGGGCGGAGATCTGCTCCGACTGCTCTGCTGACGGAAGGCCCCACCGATCAGCATCTGCCGAGATTTCGAAGACCGTTCGCGTTGTTCGGCAGCCAAATTTTTCGTCAATAATTTCGCACTGATCAGGAGTGATCAGCGACGGATGCGGCACACCGCAGACGTGTGCCAACTGCAGCAGTTCCTTACGCAGCGTGACGACGTAATTTGCCAGGCGTGCCCCCTTGTGGGTTGGGTCAAGTCCTCGCATCAGCCATTTGCTCTGCGTCGCAACTCCTGTCGGACAATGTCCCGTATGACAGCGTTGGGCCTGAATGCAGCCAATCGCCAGCATGGCTTCGCGAGCCACGTGAATCATGTCGCAGCCGAGTGAAAATGCCATGGTCGCCTCAGCCGGAAACCCCAGTTTGCCGGATCCCACAAAGACGATTTTGTCCTGCAAATCGCGGGCAAAGAATTCCTTGTACACGCGAACAAAGCCCAGCTTAAACGGTAACGCGACGTGATCGGAAAACACAAGCGGTGCCGCTCCCGTACCGCCCTCACCGCCATCAACGGCAATGAAGTCGACGCCGCGTTCTGTGGTCGCCATCAGTTCCGCCAGTTCAGTCCAGAACGATTGTTCACCAATGGCAGACTTGATGCCCACGGGCAGACCGGATTCGTCGGCCAGCATTTCCACGAAATCCAGCATCGAATCAGTGTCACGGAAGGCCGAGTGACTGGAAGGGCTGACACAGTCCTGGCCCTGTGGGATCCCTCGGATGGCTGCGATCTCCGGCGTAATCTTGGCCGCTGGCAGCAGCCCCCCCATGCCCGGTTTCGCGCCCTGACTGAGTTTGATTTCCACGGCCCGGACGGCATGTTCGT
>JBDONA010000231.1:0-33703 GCA_039831575.1 Fuerstiella sp. | reverse complement strand
TGTTGGGGAAGACCGGCTTCCTGAATCTGACCGAATCCATGCCACCGAAGCCGAGGTAATCGCCGCCAATCAGATCGTATTTTCGAGCGTAGAATCCTCCCAGCTGTGCAGCCGCCTCACACTGCACAACGCCCGGCATCAGGGGGAACCCGGGCATATGTCCGGCACTCCAGAACTCCTTGTCGCCGATGGTCTTGTAGCCGACAATCGTATGAGTCGACTCGTCGACGTGAACAATCGCTGTCAGTTGTTCCATTTCATGACGTTGCGGATTTACCCGACGTATGTCGTTCAGATCAAACAGTGTATTGCTGAAATCGTACGTGGTCATTTCGACTAGTGGCGCGGAAGGCATTGCTCAGTTCTTTTCCTGTCTTTTCCTGGATGAGTGGCTGTTGAAAGCCAACTCGCATAATAAACGCATTGAGAGGCGGTGTTTGGGATTAGAAAACCCACGACTTTTGATTGGAACGGGAGGCGGCGAATGAAATGTCGCATCCCGCCGATGATTTTATTCTGGCTGCACGACAGATGTAATCTGAGTGATGTCTGTCAGCAACCGGTCTGGTCGAGTTTGCGGATCTTTGATCAATTCCGGTGGAGCCTCAAGCCCTGTTTTTTCCGACACTAACAGGGCGGTTTTCATGCCAGCGGCCTTGGCCGGGACCAGGTCGGTCGTCAATCGACAACTGACGTGCAACGTCTGTTCAGGTGACACGCCGATCGCCTCAAGTTGAGCCACTGCCCGTTGAAACAGTGATTCAGACGGCTTGCGGATTGCCATTTGATGAGAAAACAGTGTGGCTTCCGTTCGAATGACTTCCCGTATTGGCATCACGAGTCCCTGTGATACGAGGGCTCGAACCAACTGGACGAATGTAAAAGATTGTCCGTCAGCCAGGATTCCCTGCATCACACCGACCTCGGCAAGATCTGTCATTGCTCTGGCTGCCCCAGCGCGAGCTTCCATGGCCTGCAGGTTGCAGTGAAAAAAGTAGGCGACCTTCTCACTTAACTGGTCTTCGTTGCCGTAAACGCCTTGTTCGTATTTGTAGTCCTTGTCGCACAGCCGATCAATGATCGCCTTCCAGACGCTGACCAGGTTGACATCGGTGAAGTCACACTTCAGTTTTGTGGGCACCATCGCGACCCGCTCAACGTAATCGCGATACTGAGGCATCATGGACTGCCACGGTGGACCCGGCTTGCGATACATGCTGTTCCACATGTTGAACTCAAGAATCGTCTTTTCCAGAGCAACCTGCAGTCGCACTTCCGGATTCGGAAACAGCGTATAACCGCCGTCTGTCGTCCGCAACAATGTTCCGTACACGTCCCACATCACCACTTGAATGCCGGGCAGTGGAGCAATCGCAGGCTTGGCCTTCACCGGTTTTGGCGCAGGCACCTTTGGCCAGATCAAATCTCGCTCAGCAAGGGAATCAGCATACTCAGAAAGCGTTAACGGCATACAAAAACGACACCAGTAGCGGGTAGTGAAATCGTCAGGACAGAAAGGGTAGCCACCCAACAGATTTCGATGAAGCCCGATCGGTATTGTTCTCTAAAACTGCACTTTTCGCCCAAAATGACCTCAAACGGGCAGATGGCGGATGTTGCCGCCCAGGCCCCGCACAAATGACGTTGGGCCTATAAAATGCAGGCATTTCTATGCCCACCGTCAACGCGGCAGAGGGATTATTCTACGTGAGAATCTGCGTCGATGGGACGACGCAGACATGCTGGCGTAGCAGCAGGTGTTTGCTGAGGCTCAGGTGAGACTGGTGTTCAGCACGATTTCCACCTACGACACTGGTCAGTGATTGTCAGCGGTCGGAAGGCCCTGCCGGCTTCCTTCAGCAGTAGGTTTCACACCGATCTCGACCGGTCGCCGCGCTCTGTCGTAAACTCCACGGATGAACGAATCCCGTATAGCGGAACCGATCGACCCGTCCCTGTGCGTTGATCGAAGGATCGTGCTGGTGGTTGGCCTCGCTCTGCTGCCCTGGCTGACGATTCTGGGTGCACATTATCTTGGGAACGGCGAATCGGCGACTGGGTTCATTCAATATGACCAACCGTACTATGTCGCCAACGGACGAGCGGTGTTTGATCGTGGCAACGGGCTGTTGTATCCCAATCCGTCGGATGCGGATCCCGATTCCCCGGCCATTTACTTTCATTGGCTGCCGTGGATTCTGGGAGCTGCGGTGACTCAATTGTCCATCGCCCCTGGAGCCGCGTACACCCTGCTGACATTGGTGATGCTGCCAATCTTTGGCTATTTGACGTGGCAACTGGTCCGCCGCCGCGCCACACAACACCGACTGTCCATAACAGTATTGGCTTTATGGGGCGGGGGTCTGGTCTCGGTGATTGGCATCCTGAAAGGAATGTTCACAGGAATACCGCTGGAGGAAGCCGTTTTCGAGTTTGATCCGACCGAAGGGCTGTGGTTCCTGAACTGGGGCCGCAACACGGTCTACGGCATCGAAATCACTTATCACTGCTTTGTCGCTGCCGCGTGGTGGATGGTTCTGCAAAGACGTCACTCTGTGGCGCTGATGTTCGCGGGGTGTCTGGCCCTGACTCACCCATGGTCCGGCATCGAGCTGTTGCTGACGTTGAATGCATGGTTTCTGCTGGGGGCGATCCGCAACCCGTCGGGGGCCAACCTGCGAACGCTGGGGTGCTCGATTCTGTTGTTGTGTCTGTTGCTGGGTTATTACAAGGTCTGCCTGCCGCAGTTTCCGGCGCATGCGACGTTGCAAAAAAACTGGTCACTGAACTGGAACCTGGAATGGAGTACCGTGCTGTATGCCTATGGTCCGGTGGCTTGTCTGGCCTTCCTGCATCTGCGACGAAACGCTTTTCGCCTGAATCGTGAGGAACAGTTTCTGCTGATTGCTGCTGCCGTCGCGCTTGGCCTGAGCCTCCATGATCGGATTCTGTCCCGACCTGTGCAGCCAATCCACTTCACCCGCGGCTACATCTGGATGCCCCTGTTTCTGATCGCGATTCCTCAGCTACAGCGATTTCTGATTGGCATCAGTCATCATCCTCGTCGCCGAATTGCAGTGGCTGTCCTGGTGTTCTTCGCCTGCTTCGACAATATCGCCTTTACTGTCACCCACAGTGTCTGGCAGTACCGTGGTGAAGAAGGTTTTTTTCTGACGGAAGAGGACTGGAATGTGCTGAAATCACTCGACGACTGCGCACAGGATCAGGTGGTGTTCTGCGAATCGCTGCAGCTGAATTATCTGATGCCGACTTACATCCCAGTGCGTCCGTGGATGTGTCACAAATTCAACACGCCGGATTTCATTCCGCGAGACAGAGTTCTGGCGCGGGCGATCGCAGGTGACACAATAGACCCGGACCTGCTGTCGTCAAGAATTGACGTGCTCGTGCTGTCTCGACAAAGACGCACGGAGTCACTGGAAAAACACAGAAACTGGGTTCGCGCGGAGAGCGAAAACCTGAAGTGGCAGATTTGGCAAAGAAAACTCGATGCACCAGTCCGTCGCGCCGCGTTGTGATGCGGACATGACCAGCGGCCGTTAGATCCGTTCACTCTCGGTCAGCATTGGTGCAATTCTGCTACAGGACTCTGCGATCTGTTGTTTTCGCCGTATAATTGTTTTGTCCTGAGCGGTAGCTCAAATCCTTGGGACGTTTCGCATTGGTTGCAACGGGCCACCACGTCCCGCTACTCTTTGCGTGGTCATTTGTGCTACCGGACATCATTTTCCGCCGGTCATTTCAGGTACGTCGTATGCTTATCCCTATCGGCACCGACGCCCCGTTGTACCACTACCCGATTGCCACGGTCGGATTGATTGTGGCCAACGTGATCTGTTTCGTCGCCACAGGTTTTGGAGCTGCGGAAACGCTTGATCCGTGGGTGTTGCACTTTGGCGTGATCAAGCCCATCGAATGGCTGAGCACAATGTTTGCTCACGCGGGGTTCTCTCACCTGATCGGCAATATGTTCTTCCTGTGGGGCTTTGGTCTGGTTGTTGAAGGCAAACTGGGCTGGCGACGTATGCTGACGCTGTATCTCGCCATCGGCATTACTCAGGCTGCTCTTATACAGTTCATCATGCTGCACACGGACCGCGGAGGGGCTGTTGGCGCATCGTCGGCGATCATGGGACTGATGGCCATCAGCCTCGTGTGGGCTCCGAAGAATGAGCTCAAGGTGTTCCTTTGGCTGATCTTCCGTCCCTATATCTTTGACGTCACGATCATGTGGTACGCGTGCCTCTATCTGGGCTGGGAATTGGTCAGCTGGACTCTGCTGCATGGCATGGGCATGAGTACCGCGGCATTGCATCTTTCCGGTGCGTTTATCGGTTTCGGAGCGGGAGTTTTGTACCTGAAGAAGGGCTGGGTTGACTGCGAAAACTGGGATCTGTTTCGGGTTTGGAGCGGCAACTATGGTCGGTATGCAGACTCCAACACGACGGTCTCCAGTTACGCAAATCCGGAGCTGATGTTTGGCAAGAGTGACGTTGCCGTCAAAGATGACCTCCCTGACGACAGTCGTCCGAAACGAAACTCGAAGCGTCTGAAGAAGATCAACGAAATGATCGACAGCGGAGATTTTATCGGTGCCTCCGAAGAAATGCTGACGCACCAGATGCAGGATTCAGACTCGCAATTCGATGAATCACGTTTGAAGAGACTTGCCATCGGGCTGTTGCGAGCCAATATGCCGGACGATGCGGAAATCTATCTGGAAGAGTACGTCGAACGATTCCCTGACGCCGCCATGTGGGCACGAGTCCGGCTGGCTCAGGTGCTGCTGGTCCATCACAAACGGCCGTCAGCGGCGTTGGTTGAGCTGAAGCAGGTCCGACTTTCTCAGTTGACTGAAGAACAACGGACAACGGCAAAGAAAATGGCCGTCATTGCGAAGAAGCAGATCAAGGCAGGGGTGCTGGACGCTGAGCTGGAATGGTAATGTGAGCCGTCTTTGACGGTTTATTCGAGCTGCCGCTCAGAACAGTACTCGCCGTTTGTTGGATAGGCAGAAAACGGTCGTTGACAGATCTTGCGCTGACTCGTGGCCGCGACAGGTGCGCTCCAGCCCGAGAAAGCGGCATGCCCACATGAATAAGTAGACGGCTCTAAACGTCAGGAAAGCGTTGGTCCGGAGTTACTTAAGCGGGGGGCAGGCGGGGTCAAACGCCAGCTTCGCTGGCTTGTTCTTTCCCTCCCAGGCATTCAATGTATTTAGTGCCCCGGCTGGTACGTTGCCGGCCTGTCGCATTAATTCCAACATGATGGGAAGAGCAGCTTCGTAGCCGCTGCGAACAATTTTGGATTTGGCGTCACGGTTCAGAAAACCTTTCAACACCCGCTTATCCTTGTGGTGAAAAGCGAGGTACAGGTGCCAACCGCACAATTGCCACTTCGCGTCCTTCTTATTCTTGGACTGATTGTACCTTGCACCAGTTTCGAGGGTCAGTTCAGCAACTTTCCACGCCAGAACTTCAAAATCGATGACCGAATCAAATCCGCAGCGACCCAGTAACCGGGCCGCTCGGCAGCGAATAAGAATGTCACGGGTTGTGTCCTGGATCGTGGTTGTCGCCGCAAGCATGATGATCGCACGTTTCTTGCCGACAAGTTCTCTGGGTATGGAGATTTCTTCCAACGCCGCCAGCAGAAAGTTCTGGTACGCGACTGCGGTAAACTGCCGTGTCAGTTCTGTGATCAACGCTTTTGCCAGGGCGATCTGTATCTGCGGGGTGACGTCCGCCTTCTGCAGGTAATTCTTGCAAACGTTTGCAGCTCGCATCTTGATGACATCGGGTTGAGCGGGATCATTCAGAACCTCAAGTAGAACGTCGTCCACCTGATCGAACATGACGACCCCGCGACTGTTTCTGGCGGGGGCAACCTCAAAATCGAGCAGGATTTCGAGTGCGATAGACCGTGCATTGAGGTTGTTCTGCAGCAGTTCCTTGAATAGCGGCAGCAGCTCGCCACAAAGAAGTTCGCGAAATCGCTGCTTGTCACTGGCATTCAGGATCAGTCCGCCAGCACCATTGAGTTCGCGTTCCAGATTCCTGAACGCTGCTTCAAACTGACCTGGATTCTTCTGCAGATCCGGATCAGACAGCGAATATGCCCGGTACTTGAGACAAGTCCGGATGATCTCGAGATCCTTGGCATTTCTGGCGTTAATTCCAGTTCTCAGAAGTCCCCGATAAGTGCGGTTTTGAGAACCGAAGAACGCCACAATTTCCGGAGTGAGCAGCGAATTCTGCAGGCGTCGCAGTTCGCCGACGAGTTTTTGTTGCTCCTGCCGGGCGGCCTCACCGGGGTCATTGTTGACTGGAAGCTGTACCCCCGGGTTATTGGGTACAGGCGGTGCTCCGGCCTGGACCGCTGGCGGACCACCTTCAGCGTCTGGTGATTCCTGGGTCGCTAACGCGTATGGAGAAGCTGTCAGCAGCAGGCAGCAGGCAGCAGGCATCATCAGCCAGATCCTCGACACCTGGCCCTTGTCAGTAACTTCCACCGGCATAGATTCCACCACATCTGTGAGACGTCGATGTCTCGACGGTCTGTTTGTCGTCCTGTTCCTTACTAATTGCGGAACGAAAACGAACGAACAATCAACGAACTTCGCATTCTTGCAGTTCTTCTGCAGACAAACTAATGCGATCGCAAGAGGTGCTGACAAGTTGGAGATAAATTGAGTCTTTTCCCATACAAATGACGCAGTTTGCGCCTGTTTTCAGCGACTTATGGAAACGGACCATACTCTTCCGAGCGTGAGCTCGAACAAACCGTCGAAGACGGCTCGAAATAGCATTGAGGGCAATGCCCTCGTCAGGAACGGTTAAGAATGACAGGTCAAACGAACGACGTCCAGAATGAGACTGCGTACGTCACGAGAAAACGAAGGGTTTTTGACGGGGATCAGGACGGGTCATGAAGTCCGCATATTCGATACAAATTGTGTCAAAAAATGCGGCACCAGCGTACCAACAAGATTTCCTAATTGCCACGGAGCCGTTTTTTAGACGTCCGCAACCGACCATCATTCCCTGTGATTAGGCCTTTTGCAGCAAAAATCAGGGAAAACCACACGAAGCCGACGCGATTCGCAAGCAGAATTGCAGCACAAGTTGTGCAGCAGACTGCTGTCGAGCATGCCGAATCCGCAATCCGTCCATGTGTGCAGCAACCGCTTCAGTTGTTGACGGCGACAACTGCAACCGACTCGAATGCAGCGTGATCCCATTCTCTTCGCGGATGGCCACTGTCGACCAGGCAATTCCGTCCAGATTTCGCGGAGCGTCCGGCCCGAGGTGGCCTGTAACGCTGGCAGCGATTGTCGCATGTGGCGTGTCCACCAACACGCCTTCTGCCATCAATTCGCTGACGATTTTACTAACGGGGCCGGGATCCCGCAGCAGGTCTTCGCTGATGTTCAGCCACTTGTGCTTTGTCGTCTTCTGATAGACCACGGCCGAGCCCGCCAATACGCTTGATACTCCCGGTACGCGTCCCATTGTTGCCGCCAATAACCCGGCGGTGCAACTTTCCGCAAAGACGATGTTCTGCCGGGTTTTGATCAGTTTGCGGACAAGTTCCGTCGCACTAACATCCAGCGACGCGATTGCGTGGTCCATGGAGACTTCCTTGCGGTCAGAGATTTCAGGCATCGAATCCAGGAGTTCAAGAGACTACGCTGTGCAAACTTCGTCCCCGTCAGGAAATATGTTCTCCTGCCCAACTTTCGTGACTGCTGCCGGAGGGCTGTCATGTTCCGAGCGGTAGCTCGCACCCGGCTTGGGGCCATGTTTTGGTCAGGTATAACGTGAACCAGACGCCTTTTCATGATCCGGACCAGCTGTTTCCTGGAGATCCGGAATCGTTGGTTCTTTATGAGGGCACGGGCATGGTCCGTCGGCTAAAAGTTCTGACAGATGTTGCCATCTTTCCAGGTGCGTTCAACCCGCTGCACCACGGACACCAGCAACTTCACCGGGTTGCCATGCAGGAGTTGCAATTGCAGGTCATTTATGAGTTGTCTGTCACGAATGCAGATAAACAGTCACTTTCTGAGTCCGATCTACGTAGTCGTCTGCGTCAATTTGATGATTTCGATGTTGCCGTGACCCAATGTACGTTGTTTGCAGAAAAGGCAAAGTTGTTCCCAGGTTGCTGGTTTGTCGTGGGCTTTGACACGGCTGCCAGAATCCTTGATCCCCGTTTTTATCAGCATGACCAAAAACAACTGTGTGATGCTTTGCAGTCGTTGACCGACGGTGGAAATCGTTTTCTTGTCGGGGGGCGACTTTCAACAGATGTTTCGCAGTTTTGCAGCGTCGACGAGCTTACGATACCGCCGGAATTCCACGATTTATTCATCGGAGTCTCGGAAGACCGATTCCGGGAAGATATTTCGTCATCGGACCTGCGAGAATGAGTGGTCGGATTTAGAATTGTTCTTCCGAAAAACTTTGATCTCTCTCTGCATCCAGTTTGATTGCTTCAGAATGACACAGATGCCCCGATTCGTAATATCGTTCCTGTTCTGCACGTTCACGATCTTCAACTCCTATACGTCGACGGCGTGTGCGGACGATCGCCCGGGCGTTGTTGGTGTGGAGTTCATTTATGAAGACGCCCCGTTCAAGGAATGTCATGCGTCCACGATCGAAGAAACTCCGGACGGCCTTGTCGCGGCATGGTTCGGCGGCACCCGGGAAAAAAATCCGGATGTTGGTATCTGGGTGGCTCGTCACAACAGCGATGGCTGGACACAGCCGGTAGAAGTGGCGAATGGCATTCAGTACACGTTGACAGATGGCACGGTCGTTCGTCATCCGACATGGAACCCCGTCCTGTATCAATACCCAACGGGCCCGTTGCTGTTGTTCTACAAATGTGGCCCGACTCCCGGTTCGTGGTGGGGTATGCTGACTCGGTCAGACGATCACGGAAAAACGTGGAGCGTACCACGCCGTCTGCCGAAACACATCGACGGCCCCGTTCGCAACAAGCCAATCCTGCTGAACAACGGCACGTTGCTGTGCGGCAGTAGTACAGAATTCGATGGCTGGAGACTGCATTTTGAACACACGACGGATCAAGGCCTGACCTGGACGCGAACTCCGGCTGTCAATGATGGCAAAACCTACGGTGCCATCCAGCCGACACTACTCGCTAAACACGGCCATATTCAGGCGTTGAACCGCGACCAAAACGGTGATGGAAAGATACTGTCGACAATCTCCCGAGATCATGGTGTCACATGGTCAGAGCTCGTGGAAACAGAGCTGCCAAACCCCAATTCCGGAATCGATGCTGTCACCTTGCAGGACGGTCGATTTCTGCTGGTCTACAACCATACGGTCCGTTCCGGTAATTCGCCACGCGGCCGGGAAATGATCAATGTTGCGGTCAGCGATGACGGAGTTTCCTGGAAAGCGGCGTTAACCCTGGAAAACGAACGCCGATCAGAGTTTTCCTATCCGGCCGTCATTCAGACATCGGATGGTTTGGTTCATACAACGTACACGTGGAAGCGTCGTCGCGTTCGTCACGTCACCATCGATCCGTCAAGACTTCAGTTGTCTGATATTGTTGACGGGAAGTGGCCAGCGGAGTAAACATCGTCGGTCCTGCCGGCTTCGAATTTAACGATGGAAAAAACATTACCCACAACTGCGGTCACCACATACGAACATGCCGTTCACTGGATCTACGACCGTATCGACTACGAAAAAGTTCGTCCCCGGCGACAGTCGACGCATTTTCGTCTGGAGCGGGTCGAACGACTGCTCGCGCTGATCGATTCGCCCCAGCAGCGAATCCCGGCGATCCACATTGCGGGCACAAAAGGCAAGGGGTCGACCGCCGCGATGGTCGATTCTATCCTGACGGCCTCAGGTGTCCGCAGCGGTCTGTTTACCTCGCCGCACATCCATCTGTTTGAAGAGCGGATGCGCGTCGCCGGGCGCATGCCGGACTCGGATGAGCTGACGTCGATGGTGCTTTCTCTCAAGGCAACGCTGCAGGATGCGGACGCCGATTTGATTCAGGATGGCGTGACCTATTTTGAAGTGGCAACATTACTGGCCTGGATGTTTTTTGACAGAAACGACGTTGAGCTCGCCGTTCTGGAAACCGGTCTGGGCGGCCGACTCGACTGCACCACCATCTGCCAGCCTCTGGCGACAGTCATCACAAATATTGGTCTCGATCACACTCACATTCTGGGCCACACGATTGAACAGATCGCCGGCGAGAAGGCGGGAATCATCAAACTCGAAGTGCCTGTGTTTTCGTGGGTTCTGCAGCCGGCTGCCGCTCGAGTCGTTGCAGAGCGGTCAGCGGCGTGCCAGTGCGATTTGTTTCTGGGCGAGCGTGACATCTTCGAACGCGGTCAAAAATCAGACCCGGCTGAAGTCGGTGATCAGCACGGGCACGACGTTTTCGGACCACAGTGTCAGCGATTCGATGTGGAAACACCGCTGGATTCTCACAAGGACCTGATGTTGCCGCTGCTGGGCGCCCATCAACGCCGTAATGCCGCGCTGGCCGTCGCCGTGTCGGATTTTCTTTCACAGACGGATGGTCGCATTACATCGGATTCAATCGCAGCGGGATTGGCATCACTATCATGGCCGCTCCGTTTCGAAGTCGTTTCGACATCGCCCTTCATCGTACTGGACGCGGCACACAACCCCGATTCGATCGAGGCGTGTTTGGACACGCTCAACGGCCTGACCATGCCCACAGATCGCCGAACTCTGATTTTCGCTGTCAGCCGCGACAAAGATGCGCTTCAAATGCTGCAACTGGTGCGTCCACATTTCGACACGATCATTGTGACCCGATTCCAAACGAATCCGAGAGCGTATTCACCGCAGGAACTTGCTGAACTACCGGGACCCGATCCGTCGGCTGACGTATCAGAGACAGCAACGATTCTGACGGCCGAGACGCCGAGCGAGGCTCTGGCTCTGGCACGGAAAACAGTAGGCGACAACGGGGTCATCTGCGGCACCGGCTCGATCTTTCTGGCCGCAGAGTTGCGCAGTCTGCTGCGTCCGGACGATGACAGGTTAATCACTCCGTGAAGTAGGCCCAATCAAGCCGCGGAGCGACGCCGCTCCGGCAACGGGATGAATGCCGACGGGAGCGTTCGCTGACTGTGCCGGAACAGCGCTTCGCCCGGTTCGGCCTACTCATATCCGGCCGTTTCCGCGTTCATCACTCAGCTAATGACGGCAGTCCGATTCGTGGACAATAATTCAGCAGGCCACAGTCGGCACACTGAGGACGACGAGCGATGCACGTTTTCCGACCGTGAAAGATGATGCGGTGCGAGTATTCGATCCATTCCTTCTGCGGCAGAATCTGAATCAGGTCGCGTTCGATGATCTCGGGGTTCTGAGATTCCGTCAGACTCAGAAGATTCGAAATCCGGCGAACGTGTGTGTCGACAACGACTCCCGACGGAATACCGTACCATGTTCCCAAAACGACGCTGGCGGTTTTCCGGCCGACCCCGGGCAGGGTCACCATCTGATCAATGTCCAGTGGAATCTCACCATCGAACTCATCAACCAGCATTGCCGCCATCGCCCGGATATTGGCCGCTTTGTTGCGAAAGAACCCCAGCGGCCGGACGATTTTCTGGACGGCCGCCTGTGTTGATTTCTTCAGCGCTTCTGCATCCGGATACTTCTTAAACAGTGCCGGCGTCGCCATGTTGACTCGTTCGTCCGTACATTGAGCCGACAGAATCGTCGCTACCAGCAGCTGAAACGCCGAATCATGATGCAGCGCGCATTCGGCGGTCGGGAACAGTTTTTTCAGCCGTCGAATAACCGACCGGGCTCGTTTCTTACGTTCGTCAACGACGTCATCGTTCGTCGACTTTTTCACACGAGCCGTTTTCTTCTTTGCCATTTGCCAACCAGAGTGTTGAATGAAGTGATTCCCTTTCAATGTTGCGCATGATACAGCGTTTCACGCTGACTTGTGGCCGCGAAGAACGCTTTTTGATAGCAGTTTCGTTACTCCCACGAGCCAGTATCGTCTACAACAATAAGTAAACTGCTCTAGATTGGGCTTCCTGGACCAGGACTTCTCAACCAATGTCATTTGACCCCCACGACCCGCGAATCGCCGCAGGAATCCGCCTGTTCAACGAACGGGAGTTCTTTCCGTGCCATGATGTGTTCGAGGACTTCTGGTCAGAACTGGTTGGTCCGGAAAAGACGTTTTTCCAGGGTCTGATCCACGCGGCCGTGTGTCTGTATCACTTCGAGGGCGACAACCTGTCCGGTGCCCGCAAAATGTACGGCAGTTTCGTTGTGTACGTCTCGGACTTCGCACCTGTATTTTGCGATATCGACGTCGAGAAACTGCTGGCAGACATGGAACACTGTTTCCAGGAACTGCTGGCCGTGTCCAGCGGATATCCTTACGGGTTGAAGCTGAAACCGGATTGCATCCCGGTGATTTCGCGGCGATGCTGATCGTCGATCACAGCGAACTTCGGTGACTTATGCCCGCGGTTGACGTGTTTCAATAGTGGAACGACTGCCCCACGAGCCCGAACAGGTTCCGCTAATTCGTAAACTGCTTTCCATGGACAGTGTCATTTTCTTCTTCATTCAGCCCCAGCAGAAAAATTGCGCCGATCGTCTCGCTTACGCATCGGGTTACTAAAAACACTGAACAAACAAAACAAGTGGCGCTGTCCAACTAAGAAACGTCCCGTGCCACAACCACGATGTGCTGGCCTTTGGGAACAGGGGCCACCCATGCCTGAGCCAGCACGACTCCATCGATGGCGGCGACACAGGGCCAGGGGTCCAGGTCGATGCGGTCGAAGTCGTGCAGCAGGCCAACGGTATTGCCTGCTTTGACGGCCGTGCCGCATTCGACAAGGGGTTCGTAGTGTCCGGCGAATGGTGCGACGGTAAAGCAGTCTCGATCCACCATTGCCAGCTTCCGCTGAGTGCCCGCTTTGTGGTGAGCAATGGGTTCAATTTTTCCGTGCAGCAATTCGTTGTTGATCGCCGCTGCCAGGACGCCCTGCCGACCGTAGCGCACGCCTTCCGGATTCACGGCCTTGCCCCAACCGAGTTCCGTGCCAACAGTAATTTTACCAAGCCGTTCGGCTTCGCTCGGAAGCAGGCCGGGTGTGACGTTCTGGTAAACCATCAGCGACGGCGTTCCAAACCAGCGAGCTGTCTGCTCAATGCGATCTCCCAGTTCCGGATCGTCAACGGGATGAAAGTTGGCGCAGATTGAGAACCGAGCCACTTCGCCCCCGGAATGCAGGTCCAGCACAATGTGGACTCGCGGCCAGATGTATTCGCGAACGAAGGCCGCGATTCGATGAGTGATCCCGGCCAACGCCGGTGTGACACCCGCACCATCGACAAAAGCGCGGTTCAGGTTCACGCCGTCATCCTGCTGACTCTCCCGTGTGCCTGACAGAAAGGCGGCGGGGTTCAGGACCGGAATCAGAATGATGCGTCCTCGCACGTCCCGAATATCGATTTCCTGCAGCAGGTGTTTCAGAACGACCGGACCTTCATATTCATTCCCGTGATTCGAACCGAAGGAAACCAACCCTGCGCCGTCTTTGGTTTCCGGACCAACAAACACAGTGAGCGGAATCAGGTGATCGCCCCAGATGCTGTCGTGTTCCAGCGCCAGCCAATAGTCGCGACGGCCGGGTGAATCGAGGTCCAGGTCTTCGGGGCGAACGGTCTTGCGATCCATGGTGTTGTCGTCCTTAGAGAAACAGAATCCTGCCCAGCTGTGTTGGGCAGTGTCTATCGAAACTCAATACGATCAGAACAAAACCTGCGCAGACGACCGTCGTCGATTTCAATTCCCAGACCAGGAGCATCAGGGATGTCCAGGTAGCCATCGTCGTTGAGCTGGAATGGTTTCGTCGGGAGTTCGTCGATGTATGCACACGGAGTCAGGTATTCAACGTAGCTGGCATGCGGGAGGAACGCAGAGATCTGCAGATCAGCGGCAAGGCCGATCGCCGTGTTCCAGCCGTGAGGCACAACTTGAATGTTGTGGTCCTGCGCCATCTGAGCAATCCGGCGAAACTCGCTCAGACCACCGCACTTCGTCACATCCGGTTGAATAATGTCGACGGCTTTGCCCTGCAGCCACGGTTGAAACGATTGTCGACGCGTCAGGACTTCGCCACCGGAAATCGGGACGGGCGAACTTCGAGTCAGTTCCACAAATCCGTCAATGTCGTCCGGTGGCAGAGCTTCTTCGAACCAGACGATGTTGTAATCCGCGAGCATCGCGGCGGTATTGCGGGCCCAGTTTGTGCCGTGTGGCCAGAATTGCTCACTGCCGCCAGCATCGACCATCAGGTCAATGTCGTCACCAACTGCCTGACGGGCCGTGCGGACGAGAAGTTCATCGAACTTTCGATCTCGGCGGCCAAACGGTCGCCAACCCATTTTGATGGCCCGGAATCCTCGACCAACAACGCTTTCCAGATTTCGCGCCAGGGCATCGGGTTCGTCAAACAGAATGGAACCATAAGGTTTGATGCGATCACGATAGTTGCCGCCGAGCAAACGCGAAACCGGTTGGTCACAGGCTTTGCCCATGATGTCCCAGAGAGCGATATCGATACCGCTGATAGCATGAGTCACTGCGCCACCACGTCCCTGCCAGAACGTCGACTGGTGCAGTTTTTCAGTGACTCGTTCCGGCTCAAGGGCGGACTCGTTCTTTAGCAGCGACCACAGCAATTCGACCGCGCCGGTCACCAGTTTTCCGGATGTAAAACAGCTGCCGTACCCGACGATGTCGGAATCGGTGTGGACGACGACAAGCGTGTGCAGATTTTCCTGTGGCTCATGGCCCTGTGGCCAGCCACCGTCAACTGTTGCGCCCGTCAGCGGACAAACATCGATACCCGTTACGATCACTGTTACTCGCCCCCTCCGTTATTAGAACACGTTTACGATAATCAGCCCAAGAATTCCCGCGAACGTCGCATAGTACAGAAAGACGGGCAACGTTCGACGGATGATCTGTCCTTCACGACCGACCAGTCCCACGACGGCCGACGCCGCCACCACATTGTGCACGCAGATCGTGTTGCCTGCAGCTCCGCCGACGGCCTGCAAAGCCACAATCCAGAATGGGTCACAACCAATCTGTTGCCCCACGCCAAACTGAAACATGGACAGCATCATGTTGCTGATCGTGTTGCTGCCAGCCACGAAAGCTCCCAGGCCGCCGGCAAAAGGTGCCAGCAATGGCCACGCCGAACCTGCCAGTGTGGCCATTTGTTCGGCCAGCACAATTGGCATTGCGGGCAGATCAGCTGCGCCACCGCCGGAGCCAAGGAATATCTGCACCATGGGCACGGTAAAAATAAGCGCCACAGAAGCCTTTGCTGTTGTGTGGAGCGAATCTGCGACAGCCTTGCGATACCGTTTTACGGACATGCCATGCAGCACGAAGGTCAGCCCGGATACCAGAAGAAAGATGGTTCCTGGTAAAGCCAGAGGAGTGTGTTTCAGGTCCGCCGTACTGCCAAACAGGTCGTCAACGGCGAACGTCACGTTGGGATGGTTGACCCATTCCTTCACCGGCAGTTGAGGAAGCCGAAACATGACCAGCAGGATGGCGAGTATCAAATACGGTAACCATGATCGAAACAGGCTCAGCGAGTTGCCTTCCCGCGCTGTCTCGGCGATATCGGCGGTAGTGCTCGCCGTCTTCGCCGAAGCCTCTGCGACAGGGTGCCAATCGGCGGACCAGTCTTCTTTTTCAGGGAACTGCCAGGGCTCACCCGCAGGTAACAAAAAACCACGTCGTGCCGCGGACGCCACGACGACCAGCCCGACCATCCCACCGAACAGCGAAGGAAACTCGGGACCAAGCAGGATGGCCGTCGCGACGGATGGTATGGTCATTGCGAAGGCCGCGAAGATGGCAAACTTCCAGCAGCCGAGGCCGTCACGCAATGACTGGTTGCGTCCGAAGAATCGCGTCAGCAGGCACACCAGAATGAGTGGAATAAATGTACCAATCGTCAGGTGAATGACCGCGACACGAACGCCGATGGAATGCAGCAGTGCCGCCGGCGCGACGTTTCCGTCGGCGATGAGATTCCATGAAATGGCTGCTGACTGCACGACGGAATCAGCGGCAAACCCGGTGGTAACATCCAGCCCATTTGCTACACCCACCAGAATTGGAGTGCCTAGCGCCCCGAAAGAAACGGGTGTACTTTGAATCACGATGCCGCACACGACCGCTGCCAGTGGAGGAAATCCCAACGCCACCAGCAGAGGCACAGCAACGGCAGCGGGCGTTCCGAATCCTGCAGCACCTTCAATGAACGAACCAAACAGCCACGCCACAATGATGGCCTGCACGCGACGATCGGGCGAAATCTGGTGAAAACCATTCTTGATTACAGTGATCGCACCACTTTGCTGCAGAGTGTTCAGCAACAGGATGGCTCCGAAGATGATGTACAGCAGGTCGACAACAATCAGGCTGCCCTTGATTCCGAATGCCAGCACATGCACGTCAGGCACTCGCCACACAAACAAGGCCAGAACTGCGGCGGTCACCAGCGACAGCGGCATGGCCCGACTTGCGGGCCACCGCAGTCCGACTAGAAAAACGGCGACCACCAGAATCGGCAGTGATGCAAGAAAGGCGTAGAACATGTGCGATGCCCAGGCGTACGGACGTGACAGGTGACAGAAACGAACCGGCAGCCTGGCTTATGGGGTTTCCATCCAGGCTGCGGAAACCAGGACGCTGGTCCGTGACGGTCATGCGGATGGAAAGCTCGTACATGTGACTGAAAAGCGGGGCGGATGTCGAACGACTTCGCCGCCGATCATGTCAGCTTTGAGATTCGTCGAGTGCAACAGTTTTCGACGCTTGAGCAAACGCTCAGAATTGTGTCCACTGCGGGGTGGTCGGCAAGCCGATACGAACAGACGCTCAGAATACTCTGATCCGCTTCCGCTGGTCGCTCCAACGATCCGCACAAAACACCTCAAAGTCGTGAAAAAAAGGCTCTCATCGGAATTCAGATGAACGAAGAACCGAAGAATCAGATTCGACATCTCTCAAGAATACAACGCCGAGTCCTCGGTGTACTGATGGAGAAGGCATTTACCACACCGGATCAGTATCCCCTGACGCTCAAGGCTGCCACAACGGCCTGCAATCAAAAAAGTAACCGTAGTCCCATTGTGGGATACAGTGAAGTGCAGGTCCAGGACGCTCTGGATGCCATGCGCGAAGACCTGTTGGTGGCGGAAGTGTTTTCGGGCGGAGGCCGCACGCCGCGTTATCGCCACTATGCGCGGCACAAGTTTGACTTCACTGACGCCCAGTTTGGTATTATTGCCGAACTTCTGCTGCGGGGGCTTCAGCAACCCGGTGAACTGCGAACGCGGGCCAGTCGTATGGTGCGTATCGACAGTATTAATCAATTGAGGGAAGAATTAACCGGGCTGCATGAAATGGGGTATCTCCAGGCCAACGGTCCATTGGATCGACGCGGCGTGGAAGTCGACCACACATTCTACCTGCCTAAAGAGAACATGACCATTGGCGCGCCACCAGCCACACCGGAAGTTGTCGACCACAGTGCTGTCGCTGATGGTGTTCCGCAACCATCCGCGTCCGGGGGATCACCGCGATCACTCGCCGCTGCCGTGCCCGATGAAATGTTGGAACAACTTCGCTCAACAATTAAAGAGCAGTCGGAACTCATACAAGGTCTGGGATCCAGCATTGCAGACCTGGAGGACCGTCTACAACGGCTCGAACGTGACCTTGGGGTTTAGCCAACGAAGTTAAAAGGCACTTAACTTCGCAGTACGGTCGGTTACGCAAATAGCTCTGCAAACAAATCGTCGATCAACGGGTCAGTGATCGGCGAATCCACGTCTTCAGCGTCTTCGCCGTCTTCGTACAACGGATCGTCCCCTGTGTTGGCCGTCATATCGATGATTGTCACGGCGCTGCTGAGTACCGTTGCCCCCATATACGTATGTGAGACGGCAAATTCGAAGTCTGTCTCACCATCTGCCTGGGGAAAATCAATGAAAAAGGTTCCGTCGTTTCCGTCAATTTCTCCCACGTAACTCCACTCAGTGTCTCCAGCTACGCGATACACCACTGTGCTCACTCCAACGCTGTTTGTCATGTCTACAGCGCCGTTGATCATGCTATCGGCACCTTCGATCGTTTCGAATTCCGTTGCCAGAACTGTAATTCCCGCTACGTTTAACGTTACAGAATTGCTCATCTCAGGGCTTATTTCCGTGCCGTCGACATCGAAGACCGCCGATTCCACGATTTGCAGAATGACGTCCTGATTTGTGTTCGGTGCGAAAAGAGCAGTCAGATCAAAAATAACGGTGTCGCCATCCGCAGCAGGCTCGTCGAAATCGTAGATGCCGTCGTCGTCGACATCCACGTTTGCGGTCAGTAGCCCCCCGTGATCGGACATCACATCAGTGAAAACTACTGCGTCCTCGGATGTTGGATTGACCAGTTGCGGGCCGGTCAGCAGCAAGCGGATTTCAAGCGAATCGCCGAAACCGACGCCTTGCGATTGAAGCCGTCGACGTTTGGAATGCTTCAGGCTGTTTAGAAAACCGAACTTAAGGGGAGAAACAATTGATTGGAACATGTTTCTGGCTCTCGCATACAGGACTTTGACGATGGGATTCACCAACGGCATCGCAGACGCGGTGCAAACCCAGACCCTGTATGCGGAAAAATATTCGGGAATCTCATTCATACCGGCGGCAGCCACACAACTCATTTGAAAAGTGTCACCTACGTCGATTGCGCGATCGTTCGGCCAGTTTTCGGATTGGCGTCGATGTGATGTTTGCGTGTCGCTTGGTAAGGTTCGTGCGCTTCGGGAGATTGACATGGGTCCAGCCGTAAGGTCGCCTGAAGTAGACGTTTTCGACTGACAGCCGTGGGGGGATAGTGGCCGCCCCACAGCGCAACGACAGGCCATATCCGTTCCGCCGTCGGCGAGTTCTGGCCACTTTCGCTGATTCCGGCTGGAGTCCGTGGAACGCGATCGTGCAAGGCCACACGAGTTTTAACACTGGCCGTTTCTTGCCGGGTCCTATGTTCGTAAGTACTACCTTGAAATCGTAACCAAGTGCATGTCGCGACTTGATTCTTCAACCGTTATGCTGCAAATGAGGCATGGACGCGCGACGTGCGCTCGTGAAATCCAGTACAACGGATCAACGAGGCGATTCCTTTAGTCGCAGAACGCATCGCTGATCGGCACCAACGCAAGACGACCCACTCCAGACATTCTGACCCGCAATGGACTCTCTACTCTCTGTTATTCAGAAGCACTGGGGCTACGACTCGTTTCGGCCGTTGCAGCGTGAGGCAATGAACGCCGCCATGACGTCGCGGGACTCATTGACGGTGCTGCCCACGGGCGGAGGGAAGTCGTTGTGCTATCAGGCTCCGGCGGTGTGCCGGAATGGAATGGCGGTCGTTGTCAGCCCGCTGATCGCGTTAATGAAAGATCAGGTCGACGCGCTGACAGAATGTGGTGTCCCGGCAGCGTTCGTCAACAGCAGTCTTACGTCGCAGCAGCGTCTGGACGTGGCCAGTCGAGTGCGCCGCGGCGAACTCAAAATGCTGTTCGCTGCCCCGGAACGACTCGTGCAGGAGCGGATGATCGACTTCCTGGCGGACGTAAACCTGAGCTTCATTGCCATCGACGAAGCTCACTGCATCAGCAACTGGGGACATGATTTTCGACCCGAGTATCGGCGTCTGAGCAGCCTTCGCCAGGCCTTTCCGGACGTTTCCATTCACGCCTTCACAGCGACAGCCACGGAACGAGTACGCCAGGATATTGTTGAACAGCTGAATCTGAAAGCCCCGGAGATTCTGGTTGGCAGCTTTGATCGGCCAAATCTTCTGTATCGGGTGGAACGCCGACACGACGTCATCGGGCAGATCCGTGAAGTCGTTGACCGACACCCAAATGAATCGGGCATTGTGTATTGTATCAGCCGTGCCAACGTCGAAGAGACGGCTTCGACATTGAAGTCACTGGGATACAAGACGTTGCCGTACCATGCCGGACTGGAACCGGACCAGCGGAAAGCGAATCAGGAAGCCTTCATTGATGAGAAAATAAACATCATTGTGGCGACCGTGGCGTTTGGTATGGGCATTGACAAGAGCAACGTCCGTTACGTCGTGCATGCCGAGATGCCTCGCAGCATCGAAGCCTACCAGCAGGAAAGCGGTCGCGCCGGCCGTGACGGGCTGGAAGCGGAATGCAGTCTGATTTATTCGGGGCGAGACACCAACACCTGGGAATTTCTGATCAACCAGTCAGAGAACGATGACAATCGGGAAGCGTCGTTGCAGGCGCTGGGAAAGATGGAATCGTTCTGCTTCAGCTCTGTGTGCCGACACAGGCAACTGGTTGGTCATTTCGGTCAGCAGCTGGAAAAGGACAACTGTGGTGCCTGTGATGTGTGCCTTAACGAAATCGAGAATCTGCCGGATCCGCTGGTGCTGGCCCAGAAAATTATCAGCAGTATCTATCGACAGGAACAGCGATTTGGAGCCGAATACACGAGCCTTGTGCTGCGTGGCTCAAAGAGCAAAAAAGTGTTGACGAATGGGCACGATCAGCTCAGCACTTATGGGTTGTTGAAAGACGAATCCGAACGAGACGTTCGCGGGTGGATTGATCAGCTTGTGGCTCAGGGGATGCTCAGGCGTTCCGGCGAGTACTCGGTTCTGGTGATCACGGACGCAGGGGGCGAGCTGTTAAAAGGCAACGTGACACCTCAGCTGACACGTCCCAAAACGCGTCAGCAGGCGGCGTCGGCGACACACAAATGGGAAGGTGTCGACCGAGGGTTATTCGAGAATCTGCGGCAGATGCGAATGAACATCGCTGCAGCCCGCGGTGTCCCGCCCTACGTCATCTTTGGCGATATGACGCTTCGCGAACTGGCCCGGTTTCGTCCGACTGACGTTGAAGTTCTGATTCGGATATACGGGATCGGCCAGCAGAAGCTGGAAGAGTTTGGCGCGACGGTGGTCGAGAGGATCGCAGAGTATTGCCTGGCAGAAGAACTGGATTCCGACCTGCCGATTTCTGACGCGGATCGATCGGCAAAAACCGTCCGTCCCGGATCCTATCGCAGAAAATAATCAGTCAGGTAGGTCAGGTCCTGCCCTGATACAACCATTATCGGCAGGACAGGTTCCTGCCCTACGAAAATCATGACTTCCGTCAGTGTCCACGCAGAATTGTCGTCTGAGGACAGGGTCTTGAACAGAAGGGCGCTAAGGAAGCGCTTATGTCACGTTGTGCTGACGGTGATCAGCCGCTGAAGTGTTGACGGATCAAGATTACCACCGGAAACGACCACGCCGATCCGCTGTCCGGCGAATCGGTCTTTATTCCGTAGCAGAGCGGCCAGCGGAACTGCACCGGAGGGTTCGGCAACGATTTTTGCCTGAAACATCATGGTCAGCGTCGCTGCCCCGATTTCCTGTTCGTTCACCAGCAGAATGTCGTCGACGAGTTCACGAACGATGGGAAATGTCAGTGTGCCCAGACACGTGCGCAGGCCATCGGCGATTGTGTCGTGCCGCACCGGCGATTCAATGGTTCCTGATTTGAGGCTGCGATACGCGTCGTCGGCCCATTCCGGTTCGGCGGCGAAGACCTTAATGTCGGGGTTCAGCGACTTCACTGCGATCAGCGTTCCACTTAACAGCCCACCGCCACCGACAGGCACGACAATCGCGTCGAGGTTGGCAGTTTCCTCCAGCAACTCCAGCACGGCAGTCCCCTGTCCGGCGATGACTCGCGAGTCGTTGAATGGATGAATAAATGTGGCCCCGGTGTCCGCGATCACTTTGTCAGCGGCGGCCTGACGCGAGTCCGAGTCAGGTTCGCAGAACGTTGGTTCCACACCGAAGCCGCGCACAGCATTGATTTTGACGGTGGCGGAATCATGAGGCATGACGATGTGGGCGGCGATGCCTCGCAACTGAGCGGCCCGCGCCAGCGCGGCGGCGTGGTTGCCGGACGAATGTGCCACGACGCCCGCCGCCGCTTCGTCTTCTGTCAGCGAAAACACCGCGTTGCAGGCTCCACGTGATTTGAAGGCACCGACGTGTTGCTGGTTTTCGCACTTGAAGAAAACCTGTGCGCCCAGTTCTTTGTCCAGTGCCTGTGCTTGAATGACCGGCGTGCGAATAACGTGGCTGTGAATACGTTTCGCCGCTTCGCGAATCGTTGCCAGAGTAATGGCGAAGTCCTGAATCAATGACGTCTCCTTTGAACAATTCGTTGCCACACAACGTCTCGCGCCAGCACCTATCAGGTGGTTCCTGCTGGCCACCACAAGTTGCGCGGCCGGTAGGAACCGTCCCTGCATCACTTCGTTTTCAGTTGCCATTGCTCGTCAAAGAAGTCCGCCGCTACCACCTTGCCCGGCCAGACATTGCCTGGTTTAGTGCGCAGGTCGACCACCGCCCAGTCCGGCAGCATCGGGACCTGTCGAGCGTTGTTCAGATAGGCGAACTCACGAAATGTGAAGCTGCTGTTGCAGACGACGTAGCGCTCGGGATTCAGTGGATTCGGGTAGATCAAAATCGGTGCATGATGGGCCGCGTCGAATCTTTGACCGCCGACGCTGATTTGTTCGCTCGTCCATTTGATCGGCAGTTTCTCTGCGACCTTTGCCATGACGCTGTTGGATGAAGGATCGCCCCACAGAATCAGATTGGCCGACTGAATGAGATCGTCGGTAAGGTCGGTGTCGTTGATGACTTGAGCATCACCACGGAAGTGACGACGCCAGTGTTCGATGGCGCGCTCCAGTTCGGCCGCGGCCCATCTGCCGGCCGTTTCGTTGGCCGCTGTTCCGGTCGGTCGCACGAAAACGAACGAGTCCATAAACGCGTCGTCGATGGGACCCTGCAGATTGTGGCGTTTACGAAGTCCGGCTGCTGGATCAGAGGCCGCAGTCCACTTCCCGTCGTCCTTCTTGCGCAGTCGAAACCGCCACGAGCCGTCGGATTCAGGCCCGTCAACGGTGATTCTTTGGCTAGCCTCCTTACCGACCTCATACAATTCGATTCCCGCGAGCTGTACATTGACAGGGCAGGTTCCGGCATCAAAATTGACTGACACTTCGCGGACATTTTTCGTCAGTATGGTCATGACGTCCGGACCCAAACCAACGTTCGAACCAGAGCCGATTTCGTAGTTCGAATTCTTGACGCCAAATGGATACTGATAAATGTCTGCAGAGACAGATGACGGCTGCCAATGTTCCTCCAACGCTTCGACCACCAGCCAGTGCATCCTGTTGTACTTCAGCGTATGCGTTTCAAACTCAACGTCAGTCACTTCGGTGAATCGTCCTCGTTTGGCAAGGGAGTTCATTCCCGCTTCAATGATGTCCAATGAGACGTCATCGATCCTGTGCCCCATTTTTGCGCCAATGACGTGGCGCAGTCGAATTCGATGTTCTTTCAAGGCTGCTTCCATCACATCGGCTGCCTGTTTCTGAATATCATTTTCGCCGCTGTACGCAATCGTTGGGCAGTGCTTTAGATTGCGGGCATATTTGTCGCAGTCATACAGATTCCACAGCGCCTTTTCCCACGGCGTCGGGTTCAGCGTTTCTTTCTGAAAGAACTTCAGAAACCTGGGAGTCTCTGAAAAACCGGCGCCCGGATTCGCGGCGAACCAGCGGTCGGCGTAGTGCACGGCAAATTGCCAGCAGGCTGCTCCGCCCATGCTGAAACCTCGCACGCTGATGCGATCTTCGTCGATGCGATAACGACGCTGCACGTCTTCCAACGCTTCCAGCACGTCCACTTCGCCCGCAAACTTGAACGCATTGGAATAGCGTCCGTACGGATGCAGCACGATCGTGTGGTCCGGTGTGTATCGCCCCGCATTCTTCATGCGGTCCCACAGGAAGTTAACTTCGCTGAGGTTTTCACCGCGGCCATGGAACCACAGGTCGCAGCGAGTCGGAACGCTGTGATTGAACGCGTACGTCTTCGGCATGACCAGGCCATACGGCTGCACCGTGTGATCAATGCGGCTGATGTAACCTCGAACAACAAGCCCGCTTTGATTCGGCCAATCGGCTTTGCCCGAAATTAACTGGTCCGCTCGGGAACTCCCTTCGGCCAACAGCTGATCGGCTTTGTCGAGGTCCTTCGGCGAGAAGAATTCGTTGTAGTCCAGAGCACACTGAACGGCGCGTTCAAAGATCATGACGTCAGGCAGCAAATCCTTTGTGCGGACGTCCTTTGCCTGAGTCAGCCGGCCGATCTTCTGTTGCAGTGATATCAGTCCCGACCGCAGCGCCGCTTCGCGTTCTATGGGTACTACGATTCCTGCGCGGGGAACCTGCCGTACGTTTTCCGGGTGATTGTCTTTTTCACCGTCAGCAGACGATGGAGATGACAGGGCGACGATTGAAAGCAGCGGGAGAAGCGACGTAGTTCGAAGCATGTTTCAGTTTCCGGGATAAATCGTCGGCGGAAGACGACGCTGTTGTTCAGGAGATACTTCGGAACAACAATCGTCGTTAGTCTTCATCGTCGTCGACAATGTCCCCGAATTCGTCACCTCCCTGAATTTCTTCCAGTCGTTTCAGCACGTCACGGAAGTCATAATCGACGGACAGAATCTCGGTGTAATGATTTTCGGCTTCTTCATTCTTGCTCACCTTTTCGTACAGACGACCGAGCCAGTAGTGAGCCTGCTTGAAGGATTCCGGTTTATCCTTCGCGTTCAGCGTCTCCAGGGCCTTGATGAACTGACGTCGTCCCAGGTCTGCCTTGCCCGCACGAACGAAGCACTCACCCAGCAACACCAGCGAATCCTCTTTCAATCGCGTATCAGCAGACGCCTGCTGGAACAGCGGTATTGCTTTGGCGTATTGCTTCGTTTTCCGATAACGATCGGCCAGCTCCATTCGCATCTTCATGTCGTTGGGATGTCGATCGATGCGAGCCGCCAGAACTTCGACTTCGCGAGTTATCAGCTCGGCCTTCAGAGTATCCGACTTTTCCTTCAGTCGCTCTTTCTCCGGATTCTTGCGAGCTCGTTCGGCAGCTTCTCCCGCTCGCTCTCGCATGATCTCCACTTCGACATCTTCTTTTTCTTCCAGAATGGAAGTGTCGTTCTTTGACAATTCCAGAGCTTTGCCCAGCTGCTCCATCGCCTGCGGCAGCTGACGGTCAGTCCGCAGAAAATTCGCCAGCTTCAGGTAGTGATTGACATTCTCGGGCTCCTTGCGAACAGCCGCTCGCAGGTCCATTTCTTCCGATTCACCGGGGGCGACGGACTCGTTTCTTCCCTTGCCTCCACCACGTGCTCTGCGGTCTTCTTCGTATGCATTGGTTGGCGTTTTATCTGCCTTAACGTCCTGAGTGCTGCTGGCCTTTTCATAGCCGCCGCGATCCATGACCGAATCCGCATCGATGCGGCCCATCATGGAACGTGCGTCACCATCGGTCGGGTCTGCTTCGTAAATTCGCTTGAAGCAAAGCCGAGCATCCTTGTATTCACCACGTTCGTGCAGAACATGGCCAAGAGCGCGATTGAAGGCGACGTTCGCTTTGTCGAGTTCGACGGCTTTTCGGTAGGCGTAATCAGCAATTTCGCCACGATCCGATTCCGCACAGGCTTCGCCGAGATTCGCAAACAGCTGCGCATCCCAGGGATTGATGGACAGCCCGTCCTCGGCATGTTGATCCATTGCGGTCCAGTCCTTCTTCCCGCGTGCTTTTTTGATCTTGCCGCGTATTCCCATCAGCTTCATGCCCGCCATCTTTGCGCCGGTCCCGTTGTCTCCATAATGTTTGCGGCAGCACCCGTGTTTGGTTTGGCGGAACAGCAACGCGTCAGGCTTCATCTTGACCGCGTTGCTGAAGCATTCGACCGCGAAGTCCCAGTTCTGGCGGTTCATTGCCTCAGTGCCTTTTTTGTACCATTCCTGGGCGGCGTTTGCTAAAGGATCACTCATATAGAATCTCTCAGAAATTTTTTCTCAACCGGATCAGAATCACCGGCGGGCAGACGTCCCGGACGAATCATGATGGCAACACGGTTTTGTGATTGTTTATGACCTCTGACTTTAGCATAGTCAGCAATCCGACCATAGCCAACGATTCGTCGTGCAGGATTTCACATTCGTTTCACTGAGTGCACCGCGGGCCGCGTTTCTGGTGTTGTGACACATGCGGGGCGTTGCCCACGCGGTTAAACGAATGCTCTTCGACGATCGCCAATGGTCTGTTTCGGCCGGCACATGTTGGCGAAGTGAGCGATCCGAATTCGCAGAATTCGGACCATTGCAGGATCACCGCGCGGCGTCTGGTGACTTGGCCGCATGGACCAGTGCCGTCTGCAGATGAGATTCGGCGATGGACCGCTGCTGGTACAAGTCCAGAGTATCAAGGCTCAGCCGGATGTAAGCCCGCTGAGCATTCAGCAGGTCCAGATAGCTGGCTTCCCCAAGAGCGAAGGCTCGTTGAGTCGTCAGCAGATTTTCGCGGGCCAGAGATTCCAGCTCGCCCTTGATCGTTTTCAGTTGTTGGTCAGCCTGCTGTAGCTGTCCAGCCGTTGTCAACAGACGCTGTCGAAGTGATCGCCGGACAGCGTCAATTTCGTGATGCATTCGCCACGTATCGGCACGAGCCGCATTGATCGCACCGGTGTTGTCGTTGCGTACTGGCAACGCAACGCCGATCTGAATGCCAACGACGGTGTAATCGGTTGACGCGTCCTGTTGAATGGACCACTGAGTCTGCAGGTCCGGAATGGGTTCGGCCTGTTCCCTTCGCACTTTGCTTTGGCTGCGGTTAAGTCGAGACGTTGCCACGGCCAGTTCGGGACTCGTTGCGAGTACGTCCGCCCATGCCTGCTGGACGTCGACACTTGATTCCCGAGGCAGCAGAACGGTCGCCTTGACCAGCTGGTCCAGGCTGTCCCGGCCGAGCGCTGTCGCCAGCTTGTGGCGTGCCACAGTGGACTGGTTCTCCGTCAGCTGAATCTGCATCGCATTGCGTCGAGCTTCCAGTTTGGATTGCAGAGACGCCGACAGACTTGATTCTCCCGCACTCACCAGACGTTGCACCGTTCCGACCGCTCGATCAAGCGATGTTTGCAGCCGGTGCAGCAGTTTCAGACGCTCCTGAGTGACTGCCACTTCAATAAAGGCCAGCCGAGCATCTGCTTCCACTCGGAAACGACGAACCTGCAATTCATGGGCGGCGATCGAAACGTCGCGCTGCTGAACGTGACCGTCAAGACAAAGTTTGTCGCCTCGCACAATGTTCTGTGACAGAAAGACGCCCTGTTGCCCTGCATGACCTTCGTTGCCGACCTCTGATGCCAGATACCCGACCGTGGGATTCGGTTTGCGAGTCACCTGATAGACGAGATGCTGTTGCCTGACAACGGACGTTTCGGCAGCCTGAATTGCCGGGTGATTCGACAGGGCCAGACTGACCGCGTGGTCAATCGTCAGCACGGTGTCCGCCAGCGGTTCGTGATCGGCGGGCGCAACCGGATCGATGGGCAGCGTTTCGTCGGCAGACACCGAAACGCAACACGCGAATAGCAGAATGTAGGCGATGTTGATTTTGTACACAGAAATTGGCGCCGGAAACATGGTGTTGGTCTGCTGTGTCTATCGGCGAAGGAATTCCCCTGCGACGAAGCCGGTTACCGAAGTCCTTGGGTTGTTCAACGAGTCGTGCTGCCGGTGACATGTGCATCGATTGTCGAGTTTCAGGTCGCCCGGTCGGTGTGGAAATTCTGGCTGAACCATCCGTTTCCGGGCCTGTACTGGCGAAGCCTGCCGGTATGCGAGCCTGATGAATTCGTGACCAGCACCTCGTGAGAAGGAATCTCATTCCTCAGCGACCACGACAAATTGCTGAATCGGCCAATGTTTGGTCACAGAGGACACGTATGATTCCGAATCAATTGAGAACGTCAGGGCGGAATTTGCTCCGATGTCCGCACGGCCAACCAATTCTGATGCGAAAAACATGGGCTCCCGCGACAGGGAGTGTGCAGAGCAAATCGAAAATGCGCTGGATGCCGCAGGATCCACAGCATTCGAAATCACCGGGAACCGTTGATGACCATCGAAACCAATCGGCCACAATCGCACGCCGCAGCCGAGGGACAGTTGTCCCAACCCCCGACGTCCAAAGCCAATTCGCGACTGAAAACAACCGCTGTGCTGCTGACGGCCGTCACTGTCGGTGTTGTTGCCGGTGTGTTCATTCCCCCCGCCGGCGTCCGCTCTGTGGCGGAGCGCTGGCTGGTCAGCGGCTCGGCACAGGTCGAGGACGACGCGGCATCGGACTCCGGTGGCGAAGACGCCGCCCACGGTGGGGGATTCGAAGTGTCCATTGCCGCTCAGGAAACGTATGGACTTGTTGTCGGCAAGGCCACGCTAAGCTCGTTCACACAGCATGTTGACGTTCCCGCGTTTATTCGCGAACGCCCCACCGTCAGCAATCTGCAGGCATCCAGTCGAATGCAGGGCATCGTGCGTCGGATCTTTGTTCAGGTGGGTCAGTCTGTCCGAGAAGGCGATCCACTGGTGGAACTGGAACTGACCGGCGATGAATTGGCGTCGGCTCAATCCGTTCTTTTGGATTCCGTGCAGCAATTGCAGATCCTGGAGGACGAAATCGCTCGCCTGGAAATAGCGGCAGAGGAAGGCGGCATTGTCCTGAGAAACCTGATCCAGAAACAATATGAACAGCGACGGATGAAATCTGTCATTGAAGCGAAGCGTCAGGAACTCTTGATTCGGGGTTTGTCCGTCAACGACGTCACAGTCATCATCAAAGACAAGCAACTGGTCCGGAAGATCGTCATCCACGTACCGACCGGGATCCGACCGACAAATGCTGACACAACGACAGAACTTCAGGCCGAAGCGAACGGGCACTTTTGGCTCGTATCAGAGACAAATCCACCAACGACCGGAGAATGGGTGTATTCCGTTGAAGTGATGAACGTAAGTCCCGGTACGGTCGTGAATACCGGTGATGCTGTTTGCGATCTGGCGTATCACGAAACACTACTTGTCGAAGGACAGGCGTACGAGCGTGATCTTCCATTGCTGACAAAGCTGATCAACGAACATCGTGCTGTGACCGTTCAGCTTGGCGACAGTGACACGCCGGAACTGATACACGACCTGCAGATCCTGTTCATGGACAATCACGTCGACAATGAAACTCAGACATACCGCTTCTATATCGAAGTTCCGAATACCGTGTTGACCGAAAACATTCTTCCGGCCGGTCCACGATTTCGCACGTGGCGATTTAAACCAGGACAACGCGGACTCGTTCGCCTGCCACAGAAGGAATGGTCAGACCGGCTTGTCGTACCGGCCGAAGCCGTTGCTGAAGATGGCGTCGACCACGTGATTTTTCAACAGGTTGCCGTCCACGACCACTTTCATGGTGACGAGCCTCCGCACAGCGAATTCAGGAAAATCGTGGTGAAAGTTGAATACAAAGACCAGCACCATGTGGTGGTCGACATCGCCGGCCAACTGAAGCCCCGCCACGACATCGCCATCAACAATGCCGATATGCTGACCCGTGCAATGAACGATGGTGCGGGAGGTGGCGGACACTCCCATCATGGCCATGAACACTAAGAGCTGATGCGGCATGGCCGCAAACAATTTCGAGCAGCGACTCGGAAACCGATGGTGCGTCCCCGTTTGTCGCACCCACGAATGCGAACAGGACGGTTCGCTGTTTACCCCCAAAGCCTCTGAACATGCTGAACCTGATCATTAGAACAGCCCTCAACAATCGACTGGCGGTTGTTGCCGTCGCCGTTGCCATGATGGTCTACGGCGCGATGCAGGCGCGGGAGCTACCGATTGATGTCTTGCCGGACCTGACACGTCCGCGCGTCGTACTCATCACGGAATGTCCCGGCCTCGCGCCGGAAGAGGTGGAAACACTGGTCACGTTTCCGATGGAAGCGGCCGTCAACGGTGCCACGGCTGTGACGTCCGTCCGCAGCTCGTCAGACATTGGTCTGAGTGTGATCTACGTCGACTTTGACTGGGGGCAGGACGTCTACGTTGCTCGACAGATTGTCAGCGAACGTATCGCCAGCGTCCTGGGGACTCTGCCGGACAACGTGAAGCCACGCATGGGGCCGATTTCCTCTCTGCTGGGCCAGATCATGCTGATTGGCATGTGGAGCGAAGACGGAACAACCGGCCCGCTGGAACTGCGCACGCTGGGCGACTGGGTTGTGCGGACGCGTTTGCTGCGGATTCAGGGAGTCGCCGAAGTGATTACCATCGGCGGCGGGCGAATGCAGTATCAGGTTTTGGTCGATCCGCACGCTCTGCAAAAATACAACGTCAGCCTGCGGCAGGTGGAATCTGCACTCAGGGACGGGAATCTGAATGTGTCCGGTGGTTACGTCAATCGTGGAGCGAACGAGATTCTGGTGCGCGGCATTGGCCGCATACGTGACCTGGCCGATATTGAATCGATTGTCATTGATCATCGTTCGCAGAGACCCGTGCTGGTCCGTGACGTCGCCACGGTGGTCAAACGTGCTCAGGTCAAACGAGGTGACGCCGCCATCAACGGCATCGACGGCGTGGTCCTGACGATTCAGAAACAGCCGGGTACCGACACCCGGCAGCTCACCGATGACATCGAGCAGGCAATTGCCGAAATGCAGCTTTCGATGCCCGATGATGTGCACATTGAAGCGACGTACAAGCAACGCGAATTTATCGACTACAGCGTCAGCAACGTCATCGAAGCCGTCCGCGACGGTGCGATTCTGGTTGTCATCGTCCTGTTTCTGTTTTTATTCAACATCCGGACGACGCTCATCACGCTCACGGCGATTCCGCTTTCCATTTTGACCACAGCCCTGGTCTTCCACTTCATGGGACTATCCATCAATGTGATGACTTTAGGTGGCATCGCTGTGGCTCTGGGCGAACTGGTGGATGATGCTATCGTCGACATTGAAAATATCTTTCGACGGCTGAAACAGAACCGTCACAGCGACGCGCCTCGGCCCGTACTGGTTGTCATTTATGACGCCAGCAGCGAAGTACGTGGCGCGATCATGATGAGTACTGTGATGGTGGTCCTTGTGTTTGCTCCGTTGTTCGCGTTGTCCGGCATGGCAGGACGGATGTTTACTCCGTTAGGCATTGCTTACGTTGTGTCGATCACGGCTTCCACCCTGGTCTCGTTGACGGTCACGCCGGTGCTGAGTTACTACCTGCTGCCGAGCGGTTCCGGCACCAAAAGACCAGAGGGTTTTGTCCTGCGAGGAATCAAGACAGCCGTGCGTCCGTTGTTACGCCTGAGTCTGACGCGCTCCGGAATTTTTCTGGTTTCTGTGACAGGTGTCGTGTCGGTGCTGGTGGCGGGCGTCACTGTGTCCCGCATGGGTATCAACTTTCTGCCGGCGTTTGATGAAGGCGCCGCACAGGTCAATTTGTTTCTCAGCCCTGGCACATCTCTGCAGGCATCGAACAAGGTTCGCCGACTGGCCGATCTGAAGTTTGCGGAACTGTTGAAAACGGAAGCCAACCCGCAGGGACCGCTGTTGTGGTTTACATGCAAAACCGGTCGGGCTGAGAACGACGAACACGTGATGGGCGTCAACACCAGCGAATACGTGATGTCTCTGAATCCCAACAGCGGCCTGTCGCGTGAAGAAGTAATCGAACAACTGGAACAGGCCGTGGCAGATCTGGCGGGTGTTGAAACCGAAGTCGAGCAACCGATTTTTCACCTGATCAGTCATATGTTGTCTGGCGTCACCGCCGAGATCGCCATCAAGATTTTCGGGGAGGATTTACAGGAACTTGAAAAGATCGCCAAGCGCATCAAGACGGAAATCAAGAGCATTGATGGCCTTGCGGAACCGATGGTTGAACAGCTGACCTACATTCCACAGATTCGGATCGAACTGAAGCGCGAACAACTGGCCAGGTACGGAGTGACACCAGCCTACATCCACCAAATGGTGGAGACCGCGTTGAATGGCCGAGTTGTTTCGTCGGTCCTTGATGGGCAGCGCAGCTTCGACCTGTTGGTGCGGTTCGACGATGAGTTCCGCAGCGACTTTGAGTCACTTGACCGCACGCCGATCGAACTGCCGGATGGTGCCCGCGTGCCGTTGTCTGAACTGGCGAAGATCCGTCAATCAATGGGCCCCAACAAGGTCAAACGCGAAGACACTCGGCGTCGCATCGTGGTGCGAGTCAACACGCGCGGTCGTGACCTGCGGACCGCCGTGGACGAAATCCGAGAGACCATTGCCAACAATATCAAGCTGCCCAGTGGTTACTCGGTCATCTACAGCGGCCAGTTTGAAGAACAGGAATCTGCCACGAACCGGCTGCTGATTTTCAGTGCTCTGGCGATCGTGGGAGTATTCGTTGTTCTGTTTTCCGCGTTTTCGTCAACCAGCCTTGTGCTGCAGATTCTGGCGGCCCTGCCGATTGCATTCGCAGGTGGTGTCGCGGCGCTGGTCCTGACAGGACAGTCGCTTTCAGTGGCCAGCATGGTCGGCTTCATTTCACTCGGAGGCATCGCTGCCCGAAACGGAATTCTGCTGGTGGAAACATATCTTGCGGGCGTGAAACAAAACGGTCGCAGCCACGAAACGATTATCCAGGGAAGCCTTGACCGAGTCGCGCCCGTATTGATGACTGCACTCACAACGGGCATCGGTCTGGTGCCTTTGGTGATCGGCGGCCATCTGCCCGGCAAGGAGATTCTGTTCCCCGTCGCAACCGTGATTCTGGGCGGACTAACAACATCAACGATGGCAGAATTTCTGCTGCGTCCGGGAATGTTCTGGTTTCTGACCAGTGACGACGCTTCACAGGGTGATGCCCCGGACGTGTTGAGTGGTCATCACAACTCCGCACCGTAATTCCCGGTACCGTCTATGTGTCCTTCCGTGTGGTTTGAGGTGCATCAAGCCAATAGGGTGCAGCAACGAATGGTTGTCAAGTTGGAGAGTGTGGCCGGGGTTGGAGCGAGGTACGAGTGAAACCCCGGGGCCGGCAGCGCCGGTTTGATTTTCCTTCGCAGGCTCAGTCCGGCCCGGCCACCCATCAGTCCGAAACCGCAATCCGCTACTGCACTCAGCCAATCGCCTGCGAAGACGTGGTAGATCATCAAATCGAAATGTGGCATAATGGCGTGCCGACTGGGCGAATCGAATTCCACTGAAAGCAAATTCGTGTCAACTCAACCCGACTTCAAGATTACTCCTGACCAGGCACAACTGGATTCGATACCGCGCGATCTTCGCTTCCATCCGGCCGCCTCCGTCGAACCAAAATCACTGACCGCGACGCAGCTGGAATCCTACAACACCAACGGTTACATCAAACCGATTGACGTCTATTCGAACGAACAGATTACTGACCTCCGCGACTACTTTGATCGGCTGCTGGAACAGACAATCGCAGCCGGTGGAGACAGCTATTCGATAAGTACGGCGCACATGAAGCATGGTCGTGTCTACGACATGCTGACAAATCCCGGAATCGTTGATTGCGTCGCGGACGTGCTCGGT
>JBDONA010001076.1:0-1971 GCA_039831575.1 Fuerstiella sp. | reverse complement strand
TGGCCAGGCCGGTGTCTAAGGCCCCGTAGTGTGGGATTGGGTTACCGTAGGCGTTCAGGATGGTGGTGTACCAATTGCCGAGGGTCTTGTGGCCATGTTCGCCGTAGAAAGGAAGGCGAATATACTTTCCAGAGACATCCAAACGGACATTGTTGCCTGCCATCACGATGAACGGCCATTCCGTTCCGTTGCTGTGATGGGTTTCGCCGTTGTCGGGGAAATAGAGCAGGACTGTGTTGTCAAACATGCTGCCTTCTCCCTCTGGAACGCTCTTCAGTCTTTTCACCATGCTGTCGACCAGGGTCATGTGATGATGGCGGAGCTTCTCCCGGACCTCTTCGGCTTTCAGTGAGCCGACGCCCTTGCCGTGACCGATGTCATGAAGATTGACATTCTCATTTTCAATCGTGGGGATTCCGGTGTACCGAGTACCGAGCTCATCCATTGTAAATGTGACGACGTTGGTCATACCGGAGATGAGAGCGGACAGGAGTATTTCGGTATGGCCGACCTGTCGGTCGATCGTTGTGATGTCATCGGCAAAGAACTTCTCATCCAGTAGTGGAACGTGCTGCCGGATGACGTCAGCCATGGCGTCGACTTTGTGATTACGCTCTTGGATTGCCTGGATAGAGTCTGCGTAGTTCAGAACTTTCAACTTTTCGACGCCACGGCGATGCTGGCCAAGATTCGTTTGCCCGTTGAAAGCGAACTCCAGAACCTGCCGCTCCAATTCGTACTTGATCTGATCACGCTTGTTGTGCGAAACGGATTTAAAGAGCTCCTGGATGGCGATCTTCGGCGAGCCAAAGGCGTAATTCGGTTGTTGCGGACCGCGGGCAGAAAAGCCTTTCTCGATACCGTTAATGTTGCCGCGTGCGTTGCCTCCACCGTCGGGGAAGCAGGCCAACTCGATGTGCTCAAACGGCGATGGAAAGAGCCTTGCCAACTCGAAGTCGACGGTCGCCCACTTGATTGAACTTAGACGTTCGTTGGCTTTGTATACACCGAGGGATGATTGCCAAGTGTGGTGCCCGGTGGTGCACATCTTGCCGGACAGCCCCTGAAGAATCGTCATGTTCTGTTTGTGGTCGTCCAGAGGGCGCATCCATTCAGGCAGTTCGTGCTCGACCAAAGCGACCTCGAACGGCTGCTTCTTGTTTTCTTTCTCCATTTCCTCCTTGCCGAACGAGGGTGGCACCATCGCTTTGGGAAACAGACCGTTCCCTTTGTGAATGAAGATGAATCGCGTCGGCAGCTTATTCGCGGTTTCATTGGCGAACAGTCCGGGTCCCAACGCCGCAGCACTGGCGCTGCACAAACTGGTTTGTAGAAACTGTCGTCGGGTTGTCATGTATGATTCCTTGCAGAATGCGTGCCCGTTATCTGGGCGATTGCTTGATAATAAAGACTATCGCAGAAAGGTCCTAGGGAAGATGTTTACGATACATGAATGAATCGGACGTCAGGAGTGACACGACAACCGCTCTAAAGCTGCCTCCGCTGTCGACATACGCCTTGTCGGCGGCGATCAATGTCTGTGAATCAGAAAGCAATTCATTTCGCCCCATGAAAAAGCGGAATGCGTGGCGAATAATGGATTGCCGGACCCGCTTTGACTTGGCCAGCCGGTCAATCAGCTCAAACGGGTCTCGTACACTGCCGTCCAGCTCTGGGTCGCCCGTGCCGCGAAGTTCACCAAGTGTGCTAACGGATTTGGTTTTGAAAATGTCGGCGAGGTTGCTTCCATTGAATTTGGAGATCAGTTGCTCGGGATACTCGAGCGGCTCGTCGAGCCGGTATCGGCCGAAATCGTCAAAGACTTCAAAAGGAAAACCTAGCGGATTCATATGCTGATGGCATTTCCAGCATTCACTCTCTTGCGTGACATCTTCGACTCGCTCGCGAAACGTCTTGTGAGGATTGTCTGGAACCTGTGCGTCGACGGTGATCGGCACATCGGGAACGTGA
>JBDONA010000157.1:958-1972 GCA_039831575.1 Fuerstiella sp. | reverse complement strand
CTGCGAGAAAGACGCACGGCGGTAAATATGAGGAATCAACCTCATCGCGATAACGGGGAGTCTCGGCTATTTCCCCCGTATTGAACATACAAGCGAGTGGACTCGCCACTCCCTTACCCACTTATCAGGAACGAAACCCCTCACGAGTGTTCAATAGCAGTACTGGTGGTTCACGGTCGAGTATTACAACCCCAGCACGTCTTTCATGGAGTACAAGCCCGCACCCTGCGTGACTACATATTTTGCTGCAGCCAGTGCACCATAGGCGTAGCTGTCACGAGTATGACCGCGGACCGTCAGGTCGATCGTTTCACCCAGCATGCCGAAGACAATCGTGTGTTCGCCAACGTTGTCGCCCGTTCTGAGGGCGTGGTAGCCGATTTCATTGTGCGGTCTCTGCCCCGGGCGACCCTCGCGACCGTGGACGTGATTTTCCTGCCCCATCTGTTCCGCGACGATCTTGCCAAAATGTAGCGCCGTACCGCTGGGAGCGTCCTCTTTGAACCGATGGTGGCGTTCGATAATTTCAACATCAACGCCATCGGTGTTGTCCCGCAGGACTCGGGCCGCATCTTCCACCAGCTTCATCACCAGATTTACGGCCATACTCATGCTGGGAGCCATCACGATGGGCGTACTTTGGGCGGCGGACGCAATCTGTTCACGCTGCTCGTCGGTGTAGCCTGTGGTCGCAATCACCAGAGGAATGCGGCGTTCTTCGCAGGGAACCAGAATCGAATCGAGGGCCTCTGGCAGTGAAAAATCAATCACCACATCGACTCGGTCGTCAAGTTGTGAAGTGATGGCGACACCGCATGTCCCGGCACCGCATACTTCGCCCGCGTCTTCGCCAAGTCGAGGGTTTGTCGCGTGTTCGAGGGCCGTGGTGAGGTTCAGTTCCTTGTCGGCGATCGTCAACGCCACAATGCGCTGTCCCATCCGTCCGACGGCGCCATTTACGGCGATGTTAAGGGGAGTGTCTGACATATCGTTCTAAAGGGCCGTTTCGGGGTG
>JBDONA010000157.1:0-948 GCA_039831575.1 Fuerstiella sp. | reverse complement strand
GGCCTCGGACGACCATGTTGTCGCGCCTGCGCGGCCAACAAGGAATTCTTGCGCCCTAAAGGCGATCTTCAACAGCGACGTAATCGCGTTCCGTCGCTCCGGTGTAGATTTGTCGAGGCCGGTAGATGCGGGAGCCTTCGTCGCGAAGTTCCTTCCAGTGCGCCAGCCAGCCCGGAAGCCGCCCGATGGAAAACATGACGGTGAACATGTTCGTGGGGATGCCCATCGCACGATACAGAATGCCGCTGTAGAAATCGACATTCGGATACAGCTTGCGGCTGACGAAATACTCGTCTTCCAATGCGACCTTCTCCAGGTTCTTAGCAATGTCCAGCAGAGGATCCTGGACGCCCAGTTCCGCCAGCACTTCGTCGGACATCTTGCGCAGAATTGTTGCCCGGGGATCGAAGTTTTTGTAAACGCGGTGTCCGAAGCCCATCAGACGGAATCCGTCATCTTTGTCTTTGGCCTTTTGGACCCACTTCTGATAGTCACCACCGTCGTCGTCGATCATCTGCAGCATTTCAAGCACGGCTTGATTTGCTCCGCCATGCAGCGGACCCCACAGGGCGCAGACGCCTGCGGAAATTGACGCGAAGATGTTGGCTCGACTGCTGCCAACCATCCGCACCGTCGATGTGCTGCAGTTCTGTTCGTGATCCGCGTGCAGGATCAACAGCATGTTCAGGGCTTTGGCAAGGATCGGATTGACTTCGTAGTTCTCACACGGCACTGCAAACATCATGTGCAGGAAGTTCTCGCAGTACTTCAGCCGGTTCTGCGGATAGACCATCGGCTGGCCGATGGACTTCTTGTAGGCATACGTCGCCAGAGTTCGCACCTTGGCAATCAGTCGCACGATGTTCTGTTCGTGATTTTCGTCTTCGGTTTCCGGATAGTACGCCGACAGCGAAGCGACCATTGCCGACAGCATGGCCATCGGGTGAG
>JBDONA010000825.1:0-8323 GCA_039831575.1 Fuerstiella sp. | reverse complement strand
CGTCACGAAGCAGGTTCCCGTCTTTGATGGCCGCTTGTTCTCTGGACGCACGAAGACTCGCAGGTCTTTCACAACTGCTTTCTGTCAACGGAACGCACGGCCATTAGGCGCAAAAATAATCGGCGTTGCCGTAAATGCCCCCATCTTACGGCACACACGTTTCGGTTGTTGCGTCCAAAGCCACCGATTGATAATGACTGGGTTTACGCCAGGACCTGGTTGCGGATGAAAGTGTCGGAATCGGATGAAATGGCAAACAATAGCTGAATTCTCATTTTTTGCTGCGTGTTCATCCGCCCAATGTCGCACTGACCTATGGAATCGCCTGATCGCGTTGCCTTAAACGGGCTGGACACATCGGATTGCACAAAACATGTTGTCTAAGAAATCGAACCAGTCATCCATCTTTAATATTGCATCGGATGCTGAGCGAGAAGCCGATTTCAAAGAGGCCTGCGGCGTAGACGCCGCGCTGCCAAAGTTGGAACCGAGAGCTATCGTTGCGGGCCAGAGTTCCGTCGTCTCGCCGGTTTGGAAGACGGTTGTGCGAATTCAAGGAGCGCGGAGATCGCGGCTGTTTTATCCGTGTAGTATCGTTCTGGTAATATGCGGACTGGTGGCGAGTGCTGCGCCTGCCGGAATCGGAGAATTCGAGGACAAGGGACGACGAACGGAACAACGAACAGCCGACAGAAGCAGTCTCCCTCGTCCCTCGCCTCGCGTCCTCGAATCGCTGTTCGAAGATGCAATTCTCGCCCGCAACGTCACAGCCGTCCGGCAGCACGCCTCTTCGTTAGCCAGCGATGGTGAACGATTTGAATACCTCGCCGACTGGGTGCTGCCTGCGGCCACTCATTCGAACATCCGTATGAGCGGCGTTTTCACTCAGACCGACCCAGCTCCGGTCACGCTGAATGTGGAACTGAACGGCGACCGCGAGGACGCCGGATTGGTGTCTCCGGTTTTTGATCTTCTGAACACAGCAAAGCAGTCTGGCCGGCTGGACGAACTTCAGAATCGAATTGCCCAGTTGCCGCAACCCGGCAGCGAACGCCAGCAATGATCTCGCAGCGCGATGCTGGCGCTCATCAATCTGGAACGCGGCAATGCGGACGTAACCGAAACGGCGTTCACAACTTTGCAGACACTGATAGAAAAGATGACACCTTCCACGGCACATGATCAATGGCCCGAAACACTGGTCGCTTACCGGGGAGTGCTGCGGTTCGGGAAGAACAGCGCGGTTCGCGATCTGCTGAACGTTCTCTATTCACGAAGGACGATGCGATCAATACCGGCCGGCAACAATGTCTGGCACGCGCACATCGTGGCGCTGTATGAAAGAAGCCAGCACGTGGTCAGCGGTCGGTCGCACCAGTCGTTTGATACTGACCTCGATTCCAAAGACTGGATTCCCGCAACGCGCGTGACAGCGCGGTCCCGCGGCAATGGCTCCCCGTCGGCAATTTGGCATCGGAACGAACAGAACGAGATTCATCACGTCTCAGGTCATCAGAGCGATTACCTGTTGTATCGCATTCCGCTGCGAGGCAGTTTTGAGGTGCAGGCCGACATTGGTGCACTCGGAACAACTCAGATTCTACTTGGCGGCAACATTCTGGGGTCGGTGGGTGGTGGCAGGGTAGCGCTCGGTTCCTTTCGTGAGGGTGCAGGCCACGATGTCATTGATCCGCCGCTGGCCGAGTTCGAGCCTTGGAGCCGGATACGTGCTGTTTTTCGGCCGAACAGCTGTCGGTTCTATCTAAACGGTCGGCTGATTCGCGAAGTCCCGCTGCCGAAACATCACGATCCATGGATTGGGATTCGAAGCTGGTGGAAGGGCAGGGCGATGGTTCGTGATTTTCGGATTACGGGTCAGCCGAAGATTCCGCATGCTATGCTGATGTCCGCGTGACAGGACCTGACTGGCTGGCTGGCGTATCACGAAACGGCTTCCTGGCGGTACGAACCTGACGCAGAAAGTACCGGCCAGATTGTTGGAGCACACTGGCTCACCGACCAGGGAACTCATCGAGAGTCGCTGCTGCGTTATATCCGGCCTCTGACTGACGGAAGTTCTGTGGAGTACGACTTCCTCTATCAACCAGGCGTCGCGCACACGCATCCGGCTCTGGACCGACTGGCCTTTCTGCTGCATCCGAACGGTGTTCGTCTTCATTGGGTGCCGCAATAACGACTCCGCATAAGAGGGTGATGGCGAATATCGTACTTGCGAATCTTCTTGTCATTTCAATTCCTTAAGGCCTGTCGCACAATTCGGCTTGTTGATCGAGAGTCGAACGTGCGTGCTACTCTTTCGGAGCCAGCAACTCCACATGCGTTATTTCCAGGCTTGGTTTGTTTGCGAAGCAGTCGAATACGAAGGCCTCAAGTCCCACCGCAGTAGTACGATCGCCGAGTTCTCGCAATTCCGTGACAGGTATTTCAACGTCGAAGGCCGATTCGACTCGTCGACTGGCTGCGTATCGCCCCATAATCGTCCGGTCGTGATTGCGAGCGGCGAAGCTGAACGTCACCTCATCCGGCTCTTCGGTTCGGCCTTTCACGCGGAGACGACTGCCTTCGGCTAACAGGATCGGACCGCGCTGACGCTGGGGAATGTTTAGCGAAACCAAATAGATGACAGGATGTTCCTCGCGGCCTGTGCGTCTGGGAATCGCTCTGATCAACCCATCGTCGTCTCGTGTATCCGCTAATCGTTTTCCGTAGACCGTTTGGATATCATCTTCCTTGATCTCACCTGCTTCGATGGCGCGGCCGATCTCCAATCGCAACGCATGCGCGGCAGATATCCACTCACCTTCGCCCCTGTCTTTCGCCAGGTTCGCTACCCAAACGCTGATGGGCGCTGTGATGGGTGTGGCAACCAGCGATTCCTGAGCCTCGATTGTCGCCAACAATGAGTGAGCCGCTTTGACGTCGGCGAACTGGCCGTCCGTCACACGTTTGACGCGGACGAGGCCTTCGTTGACGGAAATCTTTGTTTGATTGAAATCGGCGGTTACGTCGAATTGCGTACCCAGAACTTCCAGTGTCGCTGCTGGTGTGAACAAACGCAGTGGTTTTCCTGTCGGCTGCGTAACCACGTTCGCTGACAGGCTGCCTTCGCGAAGACGAAGCTCTTTTTGACCGCGGTCTGAGATCGTCAACACCGACGAGCCGTTCAAGCTCACCGTCGAGCCGTCGAGAAACTTCAGTTCGGCCGACGAGTCCACGGAGAGCGTCTCCAGTATTCCTCCGGTCAGCGACTGGCCCGCTGCCTGAACATCCGACACCAGTCCACCAGCGCCCGTCCATCGAACCGAGCCGGAGAGTGATCTCACGGTCGCGATTTGCGGCTCATTGCCGGGACGGAGGAAACTAAGGCCAAACATCAATGCAAGGCCGGCGGCCATTGCCAGCAGTGCGATTCTCAGCCGGCGAATGGCACGGTTCTTTTTCATCGCACTCGATTCCGCCTGCCCCATCGTTCCGGCAACAACAGCCGAAGGTAGCGCTGATTCGATGGACCGATATTCGATCAGCAACTGACGTAATTCATGACTCTCGCGGAGCCGACTCTCCAGTTCGGAAAATTCGGCATCAGTCAGCGTGCCGGAGCAGTAATCGCTTACCAGATCAATGTCGCGCTGGGGAAACGTCATGAGAGCCCCTCCACGCCTGCATCCAGTCCGGTCCGGACACAGCTTGCCAGCCGATCCCGAATGCGAGCCAGCGCTTTGTATAGCCCCGTCGTCGACCTGCCAATCTGATCGGCAACATCCCTGATGGCAGCACCGTCTTCATAGACAGCTTTCACAAGCGCCAACTGGCTTGGTTCCAGTTTTCTGACGCACTCGCGGAGCGCAAGCTGACGGGCGGTTTGAGTCGCGCAGGTGTGCTCCGCCTCGGCCGCCAGCAATTCAAATACGTCTTTACTGAATTGAAGCCGATCAGTTGCACGACGGCGTCGGTACTTGAGAACTTCGTAACGGGCGATCGGGAATGCCCATACGAGGAAGTCCGAGTCCGCTCCGCTCTGGTCAAACTCGGCAAACTTCCGCCACAGGACAACGCTCGACTCCTGCATCACATCGTCGACGCCGTCCCAGGTTGGCAGCAATGATGCAACAAATGCGCGTAGATTCCCCTCAAACCTCGTGAATAGCCGCAGGAATGCCTCGTGACCAGTGAATGAATCGGGTGTTTCTGCCATATGGGGATACTCCTCGACGGCCTGAAATTGCCCGGTCGAAAAAGCAAAAACATCCAAAGCTCGCCTGCCAGAATTGGCGGCGAGTGGGGCGTGTCACGTATTTAACGCACCCATCAAACCAGCATTGCGACCAGTCACGCCCCGCCGTCACCCCCCGTTGTACCGGAAACTTTGCCCGAGTCACCGGGCGATCGATCGCCAATGCGAACTATTGCCTGCGCGAGAGACAATGCATACAGCAGACCCACCGAAGCAGGTCTGCACGTGTAGCTTCGTTTGCCGGGCCGAGAGCACCCGGGTGCCAGTGGCAAACAGAATTGAACTCGACAACGTGTTACATTCGCCCTGATGAGAGAAAACAGGCGTGTCCTGGGTGGGGATGCACTGTGCTGTTTGAACTCCCAACGCGGCCGGCCCGACACCGCAACGCCCGACTATTCAAAGACAAGCAGCCCGCCACAAATCTATGCGACGAGCTGTTGGGATCTCCGAGTCGGGGCAACCGTTTTGCCGTTGAAACACGTCCACCGCGACCAAATGACAGCGAAATTCGCTGTAGTTATACGCGAGGGATCTCGAACCCTTCACGGCGTTCACGAGCGACGAATGATGCTGCCTGGTCATCTCCGATGATCTGTTCGGACTTCGGATCCCACTTGATGGAGCGACCAAGTCGAGCGGCGATTGCACTCAGATGGCAAACGCTCATGGCCTGCACATGAGAGAAGACGTCGGAGACCGTCAGGCCGCCTTCGGCAACACAACGGTAGAAGTTGTTCTTGTGACCTTCTGCCGGTTTTCCTTTGTAGAGTTCGACAAGCTGTTCTTCGCCGAACTGGTCTTTGTCCCAGTTCTCTTCAATCGGTTTGCCGACGATCTTGCCGCGATTTACAAAGATTCGGCCCTTCGTTCCTTCGAAAGTGATGCCGTTGTCGCCTCGACTGGTCACATCCATCACGGTGCCGTTGGCAAACGTGTTGATGACCGAGAAGTTGTGTGACGTGTTGTAGCAGTCGTCAACGGTGGTGTAGCCATCTTTGTACTCGACGGGGTGCATGGAATCTGTGCCGTCGATTTCAACCGGACCTTGACCATCGTCATTCTGACCAAGAGCCCACATGGCGATGTCGACGTGGTGAGCACCCCAGTCGGTGAACTTGCCGCCCGAGTATTCGTACCACCAGCGGAATTGGTAATGGCAACGCTTCTCTCGGTAGTCAACGGTGGGAGCCTGCCCCTGCCACATGTTCCAGTCGAGGTTTTCCGGAACTTCAGCAACGGGGAACGGCCCACCGGTGGGGCTGCCGTTGATGCCGACTGTCACTTTCGTGATGTCGCCAAGCAGACCCTTTTGGACCATATTAACGGCACGCAGGAACTTGTCCTTCGTGCTGCGCTGCTGTGTTCCGACAAGGAAGACCTGGTCGGAGTACTTCCTGCAGGCATTGCGGATCAACTGGTTTTCTTCCAGCGTCAGCGTCAGCGGCTTTTGGCAGAACACGTGTTTGCCGGCCTGCAGAGCTTCGATGGCGATTTTGACGTGCCAGTGGTCGGGAGTCACCACGCTGACGACATCGATGTCGTCGCGTTCCAGAACCTTGCGATAATCCCCGTAGGCGTCGGCCTTGCCTTTGCCGATTTTCTCGTCGTTCTGAACTTTCGCTGCACGTGCCGAATCGACATCACAGACAGCCACAATGTCGCCGAAGCGGGCATGGCCACGAGCGTCGCCACTCCCCATACTGCCAACTCCGATGCACCCGATACGTGGTCGCGAGTTGGCTTCATCGTTCGCGAAGGCGGGAGTACTCCACGGGAAATATGCGGCGGAAGTTGCCGCCGTAGCAAGGACAGACGTTTGCAGAAACTTACGTCGGCTAACTGAAGAATTCTTCATCTTGGGTTTCTATCCTGGGAATGAAAGTGGAGGCAGGCACACCGTGAGTTGTTGAGAATTTCGAGTCGGGAAAGTTACGGTGCTATTTGTCGAGAGTAACGTCCTGGTGCATCCAATATTTACTCTTTGACTGCAGCTGGACCAATTCCCTGGGAAGCTGTTTGATTACGTCCAAACCAAGCAGATAGTCAGCTCTACGTTCACAGAACTGTCTTAATTCGCCGTCGCGATTGTCCGTCGCCTGCTGAAAATCTGCGATCGTCGTTAGTTTTCGCGTATCAGCTTTTACTTCTGCTTCTATCAATTTTCGTGCTGACGCGACACGAGGTCCAAGATGTTCCCAGCTCAGATATTTTGTCGCGATCAGACGTACGTATTGAAGGTAACGTGTGCGTAGAGTCTCGTTGGCTAGAAGTTTGCTTCGCAACGGAAAGCGATCGCTGTCGATACCAACCAGGGGATCCAGGTCCACACTTGGTCGCGGACCACGCCCCGGCGGGCCAAAGCCTCTTCCACCAGGACCTCGGCCTTCCGGAGGGCCGAATCCGGGCGGTGGTTCAAAGCCACGTCGTCCACCAAATCCGCGCTCGCCTTGTTGCCCATCGCCTCGACGCCGCTCGTCATTGCGGGGCCGGTCGTTTGTACCCGGCGGACGTTCATCCTGTCGGCGATCGCGACTTTCCCGATCACCAGATGCCTGGCGCTCACGCGAATTACCCCCGAGCGGTCCAAACTCCGATGGCCCGAACCCAGGGCGGCCGCCGGGACCTCCACCGGGTCCGCCGGGACCTCCGCCGGGTCCACCTCTGCCCTGTCGCTCATGGAAAGCTTCGTTCATGTCGTGCGGCAGGATGTGAAACATGCCGTCGTTGTCCTGGTACATGTTGTAGTCGCTGGCCCGGGTCCAGTAGCCATCGCTGTTGACGAGAGCTACGTCCACGGCAAGGAACCACAAGACGCCGTCCAGGTCGAGCACGGGGCTTAGCGTCCTTTCCATGTCCTCCGGCGCAGTTTCATTTAGAAGCCTGCAAAGATTGACTAAGTCATTCCAGGGCTCTTCTTTGTCCTTGGATTTGATTTCAAACCGTTGTCGGTAAGGCTCAAGTTCGTCGCCCAGATAGCGCAAGCCGGCGTCACCATTGGGATTCCCGCTTACCTTCCAGCGGGCGCCTTTCTTCGTGTCAAAGTTATCCTTCAGGAAGTCCTTGTTGAACTGTTCTGAGTTTGCATAGACACCCCAACTGCGACCGTTAATCACCACCTTTACGAAGTTAACTTTCGGTGTTGCAATTTCTTGGCCGGCAATGTGCGAGTAGAGTAACGAACTCATCATCGACGCATCACCATTGCTATTGAGCAGGTTTAACGATTTGTAATCGTAGAGTCGCTGATCTTCATTGATGAAGTCGATAGACAGATTCAGTGAACGTTTACTTCCGGACGGAATCTGGAAGAAAGACGATGAGCCTCGAAAGCTCATGCCTACCTGCGGGTAGGTCTTGCCGTCGACCATCAACGTGGCCGGGATTTCGACATCGGTCGGCTTGAAGGCCGCCATTTGTTCTTCCCAGTCTTCATCCTCAAACTCGATGAACAGTGTCCGAAGAACGTTTGTGTCATAGAGTTCCGCGTCACCATGAATCTCAATGTCTGCTGGTAAGACGTTTGGTCCTGGACTGCCGGTCGGCCGGCCGCCACCGCCCCGACCGCCTGGCCCTCCGCGTCTGCCTCCAGGTCCCCCGCGTCTGCCGCCTCGTTCTGCTTGCATGGATTTCAATCCAGCCAACGCGGCCTTTCGTTCTTCGCCGTTTAACCAACCATCATCATTGGTGTCGAATTCGTCGACCAGTTTGATGTCCGGTGCACCCGGACCGCCCGGAGGCTGGGCCGCTAAGTCCGATGGAGTCAGGCCCAGCACGGTTGTCAAAGGCACGATCGCCCCAAGTATGTACCGGTATCGCGATGTTTTCATTTGGATCTAAACCCTGAGAAGAGTGGCTGGTCTGCAGAAAGGAGGGCTCGTCAGCCATTGATAGCAAGAATCATGGCTTGTTGACACTTGCTTTTGACGAGTCCTGAGGATGGGTGCAGTAACGGATAGTGTTTTTTAAGTGGCGAGTGTATTCCAGTATTGATTCCATTGCTCGCTGTACATGAGGGCGCAGAGACCCGCCATTCGGTTGACTCGACGGACGCGCCAGCGGGCTCCG